>JAFGHC010000040.1 GCA_016939335.1 Candidatus Saganbacteria bacterium
TCGCCGCTTGCGCGGAAAGGCATAAGAAGACTGTCAAGAAGAAGAGGAGCAGCCAGAATTTCCTAAAGGACAGCAACATTGCCTCCTGATATCACGACAGACAGCCTTAACGGGGCGGCCGCTTTGCCCGTTGCTGATTACTTCTAACGGCTAACAGACTCAAGCTTTTTAACTCTGCCGTCCAGCTCGTCCAGCCGCCCATCCTGCTCGCGATCTTTGCCGACGGCAAACACGCGGTCCTCCCGCGCTTTTTCCAGCTCTTTCATGATCTTATCCTGGCCTGTCAAGACCCGGTCAAATTTATCCTTAATCTCTTCCCTGACCTGCCCCAGATCATCCTTGGTCGCGAACCTTTCCAGATCACCCTTGGTCGCGAACACTTCCTTCAGCTTATCTACATCTTTATTTGTTATCGCCATTCCCCTCCGCCCCCTTTGCCCGTTCTGCCTCTCTCACCGGCAATTCTAACACACCACCCGTGAAATTTCCCCCACTTCTCCATTACCTCACATCGTTTCCGGAGCGCTGATCCCCAGCAATTCTAACACATTGCGCGGGAAGTTCTCCACCCGTTCTTTTTGCGTCTCATCGAAAAGAAAAGGAGCCACTTCACGAGCCAAGACCTTATAGTTGAAGGCCGCGCAGCGTTCCCTGAACCGCTGCAAAAATTTCTCGCGCTTTAAGCCGGTGGCCGCTTCGAGATAAGCGAAATCCGGCCCGGTCAGGCCCAGCAGGTAGGAAACGTCGTAAAAATCGCGGCCCCGTTCCCGCCGGCGCCGCAAGATGGCGATCAGCTTCTGCGCCAAAAGGACCGCGGCGGAACCGGCCAGGACGCTGCGGAAAACGCCGAACCTGTTGACCGGCTTGACGACCGGCAGGGCGAACTTCTTTTTCCGTTCCGCGTCGACGGCGACAAAGATCTTCTCCAGATGATGGCCGGCCAGCCCGTATTGCTTCAGCACCGAAGGAAATTTCACGTAAGCGTGGAAGACCGCGCCCTTCTTTAAGAACCGCCATTCGGTCTCAAAGCCCTTGGCTGCCATTTCACGGCAGACCTTGCCGATCAGCCGCCGGAAAGCTTCGTAACCCAGGCCAAAATTGTCAAAATCAAGATCTTCCGAAAAACGCTGGCTGTTATAGATTATCCTGATGGCGGTGCCTCCGATAAAACAGAGCTTTTCCGAACCCGGCTGCTTGAAAAGCGAATCAAGAAATTCATACTGGAGATATTCGACCAGCGCCCCCTTCGGGTTAAGCCGCATTATTTCGGGCGGGAAATACTCTTTTAACTGTTCAAAAGTCAGCATTATTCTTTTTCCAGCGACCAGGCCAGCGCTTGTTTAATGCGGCGGTCGCCGAACAATTTAAGATATTTCTTTAATTTAGTCTTGGAAAGTTCGTCCCGCAATAGCCGGCGCTTGAACCGGAAAACGGCAATGTCGGCCCTTGATTTCAAACGGCTCCGGTTGAAATACAACAGGTCCAGCAGCGCTTTTTCCGGTTCGGCAATAAGATATTTGTGCCCCGGCCCGCCGGCCGTCCGGTAACCGAAAAACAGGGCCGGTTTAATGTGCCGGTAAATGAAATGGCCGATCTTATTCCTGAAGTTACGGGTGGTCTTGGGCGTCACGGAAGTTACGCCATAGACCATTTCCGGAATGATCCCGTAAACCGCCAGCGCCCGTTCCAGACTGATGTAGCTCGGCGCGTAAAGCAAGCCGGCTAAGGTCTCCGGCCGGACCTCCGCTGCCCGGTCGGCAAAGGCATAAACGCCGTTTTTAAGCTTGAGCAAGCGGCCCTGTTTTTGCCAGAGCGTCAACTGGTAGCTGAATATTTTCACCCCCAGCTGCCTGAGGTCCTGCAGCGTGAAGACCGGCGAACGAAGCTTCTGGCTAATTTGAATGTATTTCATTTTATTATTATTTATAATAGAATAATGAAATGATAGTCCGGGACCTAACGGTTGTCAAGGTTCTTCCGCCGGCGCGACGCCGCTTCACATCGATTCGGGAGCGCTGATCCCCAGCAATTCCAGCACGTTGCGCAGGGTGATCCGGGAAGCATCTACCAGCGTCAAACGGCCCGGATTGCCGAGGACGCGGCACTGTTCGTAGAAGTGATGGAAAACGATCGCCAGCTCCTTGCCGTACTCGGTCACGCGGTGCGGCTGGCGCGCCGCCGCCGCGGCCGCCACCAGCCGCGGCCAGGCCAGCAGCTTGAGCATCAGTTCTCTCTCTGCCGGGTAAGTTAATCCGCTTAAATCAATTTTTGACTTTTGACTTTTGACTTTTGACTTTCGCAGGATCGAGCAGATCCGCGCGTGCGCGTACTGGAGATAATAGACCGGGTTACTGACCGACCGCTGCTTGGCCAGCTCCAGGTCAAAGTCGAGATGGGAGTTGACGTCTGTGGCGGAGAAGAAGAAGCGCGTCGCGTCGGCTCCGATCTCGTCAAGCACCTCCTGCAGGGTGATCAGCTCGCCGGTCCGCTTCGACATGCGGACCGGTTCGCCGCCCCGGTAGAGCGTGACCAGCTGGCCGATGATTATTTCAAATTTATCGGCCGGCTGGTCCAGGACCTTGAGCGCCGCTTTGAGCCGCGGGGCGTAGCCGTGGTGGTCGGTCCCCCAGATATCGATCAGCCGGCCATAGCCGCGGGCGAACTTGTCGAGATGATAGGCGATGTCCGCCGCGAAATAGGTCGGCCGGCCGTCCTCGCGCGTCAGCACGCGGTTCTTGTCGTCGCCCAGTTCCTGCGCTTTGAACCAGGTCGCGCCGCCCTCCTCGAACGTCGCGCCCAGGTCGCGCAGTTTTTGGACCGCGGCCAGGACCTCTCCCCGATCGTGCAGCTCATTTTCATAGGACCAGCGGTCGAAAGTGATACCGAGCTGGCGGAGGGTCTCTTGCTGCTGGCCGAGCAGGAAGGCCAGCATTTCTTTCCTGGTCCCGCCCTGAACATCTTTGATATAAGCTCCGCCGTAGCCACCCTCGGGCACCGGTTGCCCGGCCCGCACCGCCCGGACCGAGGCCTCGAGGTTCTCGACCTGCGCGCCGACGTTGTTGACGTAAAACTCGGTCGCGACCCGGCCGCCGGCCGCTTTCAGCAGGCGGGCGATGTTGTCGCCGATCACCGCCCAGCGGCCGTGCCCGACGTGCAGCGGGCCGGTCGGGTTGGCCGAGACAAACTCCAGCAATATCTTCTCTTCTTGACCCTTGACCCCTGACCCTTGACCCCACGCACGGTCCCGCTCGATAATTTCCGGGATCGCGTCCTGGACCACTTCGTCTTTGAGGAAAAAGTTGATAAAGCCGGGCTTGACGACCTCGATCTTGCTCGCCGTCTGGCCGCGATCGAGCTCCGCGAGCAAGCCGGCCAGGCGGCCGGCCAGCTCCAGCGGGTTCTGCCCCAGCTGGCGCGCGCCGGCGACCGCGACGCTCGAAGCGAAATCACCGTATTCTTTGCGGGGAGAGGCCGTGACCTTGCCTTCCAGTTTAACCGGCAGCGCCGCCCGTTCCAGCGCCCGGGCCAGCAGCGATTCAATTTTCTCTTGCAGCATTAAGCGGCTCTTCCGGTCAATCTTCCTTTTTGCCGAATTCCTGTTTCAGTTCGTCGAATTTAGCTTTGCCTTTGTCCAGCGCCGCTTTCAGCTGCTCGCGGGTCTGCTCGCCTTTCTGCGGCGCGACCAGCAGGCCGCCGATAAAACCGATCAGCCCGCCCAGCGTCAGGAGCTTGAAGATCCTGTTCATTTTCCCCATTTGTGCTTCCCCTCCTCTATATCAAGCGCTCACTTGAACAAAATGTTCAGTAACTTTTTCAGCGCCGCGACGAAAGCGCTCCCCCGCGCCCCGACCAGCGAGACCGCCACATCGAACAGGGAGGTGACCACCCGGACCTTTTCCAGCAGGACCCGCACCGTCCGCCGGACATCGACCAGAATGAAGATCAGCTGCACCGCTCCGACGGTCAGGGCGATCAGCAGCAGGATGGCGCAAAAGATCAGGCCGTTCAAAAGATAAGTTTGCATGCGTGTTGCCTCCTTTACTTATTCCTGGCCCGCGGATAAGAACCGAGCAGCTTAAGATAAGAAGCTTTGCGTTTGATCCCCGCCAGCGCCCCGGCGATGACGCGGTCGCTCCGGTGCCCCTGCATGTCGGCAAAGAAATAATAGTCGCCGAGCGCCTTCTTGGACGGGCGGGACTCGATCTTGGTCAGGTTGATGTCGCGCCCGGCAAGCTCGGCCAGGATGTCGTGCAAACCGCCCGGCCGGTCCCGGGCGATGGAAAAAACGATCGAGGTCTTATCGTCGCCGGTCCGCGGATGGTCTTTTTTGGCCAGGACGATGAAACGGGTCCGGTTGTCCGGCGCGTTGATCCTGGCCGCGATGACCTTGAGGCCGTACAGCCTGGCCGAGGCCGCCGTGCCGATCGCGGCAAAGACGCTCCCTTTCACCCGGCCGTGGGCAATAATTTTTTCACCCAAAGAGGTCGCGACCTGGCGGACCGCTTCGGACGAGCTGTAGGAGAGGTGCAGTTTGGCTTTGGGCAGCTTCCGGCGCAGGAAGTCCCGGCACTGGTCGAGGACCTGCGGGTTGGAGATCACGTCGGTAATTTCGCCGAGCCTGATCCCTGTCTGCGCGATCAGGTAATGATAGATCGGCGCGACTATCTCCTGCTTGATCACCAGCTTGACGTCCCTGACCAGCGTATCGGTGACGATGGCGATCGTCCCTTCGATCGAGTTCTCGATCGGCACGATCGCCTCGTCGATCCGGCCGCGGTCGGCGGCCAGCAGCGCGTCGTGGATCGTCGAATAAGGGACCAGGTCGGCCCGGCCCTCGAGCCGGCGCGCGTAAAGGCGGCTGGCCTCCTCGCTGTTGGTCCCTTCAGGCCCGAGATATCCTACCTTCATATTTGACGACCTCCAGTTCCGATTCCTTGAGCAGTTCCCGGGCCAATTCGTCCGGGTAGCCGCCGGCGCAGACCAGCCTGACGATCCCGGCGTTGATCATCATTTTAACACAGATGACGCACGGCTGGTGCGTGCAATAGAGCGTGCCGCCGGAGATGCGGACCCCGTGCCAGGCGGCCTGGATGATGGCGTTCTGCTCCGCGTGCAGCCCGCGGCAGAGCTCGTGCCGCTGCCCCGACGGGACGTTCATCTGTTTGCGGACGCAGGTCGCCTCGCTGCAGTGGGCAAAGCCTTTGGGGGCGCCGTTGTAGCCCGAAGAGAGGATCCGGTGTTCCTTGACGATGATCGCGCCGACCCGGCGCTTGACGCAGGTCGCCCGTTCGCCGACATCGGCGGCGATCTTCATGAAGTAATCGTCCCAGGAGGGGCGGTTCATTTTTTCCTTTCCAGGGCGGCGCGGGCCGCCGCGCCGATCTCTCTGGCGGTCAGACCGTACTTGACCAGTAGCTCTTCCGGCTTGCCCGATTCGCCGAAGACATCTTTCAGGCCGACCCGGATCAGCGGCACCGGCGCGTTCTCCGCCACCACCTCGGCCACCGCCCCGCCCAGCCCGCCGATGATCGAATGCTCCTCGGCCGTGACGATGGCGCCGGTCTCGCCGGCGCAGCGGACGATCAGCTCCTTGTCGAGCGGCTTGATCGTGTGCAGGTTGACGACGCGCGCCTTGAGCCCCTCCTGTCCCAGCGCGGCGGCCGCCTCGAGCGCCGGCGCCACCATCGTGCCGCAGGCGATGATCGTCAGGTCGCTGCCCGGCCGCATTACTTCACCCTTGCCGATCTGGAAATCGTAATCGGCCGGGTGCAGGACCGGCGTCTTCGGCCGGCTCAAGCGGACATACATCGGCCCGTAATACTTGACGGCGGCGCGGATCGTTTTTTCGGTCTCGACAGCGTCGGCCGGCACGACCACCGTCATGTTCGGCAGCGCCCTCATGATCGCGATGTCTTCGTTGGCCTGGTGCGAAGCGCCGTCCTCGCCGGTGGTGATCCCGGCGTGGGTCACCACGATCTTAACGCTGAGGCGGGTGTAAGCGACCGAGACCCGCACCTGGTCCCAGGCGCGGCCCGAGCCGAAAACAGCGAAAGTCGAAGCGAAAACGATCTTGCCGGCCGCGGCCAGCCCGGCGGCCGTGCCGATCATGTCCTGTTCGGCCACGCCCAGGTCAAAGAAGCGGTCGGGAAATTCTTTGGCAAAGACCGAAGTTTTGGTGGAAACGGCCAGGTCGGCGTCGAGCACCACCACGTCAGGGTTCTCCCGGCCGATCTCGGCCAGCACCTTGCCGTAGGCGTCGCGCGTCGCGATCATTTTAGTTTCGCTCATGAACTCTTTTCCCCCCGCCGGCAGAGCTCTCCCAGCGCCAGTTTTTCTTCGTCCGCGGTCGGCGCTTTGCCGTGGTAGTCGAGCGGCTTGGCCTCCATAAAGCTGACCCCTTTCCCTTTGACCGTCTCGGCGATGATCACCGTCGGTTTGCCCCTGGCTTTCACCGCTTTGCCCAGCGCTTCGATGATGGCCGGGACCTTATGCCCGTCACACGCCAGCACGTTCCAGCCGAACGCCCGCCATTTGTCCGGGAAAGGCGCCAGATTCTTGATCCGCTCGACCGGCCCGTCGATCTGGAATTTATTATGGTCGACGATCGCGGTCAGATTGTCGAGCTTGTAGTGGGCCGCGGTCATCGCCGCTTCCCAGACCTGCCCCTCCTGGCACTCGCCGTCGCCCAGCAGGCAATAGACGCGGCTCTCCCTTTTGTCAAGACGGTTGGCCAGCGCCATCCCGTTGGCCGCCGACAGCCCCTGCCCGAGCGAGCCGGTCGACATCTCGATCCCCGGCAGGGAGAGCATATCAACGTGGCCCTGGAGCGAACTGCCGGTCTGGCGCAGCGTCTTCAGCTGGCTGACCGGGAAAAAACCGGCCTCGGCCAGCGCCGCATAGAGGATCGGCGCCGCGTGGCCCTTGCTCATGACAAAGCGGTCGCGCTCCGGCCAGGCGGGGTTCTTGGCGTCGTAACGCAACTGGAAAAAGTAAAGGACGGTGATGATATCGGCCGCCGAGAGCGAACCGCCGGGGTGGCCGGAGGCGGCGGCGCAGGTCATTTCGATGACGTGCCTGCGCAGTTTGACGGCCATCGCCTCTAATTCTTTGGCCTTTGACTGACTGGTCATGTTAGAGACGATTGTACCATGATTTTCAACTCGGGCTCAAGCCGGACTTTGCAGCGCTTCTTGACGGAATTCTGCATCCGCGTCATCAGCTTAATGACGTCACGGGCGCGCGCTTCGCCCAGATTGACGATGAAATTGGCGTGCTTGGCCGAGACCTGGGCGTCACCGACCCGCACCCCCTTGCAGCCGGCCTCTTCCAGCAGCCGGCCGGCGAATTTCCCTTTGGGATTTTTGAAAATACTGCCGGCGTTCGGACAGCCGAGCGGCTGGCTGGCTTTTCTTCTGGCCAGGAACCCTTTGAACCGGCCTTTGATCCGGCGCGGCCGCCCCCGCCGCAAGCGGAAAACCACCTCGGCCACGATGTAGCGTCCGTTTTGCAGGTTGCTTTTACGGTAGCCAAAACCGAGTTGCCCCTTTTTTAAGACCGAGAGTTCGCCGTGCCGGTCAAGCACTTTGATCCGGTCGATGTAGCGGCCAAGCTCTTTTCCCCAGGCCCCCGCGTTCATGACCGCCGCCCCCCCCACCGTGCCGGGGATCCCCGCCAGGAATTCCAGGCCGGTCAGGCCGCGGCCGGCCAGCGACTTGAGCAGTTTCGAGAGCGGCAGTCCGGCGCCGGCCTGCACCACACTCCCCCGCACGGTGAGCCGGTCAAGCCCGCCGGCCAGTTTAATGACCAGGCCATGGAAGCCCTTGTCCAGCGCCAGCAGGTTGGTCCCCGCCCCCATCACCGCGAGCGGCAGTCGGTTGCCGGCGGCAAAGACCAGCAGCCGGCGTAATTCTTCGATCGTGCCCGGCACGGAAAAATAATCGGCCGGCCCGCCGATGCGGAAAGACGTGTGTTTCTTCAGCGATTCATTACGCAGGATTTTCATGCTTCATCTTCAGCCGCGCCAGCAGTTCTTTGCCGACGGTATAAATATCGCCCGCCCCCAGCGTCAGGACGATGTCGCCCGGCTTCAGTTCTTTGATCAGGCGCTCGGCGATCTGTTCTTTTTTCGGCAGGTACCGGGTCTTTTCCCGGTCAAGCAGTTCGGCGATCGTCCGGCCGGAAACGCCCGGGAGCGGCGTTTCCGATGCGGCGTAAACGTCGGTGATGATGACACGGTCGGCGTCGCCGAACGCCCCGGCGAACTGCTCCTTGAGGATCATCGTCCGGGTGTAGCGGTGGGGCTGGAAGACGCAGATGATCCGCCGTTCCGGCCAGCCCGAACGGGCCGCCTTGAGCGTGGCGCTGATCTCGGTCGGGTGATGGGCGTAATCGTCGATCAGCAGCACGCCGTTCTGCTCGCCTACCGTCGAGAAGCGGCGCCGCGCCCCGACAAAGGTGCGCAGCGCGCCGGCCACCGTCACAAAATCAAGGCCGAACTCAACACTGACGGCGAAGACCGCCAGGCTGTTCAGGATATTCTGCCGGCCGGGGACGGAGAGCTCGACCGCGCCAAGCTCCTGGCCGCGGCGCGTCAGCACGTAGCGCGAGCTGAAGCCGGCGAAGGAGAGTTCCCTGGCGCCATATTCCATTTCGGGCGCCAGGCCGTAAGTGATGAAGCGCCGTCCCCCCTTACCGATCAGCCGCTGGTTGTTCGGGTCGCTGCCGTCGATCACGACCAGGCCGCCGGCCGGCAGGCAGGCCATGAACCGCTCAAAGGTCGAGAGCAGTTCGTCCATCCCGCCGAAGTGCTCCATATGGTCAGCCTCGATATTGGTGACCACCTCAAGCGTCGGCGAGTAGTAGAGAAAAGAACTGTCCGACTCGTCGGCTTCGGCCACCAGATAGTTGCCGCCGCCCAGCCGGGCGTTGCCGCCCTCGTAGTCCATGTCGCAGCCGATCAGATAAGTCGGGTCCAGCCTGGCCGCTTCCAGCACGCGGGCGGTCATGGCGGTGGTCGTTGTTTTGCCGTGCGTGCCGGCCACGGCCACCCGGTGCTTTGAGCGCGACATGATCCAGGCCAGCACCTCGGCCCGTTTGACGATCCTGATCCCCTTGGCCGCCGCTTCGGCCAGTTCGGGATTGTCCGCCCTGACCGCCGAGGAATAGACCAGAAGATCGGCGTCGCGCACCTGCGAGCTCCCGTGGCCGATAAAAATGCGGACGCCGAGGTCTTTCAGCCGGATCGTGTTGACCCCTTCTTTCTGGTCGGAGCCGCTGACCTTAAAGCCCATCTCCAGCAGCACTTTGGCGATCCCCGACATGCCGCAGCCGCCAATGCCGACCAGGTGGACATTCTTCATTCTTTCCAGATCAAGGTCCATTTGCTTCCTTCAGGTCGGACAGGATCAGTCCGATGATCTCGCTGGCCGCCTCCGGCCGCCCCAGCCGCCGGGCGGCCGCCGCCATGGCCGGCAAGTCGAGGTTATCGCTCCCCGCCAGCGCCGCGAATTTTTCCGGCGTGAACTCGTCATTCTCGACGCACAAGCCGGCGCCGGCCGCCGCGATCGCCCGGGCGTTCAGTTCCTGATGTCCGGCGGCGGAAAAAGGGAACGGCACAAGGACCATCGGCAGGCCCCGGGCGGTGAATTCGGCGATCGCGGTCGCGCCGGCCCGGCTGACCGCCAGATCAGCCGCCGCCAGCATTTCCCCTACATTATACAGATAATTGACCTTGCGATAAAACGGATATTGGGCGCCCTTGAGGGCGGCGTCGACCAGTTCCGCGTCACGATTGCCGACCACATGAATTATTTTGATCTCACTGGATAATTTCGGCAAAGCGGCGACGACTGCCTGATTAATGCTCCGCGCCCCCTGGCTTCCTCCCATGATAAGAACGACACGGTCGCCGGGCGCAAAGCCGAGCCGGCGCCGGCTGGCGTCCCGGTCGGCGGACAAGATCTCGCGGCGCACCGGATTGCCGGTCAGCACGCCCGGCAGATACCGTTCCGAGCCGGGAAAAGAGAGAAAGGTCCGCCTGGCCCAGCGGACGCACAAACGGTTGGTGAAACCGGGGAGCAGGTTCTGTTCGTGCAGGTAGATCGGGACCGCGAGCAGTTTCGCCGCCGCCACCGCCGGCAGACTGGCGCAGCCCCCCGTGGAAATCAGCGCCTGCGGGGCGAACCGGCGCAGCCGCCGCCAGGCCTGGAAAAAAGCGAACAGCAAAACAACTGACGGACGGCGCCGCGCGCTGATCAGCTCGAGCGGATAGCCGGCGCGCGGCACCAGTTCGCGCTCCAACCCTTCACGGCCGCCAAGGAACAGCAGCTCGGCCCGCGGCAACCGGCTTTTCAGTTCGTCGGCCAGCGCCAGGCCCGGGTAAATGTGCCCGCCGGTGCCGCCGCAGACCAGCGCAAAGCGCAAATTATCCCTGCTCATGGCCGCCGCGAGATATTGAGGACGACGCCGGCCGCGAACAAGTTGATCACGGTCGCCGTGCCGCCGTAGCTGATGAACGGGAGCGGGATGCCGGTCGTCGGGACCAGGCCGATCACTACCATGATATTGAGCAGGGCTTGGACCGTCAGCCAGGAGACCAGGCCGAGCGCCAGCAGGTTCTTGAAAGGATCGGCGGCCGCCAGCGCGATCATCAGGCCGCGGTACGCCAGCAGGCAAAAAAGGGCCACGATTATCACTCCCCCGACGAAACCGAGCTCCTCGCACAAAATGGCGAAAATAAAATCGGTGAATTGCTGCGGCAGGTAAAAATATTTCTGGCGCGAAGCGCCCAGGCCGAGGCCAAAGAGGCCGCCCGAACCGACCGCCAGCAGCGATTGGATGATCTGGAAGCCGCTCCCCTGCGGGTCCTTCCAGGGATCGAGATAGGCCAGCAAACGGCGCAGCCGGTAGGCGCTGGAAAGGGAGAGCGCCAGCAGGCTGGCGAGTCCCAGGCCGGCGAGCACCCCGCTCTGCCGCCAGTCAGCCCCTGCGACAAAAAGCATGACGAAAGCGGTCAGCGAAATCGTCAGCGCCGTGCCCAGATCGGGCTGTTTAATGATCAGCGCGGCGATCAACCCCGTCAGCAAGACCGGCGGGAGAAAACCGCGGAAGAGATCGCCCAGTTTCTCCCGGCTGGCCGCCAGGTAGACGGCCAGGAAGAGCACCAGCGTGAATTTGATGAGTTCAGAAGGCTGGAACGACAAGATGCCGAGCTCGATCCAGCGCGAGGCGCCCAGCACTTTCCGGCCGACGCCCGGCAGATAAATAATGACCAGCAGCAGCACGGAAACGAGGAAGATCAGGCCGGAACGTTTCTTCAGCACTGCCAGATCAAGACGGCAAGCGAAGCAGAGCGCCGCCAGGCCGAGGGCCAGATAAAATATCTGCCGCTTGATGAAATAAAAGCTGTCGCCCAGCCGCAACGCCAGGGTCGGGCTGGCCGAAAAGACCATGATCGTGCCGACGGCGGAAAGGGCCAGCACGGCAAACAGGAAAATATAGTCTAAACTTTTAGGCTTTGGCATAGCTGCTTGAAAACCGTCCCCCGCTCCTCATAATCCCTGAACATATCAAAACTGGCGCAGGCCGGTGAAAAGAGCACGACATCGCCGCGCCCGGCCAGCAAAAAAGCATTTTTCACGGCGTCGGGCAGCGAGGCCCCGGCCCGGTAAATCTCCTCGCAGCCGGCCGCCTTGAGCGCCGCCTCAAAGCGGGGCGCCGCCTCGCCGATCAGCACGACCGCCTTGACCCCGCGCCTGACGTCGCGGGCCAGCTCGTCCAAACTGACCCCTTTGTCCCGCCCGCCCAGGATCAGCACAATCCCCCGCCCCCGGAAAGTTTCGAGCGCCACCCGCGTCGAATCGGGGTTGGTCCCTTTCGAATCGTTGTAAAATTCGACGCCGGCCACCGTGGTGACGTATTCGATCCGGTGCTCGACCCCCGGAAAAGCGCGCAGCACCTCGGCCGCCGTTTCCCTGCTCACGCCGCAGAGATAAGCGGCCTGAGCGGCGGCCAGCGCGTTTTCCAGGTTATGCCGGCCGGGGATCTTGATCTGGTCAGGCGCCAGGGTGACGATCCCCGGCCTGGAGCGGGAGAACGGCACCAGCTTCGCCTTGGCCTTTTTGACCATTTCCGCTACCGCCCGGTCGGCCTGGTTGTAGACCAGCCAATCGTCACCGGTCTGGTTCCGGAACAGACGCGCCTTCTGGGCGATATATTCCCGCATGGTATGGTGGCGCTCCAGATGATCGGGCTGGATGTTAAGTATCACGCCGATCTTCGGGCGGAAGCTCTCGCACGCCTCAAGCTGGTAGCTGCTGACCTCCACCACCAGGTAATCGAGGCCGGTCTCGTCGACATCGATCAGCGGCCGGCCGATATTGCCGGCCACGACAGCCGGCTTGCCGGCCGCCTTCAGCAATTCGCCGATCAGCGTGGCGGTGGTCGTTTTGCCGTTCGTTCCGGTCACGGCAATGATCGGTTTGGTGATAAAACGGAAAGCCAATTCGATCTCGGCAATGACGGGGATGTCCCTCTCCCGCGCGGCCGCCAGCACCGGCAGATCGAGATGGACTCCCGGGCTGACCACGATCAAATCGTCACCTTCAATTATGCCCAAGGAGTGCCCGCCCAGCTCGATCTCCAGCCCCAGGCCGTTAAAAACCGAAACATCGGCCCGCGGGTCGCTGTCGGTCAGGCGCACGCTGGCCCCCAGGGCAAGCAGTTTTTTGGCGGCCGCGGTCCCGCTCCTCCCCGCGCCGAAGACCGTGACTTTTTTGCCCTTCAAATCCATAAGCCCACGATCCCAAAAACGATTCCCGCCGCCCAAAAGCCGGCCACGACCCATTGTTCCTTGACCCCCATCAGTTCAAAGGTGTGATGCAGCGGGGTCATTTTAAAGACGCGGCGCTTGAAGAACTTATAAGCGGTCACCTGAATGATCACCGACAAAGCCTCGATCACGAAGACGCCGCCGATCACTACCAGCCGCAATTCCTGGTGGACCAGGCAGGCAAGGCCCGCCAAAGCCGCCCCCAGCGGCAGCGAGCCGGCATCGCCCATAAAGAGCGCGGCCCGGGGAAAATTGTAACAGAGAAAAGCGAGGACCGCCCCGGCCGCCGTCAGGGAAAAAGCCGCCGCATTGGAAATGTGCAGAAAAAAGAAGGCCAGCGCTCCCAGGAACAGGAAGGCCAGCCCGGCCGTTCCCGCCAGCAGGCCGTTCAGGCCGTCGGTCAGGTTGGCCGCGTTGGCGAAACCGACGACAAAAAAGATGACCAGGAGCTGGTAGAGGTACGGATTGCCAAACCGGAGCCAGGCGAGCGGGCCGTCAAGCGAGAGGTTATAACCGAGAAAAGTAAGATAGGCCGCGAAGAAGCCGGCCGCCAGGACTTGCAGCACGATCTTTTCCCAGAAAGTCAGCCCCAGGCTCCGGCGCCGGAAGATCTTCAGCAGATCATCGGCCAGGCCGATGGCGGCAAAGGCGGCCAGCAGCAGCAGCAAGGCCAGATAGGCCGGCTGCAGTTCGACGTCGATCAGGATCAGCGTAAAAACAACGATCGTCAGCAGGAAACCGAGCCCGCCCATCGTCGGCGTGCCGGCCTTGGCGCCGTGCGCCGGCGGGCCCTCGGCCCGCACCGGCTGTCCGAGCCTAAAAAGCTTAAGGCCTCCGAGCAAAGGGAAAGTCAGGGCCAGGGAAACGATCGCCGCGGCAAAAAATATAAAGATCAAGCTGCTCACCCGTCAATTTTACAATATTTTAGGAAGGGGCGCAAACGGGCCAGAAAAAAAATAAGCCTCCCGTGAGCGCTCACGGGAGGCTTTATTTTATTAAAAACAACGATCAGAGATAGAGTCGGCCGCCAGAATATATCTGCCCGGCATTCGCCCCAGCGAACCAGGTGGTCGCGCCGTTGGCTGAAGTCAGCGAAAAAGCGGTCAGATCAGCAAACAGCGACAGATTGGGCGCGAACACGTATTCAGCGCCGACCAGGACTGTGATCGTGGTGGTACCGCTACCGGCCGAATTGTACAGGACCGCCGGCCCCCAATAAGTCGACAGGCCGTTAGAAATCTTGCTCAAGGGGATATTCCCCCTGGCGAGGAGGGTCAGGGTAGTCGTATTGGCAGCGTTGGCGATCGTGCCGCCAACGTCTAAACTCCAGCCCCCCATGCCAAAATGGGCCGCCGGGCAGCCGACCGATGTCAGGGTCACCCCGGTCAATCCCATCAAGCTGGCGCCTGAGGAAGTGGTCGTACTGGTGGTGTCGGCCGTAACTTTTTTAGCCGGCGTGACTGTAGCGGCCAATGAAGCAACCGACATGACCAAGACTAAAAGTAACGTTAAAAATGCAGTTCTCTTCATTATTTCACCTCCTTCTCTTGCGAGGCATTATATAACCAAATTAAAATATAATCAAGCAGCGGTCAGAACCTGTACTCGCCGGCCAAACCGGCGCCGGTGCTGCTGCTCCCCTGCGAGACCGTGACCATGATCTCGCCTTTCACGTTCAGTTTATCGGTGGCCGCGTAAGCCGCCCCGCCGCTCAAGACCAGGCTGGTGCCCGTGGTGGTCGAAGTCCCGCCGCCCGGCAAGCTGGCCGCCACGCTGGAATAATTGAGCCCGACCACGCCGCCGGGGGTCCATTTGTCGTCCAGTTTCCGGCTCAAGACGACGCCGCCGGTCAGGCTGACCGTTTGCAAAGAATTCTGGTTGAAATAACCAAAGTCGCCCAGCCAGGCGAGATCGCACGGCAAGTCAGCCGATACTTTTTGCCACAGCCCTTTGGCTCCCAAGCCCAGCCAGCTCGAGGAAGAACCGGACGCCGATTGCACCGCCAGGCGGCCGTAACCGTCAACGTCAGGAGTAAAACCGTAGCTTAACCTGGCAGCGATCTCCGTCGCCCCGGCGGACGGGAGGACAAAAGCGCCGGTCAGCGAAACTTTGCCGGCGCCCAGGCCGTCCGCCGTCATGAAAAACAAGGCGTGCGCGCCGCTCGCCACCGCCGCGGCAAGCGCGCCCGCGATCAAAATCCTTTTCATTTCACTTCCCCTTGAAAATACCGTAGAGAAAATCGGCCGCCATGTCCTTGCAGCCCAGCCCGAAGGCGATCGCCGCCGCCAACCCCACCGTGCCAAGCAGGATGTCCAGTTTGGCCAGGATCTCTCCCGGCTTGAGCCCCAGCTGGGCCAGCACCGCCAAAAAGGTGAAGAGGACCACGACATAATAAATGAAACGGGCGAGCGCTTTGCCGCCCGGCACGCCGCAATTGAGCAGCACAACCTTCACCAGGCCGGAAAAGAACGCGGCAAAAAACAGGCCCAGGCCGAGCACCAGCGCCGCCATCAGCGCCAGCCCGAGATAAATCATGACCTTGGTCATTACCGGTTCGATCTTCAGGCCGGACAGCCCGCCGACCGCCAGCACCGTCAGCAAAATGATGGCCCAGAAAACCCCGTCGCCCAGCAGTTCGGACAAGCCCTTCTTGACCTCCCCCTTTTCCAGCAGCTGGTTGAACTTGACCGTCTTGGCCCACTGGTCAAGCCGGGCCAGTTTGAGAATATAAGCAACAATGAAGGCCCCCAGCCGGGCAAGCAGAAAACCGAGCAGGATCACGATCAGCGCGGCCAGTAAATTAAGCAGCGGCAGGGAAACTTGGTTCCAGGCGGAGACGAGCGGAACGGTCAGGCTATCCATAACACCACTCCTTTTTTCAAGCCTTCAAGATCGCCAGAATGACCGACAGTGACATAAAAACGATCGCCAGCCCCCAGGTGATCCGGTCAAGCCCTTCCTCCAGCCCCTTGGGCGTGCCAAAAAGCTTGGCCGAGCCGCCGATGCCGCCCAGCCCCTCCCCCTTGGCCGCGTGCAGCAGAACGGCCACGATCAGCAGGAGTGCGGACAAGAACTGCAAAGCCAGCAATAATCCTCTCATAACCACCCCATATTATATATTTAATTTATCAGTTTGCAACATCAAAAATGGAGGTGATCGGGATTGAACCGACGACCTCGGCGTTGCGAACGCCGCGCTCTCCCAACTGAGCTACACCCCCATACCACTGCGTGGCAAATCCCAACCTCCAACGTCCAACTTCAAATTATTTATCCCGCAAACAGGCAATGCCCGGCAGCGTTTTCCCTTCGACAAACTCAAGCGAGGCGCCACCCCCGGTGGAAATGTGGGTCATCTTGCCGGCCAGGCCGGCCTGCTCCACGGCCGCGACCGAATCGCCGCCGCCGATCACGGAGCTCGCCCCTTTGCCCGTCGCTTCGGCCACCATTTCAGCGATCGCCGTCGTTCCCTTGGAGAATTTAGCGAATTCGAAGACCCCCATCGGGCCGTTCCAGAAGATCGTTTTGGCTTTTTTGATCGCGTGGCCGAACTTGGTGATCGTCTCGGGACCGATGTCCATCCCCTGCCAGTCGGCCGGGATGCCGGCGCGCGTCACGATCCTGGAATCGGCATTCGCATCAAATTTATCGGCCACAACATGGTCGATCGGCAGCATCAGCGGGATGCCGCGGTCGATCGCCTTCTTCAGTATCTCTCTGGCCAGCCCGATCTTGTCCTCTTCCACCAGGGATTTGCCGACCTCGACGCCGCGGGCCTTGAAAAAGGTATAGGCCATGCCGCCGCCGATGATCAGCGTATTAACCTTGGCAAGCAGGTTTTCGATCACGTCGATCTTGCCGGAGATCTTGGCGCCGCCCAGGATCGCCACGAACGGCCGGGCCGGATTTTCCAGCAACTGGCCGAGGAATTTGATCTCTTTTTCCATCAGGAAACCGGCGTAGCCCTTGAGATATTTCGTCACCCCTTCGGTCGAAGCGTGGGCGCGGTGGGCCGTGCCGAAAGCGTCGTTGACGTAAAGATCGGCCAACGCGGCCAGTTTTTCGGCAAAAGCGGGGTCGTTCTTCTCTTCTTCCTTATAAAAGCGGACGTTTTCGAGCAGCAGGATGTCGCCCGCCCTGAGTTTAGCGGCCGCCCCTGCGACTTCCGGGCCGATACAATCTTTGGCATAAGCCACCGGCTTGCCGAGCAACTGCGAGAGTTTCGCCGCGACCGGGGCCAAACGAAGTTTGTCGTCGGGCCCGGCCTTGGGCCGGCCCAGGTGGGAAACAAGGATGACCTTCGCGCCCTTGCCGCAGAGATACTTGATGGTCGGCAGAGCGGCGCGGATCCGCGTATCGTCAGTGATGTTCTGTTTCTCGTCCAGCGGCACATTGAAGTCAACCCTGACAAGAACCCGCTGATCGCTTAATTGCTTGATGTCCTCGACGGTCTGTTTCGCCATTTTCAACCCTTGCTGGCGATAAACTTTAGCAAGTCAACAACCCGGCAGGAATAACCCCACTCGTTATCGTACCAGGAAACGAGCTTGAAGAACTGCTTTTCGCCTTTCAGGTTGTTCTGCACCGTGGCCAGCGAATCGTAGATCGACGAACGGTCATCATGGATGAAATCGGTCGAGACGACCTCTTCGTTGCAATAGCCAAGAATTCCCTTCAGATAGCTCTCGGAGGCTTTCTTCATCAGGGAGTCGATCTCTTCGATCGAGGTGTCCCGGCTCGCGCGGAAGGTCAGGTCGACCACGGAAACATCGGCCACAGGGATCCGGAACGACATTCCGGTCAGCTTGCCTTTGGTGGCGGGCAGGACCTCGCCGACCGCTTTGGCCGCGCCGGTGGTCGACGGAATGGTGTTGATCGCCGCCGCCCGGCCGCCGCGCCAGTCCTTTTTCGACGGGCCGTCGACGGTCTTCTGGGTCGCGGTGTAAGCATGGATCGTGGTCATCAGACCGGTCTCGATGCCGATCCCTTCTTTCAGGACGACATGGACCAGCGGCGCAAGGCAGTTGGTCGTGCAGGAAGCGTTGGAAATAATATGATGCTTGGCGGGATCGTACTCGTTGTCATTGACCCCCATGACGATCGTCTTGACGTCGCCTTTGCCGGGGGCGGAAATGATGACTTTCTTGGCGCCGGCGGCCAGGTGGCCTTTGGCTTTTTCCGAATCGGTAAAGAGGCCGGTCGCTTCGATCACATAATCAACACCCAGATCTTTCCAGGGGAGCTGGCCCGGTTCCTTGGTCGCCATAAGGCATTTGATCTTGTTACCGTTGACGACCAGCACGTCCTCGCCCTCGGTCGACAGCGTCCCTTTGAAACGCCCGTGGACCGAATCATATTTCATCTGATAAGCGAAATATTTCGCGTCGGTGACGATATCGACCCCCGCCACGACCTCGATCTCCTTGCCCAGCGCCCCTTTTTCCGCCATCGCGTTCAAGACCTGCCGGCCGATCCTGCCGAAACCGTTGATCCCAACCTTGACCTTTGCCATCTTACCGTTTCCCCCCTTCAAATTTCTAACCGCATTATAACATACCGGCGCGCCGCGTGCTATAATTTTATCGTGGATGAAAATCTCGCCTGGAAAATTGTCTACGCGGGCGCCCTCTTCTCCCTGCTCATCCTGGGGCTGGCTTATTATCTGATGTCGCCGCCCGAAACGCTCCTCTCCGCCGCCGGCGAGCGCGACAAAGCCATGCGTTTCGAGCGCTCGCAGGTCATGGGACGGAAAGAGGGGAAGCCGTTATGGCGGTTCACCGCCGCCGGCGGCTGGGCCGAAAAGAACCAGGCCGCCACTTACCTGACCCGGGTGACCGACGGCACGCTCTATTCCGGCGGCCGGCCGGTCATCACCGGCCTCATCGCCCCCAAAGCCAAAGTCAGCCGGCAGGCCGAGCAGATCGAGGCCTTCGGGCCGCTGCGCGCCCGGCTCGATCTGGGCAAATTCGGCGGCCGGCGGCCAGCCAACTGGACGGCGGTCACGGCCGATTACATTAAGTATATACCAGACAAAAAGACGACGGAGTTGAGCGGCCGGGTCAGGCTGACGATGAAAAACGGGATGATCGAGGCCGGTCACCTCGCGATCGACCACAGCCGCAGCACCGCCCGGATCAGCCAGGAGGTGGTCGTACACCGCCGCAGCGCGCGGCTGACAACAAGTACGCTCTATTATTCGGCCGAGGCGGAACGTGCCGAAGTCCCCGGCCCGCTGGCGCTGAAATTAAATGAGAATAAGGTCCGGACCGATCTGAAGGCCAACCGGGGCGCTTTTTTCCTCGATCTTGATCAGCCGATGACCTTTGACGGCAGCCTCGAAGTCAGCCAGGGGAAGAAAACGGCGGTGGCCGACTCCGGCCGCTACAGCCGCAAGGAACACCGGCTGACACTTGCCGGGCGGACCAGGACGGTGCTGGCCAAAGCCGGCGCCCTGCTCCGCCCCGGCGCGGCGGCCCGGCTGCGGACGCCGGAACTGCAAGCGATCCTGCAGGGCCGCACCGTCGTCACTGCCGGGCAGATGGTCTTTGCGACACGGACCGGCGATGCCCGGGCCAGCGGCAGCGTCGAAGTGACGCAGAAAGGGCGCAGCGCGCGCGCCGACACCGCGTTCTACAATGACAAAAAGGAACTGCTGACGCTCTCGGGCCGCGTTTTCTTAAAGGAAAAGGAACGCTGGCTGAACTGCCGCCAGGTGGTGATCTCGATCGAGAAAGAGACCTTCGACGCGCGGGGGGTCAGCGAGGCCAGGTTCAAGCTTTAGAAAATTATCTTGTGCCGCCGCAGCGAAATGCTCTGCAGGATGCCGACCCCCGCCAGCCCGATGATCAGCGAAGTGCCGCCGAAGCTCAGGAACGGCAGCGGGATGCCGACCACCGGCAGCAGGCCGATCGCCATCCCCATGTTGGCAAAGACGTGAAAGGCGAACATGGCGGCGATGCCCGAGGCGAGCGCCCGGCCGAGAAAATCGCGCGATTCGGCGGCGATCACCAGCGCCCGCCAGACCAGCAGGGCAAAGAGGCCGAGCACCGCCAGCGAGCCGAGAAAGCCGAACTCTTCGCCGAGCGCGGAAAAAATAAAATCGGAATGCTGTTCCGGGATGAACTGGAGCTGGGTCTGGCTGCCGCGCAAAAAACCCTTGCCGAAAAACCCGCCGCTGCCGACGGCGATCATGCTCTGCAGGCTGTGGTAGCCGGCGCCGTACGGATCGGCCGCCGGATCAAGAAAAGCGACGATCCGCTGGCGCTGGTAGGCCTTCAGCATCCCCCAGAAGAGCGGGACGGCGATCCCCACGCCGATGTTGAGGCCGAGGACCAGCAGCCAGTCCCTGAAACTCGCCCGGCTCAAGAAGAGGATGACGACGAGCGCCAGAATGTAAATCAGCCAGAAGACCAGCACCGGCCGCAGCAGCACCGAGATCAGCGGCGTGATCAGGAAAATTAGCAGCCGGGGCGAAGCTTCCGTGGCCGCCAGCATCCCCAGTAATATCCCGATAAAGACCAGCGCGGTCCCCAGATCGGGTTGTTTAAAGATGAGAAGGAACGGCAGCCCGACCAAAAGGAGGAGATAGCCGGTGTCCCACAGGCCTTTGATCCGGCGGCGCTCATTCAAAAAGGCCGCCAGGGCGATGATCAGGGTCAGCTTGGAAAGTTCGGAGGGCTGGAAAGAGAACGAGCCGAGCTGGAGCCAGCGCTGCGCTCCCTGCGCGCTGGCGCCGGTGAAAAGAATAACGAACAATAAAACCAGTGTCAGGCCGTAGAGGCCGAAAGCGATCCTCTTTAAATGTTTATAATCAACGTAAGTGCAGATCGCCAGCCCGGCGCAGGCCAGCAGCAGCGAGAAGAACTGCCGTTTGACAAAATACAAAGGATCGAGCTCCAGCTTGAGCTGCAGATGATAGGTCGTGCTGAAGATGGCCAGAAAACCGATCAGCGTGAGCGCGGCGGCGGAGAACCAGAGGAGCGGGTCGGAGAGCTTGAGCATCCGGAAATTGATCATCGGGTTGATTGGACGGCGGCGATCAGGGCGCGCGCCTTATTGACCGATTCCTGATACTCCTTCTCCGGGTCGGAATCGGCCACCACCCCGCCCCCGGCCTGAATGAACGCTTTGCCGCCCAGCACCAGGATGGTGCGGATGGCGATCCCCGAATCGAGATCGCCGGAAAAGCCGAAATAGCCGACGCTGCCGGCATAAAGGCCGCGCTTGCTTTTTTCGAGCTCGTCGATGATCTCCATGGCGCGGACCTTGGGCGCGCCGGAGACCGTGCCCGCCGGGAAGGTCGCTTTCAGCAGGTCGACGGCGTCCTTCCCCTTTTGCAGCCTGCCGGTCACGTTGCTGACAATATGCATGACGTGGGAATATTTTTCGATCACCATCTCTTCGGTCACTTTGACGCTGCCAAAGTCGCAGACCCGGCCCAGGTCGTTGCGCCCCAGGTCGACCAGCATGACATGCTCGGCGCATTCTTTCTGCGAGGCCAGGAGTTCGTCCATCAGCTTTTTATCTTCTTCGTCGGTCCGGCCGCGGGGCCGCGTGCCGGCGATCGGCCGCACCGTCGCCTGCCCTTTTTCCAGCCTGACCATCACCTCGGGCGACGAGCCGATGATCTTGGTCGGGCCAAGCCGGAGGTAGTACATATAAGGTGAAGGATTGATGATCCGCAGCACCCGGTAAACATTGAACGGGTCGCCGCTGATCCGGGTCTCAAAACGCTGCGACGGAACGACCTGGATGATCTCGCCCGCCAGGATATATTGCTTGGCCTTCCTGACCATCGCTTCAAACTCGGCCTGCGTGACATTAGAGCGGGCGGTGACCTTGGAGAAAGCGATCGCCGGCACTTCCAGTTCCTCGCGCTTGAGATCGAGCTCCCGGTTCAGTTTCTCTTCCAGCCCGTTAATCTTAGCGCAGGCCTGGCGGTAGGCGGCTTTCGCGTCGCCAGCCACTTCGGCGTTGGCAATGATCATGATCTTATGCTTGATGTGGTCGAAGGCCAGCACCGTGCCGGCGACCAGAAATTGCATCAGCGGCAGCTTCAGCTCATCGGGATTCTTGTCGGGGATGTCTTCGATCAGCCGGACCGCGTCGTAGCCGACATAGCCGACCAGGCCGCCGTAAAAGCGCGGCAGGCCGGCCACCGCGACCGGCTTGTAGCGCTTAAGCATCTCTTTGATCTCTTCAAACGACTTTGGACTTCGGACTTCGGACCTGGAGCACGTCCCCAGAAAGGAATAACGGGCGATCTTTTCGCCCCCCTCGACCGACTCCAGCAGGAACGAATATTCCGACTCGATCTTTTTATAGGCGGAAACGGGGGTTTCCATGTCGGCCACGATCTCTTTGTAGACCGGGATGAGATTTCCCTTCTTCGCCAGCTTAATAAATTCTTTTTCGCTTGGATAAAACATGTTGTTTCTTCCCTAGTTTCTGTTCGAATCCCCACACTGAAGTGTGGGGAATTATGGTATAAGCTCCGGGATTTTGATCCCACACACTTTAGTGTGTGGTTACACTCCCCCTCATCGCTTCACGCTCTTCTAATAACGACAAACTCCGCAATCCCTCTCAAAACATCAGCTTTGCGATCAAAGCTCTTCAAAGCTAAAACCGCCTTGTTTTTTTCTTCTTCGGCCAATCTTCTCGACTTCTCTAAACCGATCAAACGCGGAAAACCCTTGCCGGCATCGGCCTTGACCGGCTTGCCCAGTCTGGCGCGTGTCGACGTCACATCTAGTATATCATCGGCGACCTGAAAGGCAAGGCCGAGGTGCTCGGCATAAGCGGCCAGGGCTTTAACTTTGGCCCCGGAAGCGCCGCAGATGACCGCCGAGCCGCAGACGCAAGCCTTGAGCAACGCCGCGGTTTTCCACTGATGGATGTTCTTCAAACCTTGAACGGTCGGTTTTTTCCGCGCGGAACGGAGATCGGCCGCCTGCCCCTCGACCACGGCCAGCAAGGCTCCGGCTAAGAGCGCGGCGGCCGCTGGCTGGCCGGCCGTGAGCTTGAAGGCCAGCGTGCAGAGCGCGTCGCCGGCCAGGATCGCGGTTGCTTCGCCGAAAACCTTGTGACTGGCCGGCTTCCCCCGGCGCCAGCCGGCATCGTCCATCGCCGGCAGATCGTCGTGGATCAGCGTAAAAGTGTGGACCAGTTCGGCCGCGCAGGCGAACGGCATGACTCTCTTTTCCGGCCGGCCGAAAAGTTTGGCGGTCGCCAGGCAGAGGATCGGGCGCAGCCTTTTCCCGCCGGCAAAGACCGAGTAGCGCATCGCCGCCGCCAGTCCCCGCCCTTTCGGCAAATACCGGTTAAGGGCGCGGTCGATCTTCCGTTTATCGGCGAACAGTAATCCCTCTATCCCCAAGATAATCCTTGATCTCCTTTATCGACATCTCGCGGTAGTGAAGGATGGAAGCCAGAAGGGCCGCGTCGGCTTTCCCTTTCACGAACGCCTCGTAAACATGTTCGTTCTTGCCGGCGCCGCCCGAAGCGATGACCGGGACCTCGACCGCGCCCTTGATCGCCCGCGTCAGCTCGAGGTCGTAGCCGGTCTTGGTCCCGTCGCGGTCCATGCTGGTGAGCAGAATTTCGCCGGCGCCCAGGCTGACGCCTTTCTTCGCCCACTCGACCGCGTCAAGACCGGTCGCCGTCCGGCCGCCATGAGAGTAAACCTCCCAGCGACTCGCGACTCGCGACCCGTGCCCCGCGACTCTTTTGGCATCGATCGCCAGGACCACGCACTGGCGGCCGAATTTCTCGGCCCCCGCCGCGATCAGCTTCGGCTCTTTGATGGCGGCCGTGTTGACGGAGATCTTGTCGGCGCCGCTCGAGAGCAGCTCGCGCATCATCTCCACATCTTTTATCCCGCCGCCGACGGTAAAAGGGATGAAGACCGTTTCGGCGACTTGCTTGACGACCTCGATCAGGATATAACGCTTATCGGAGGAAGCGGTGATGTCGAGGAAGACCAGCTCATCGGCCCCTTCTTTGTCGTAACGGGCGGCCAGCTCGACCGGGTCGCCGGCGTCCTTCAGGTCGACGAATTTCGTCCCCTTGACCACGCGCCCCTCGGTCACGTCGAGGCAGGGAATTATCCTCTTGGCCAGCATTACCAGAGCCGCCCTTCGATCTTCAAGAGTTTCCTCTTAAGCTCGGCCCCGCCGGCAAACCCGCCCAGATCGCCGGTTTTCTTGATCACGCGATGGCAGGGAATGATGAGCGGCAGGCGGTTGCGCTTCAAGGCCCGGCCGACCGCCCTGACCTCTTTGACATTGCCCAGCTGCTTGGCCACCCAATCATACGAGCGGACCTCGCCGAACGGTATGCCGAAAGTAATATCCCAAACCTTGAGCTCGAACGGCGTGGCGCCGCCGACGTCGAACCTCTCCCTGTAAACTATTTTCTTCCCGGCGAGATGCTCCCTGATCTTTTTGCCCAGCGGCGCAAACGCCCGCTCGTCCCTGGTCAATTCATCGGTGTAATGCTCTTCCAGTGTTTGCTTGACCGCCAGTTCGCTCGGTTTCGGCAAGATGACCATATGCAGTCCTTTGTCAGAAGCGACTGCCCCCATAAAGCCTAAAGCGGTCTTAAAAATCGAATATTTAAACATGCAACAAATACTTTTCTATCTTGGCCCAGGAAGTATTGACCACGTCGGCTTCGGTCAAGCCGGCCTCTTTGACGATCGCCAGCGCGTCGTCAAAAACGCCCAGCATGGTGGAGAGATGGGAATCGGTGCCGATGACGACCTGCCAGCCGGCGCGCTTGACTTCCTCTGCGACCTCGACACAGCGGTCATGACTGCCCGGCCGGGAAAAATCAGAGCTGTTATTGATCTCGAGGAACACGCCGGCCTCTTTGGCTGCCGCCACGATCTCTTTTATTTTGATCGGGTATTTCGGGTTGCCGGGGTGCGCCAGCACCCTGACGAACGGGTTTTTGAACGTCTTCAGCAAGACCTCAGTGTTCTTGTCTTCCCCGTGGTCTTCGTAGCCGACGCGCGGGTGCATCGCCACAGTGACAAAGTCCAGCTCGCCCCACCTGATATCTTCGTCTTTCAGGTCAAGCTGGCCGTTCTCATTGACAATGTTGGCCTCCGCGCCGCGCAGGACCCTGACGCCGTCGATCACGCGCGGGATCATCCGCATGTTGGCGAAGTGGTAATAATGCGGGCCGCCGGGCATCGCCGGCCCGTGGTCGGTAACGGCAAACCCTTGCAGTCTGACCTGTTTGGCGCGGCGGACGTACTCTTCGATCGTGGAATAGGCGTGGCCGGAAGCAACGGTATGGGTGTGCAGATCGCAGACCAGGTTCACTGCAGTTTTTCCATCTCGGCGTCGGCGATATCAAAATTGGCGTGGACCGCCTGGACATCGTCATGGTCCTCGAGATTGGCGACCAGCTTGAGGACTTTTTGCGCCGTTTCGCCGGTCAATTTGACGGTGGTGCTCGGGTGCATCGTGACCTCGGCCGAAGCCGGACTGAACCCGGCCGCCTGCAAAGCGTTCTTCACCTTTTCGAACTCTTCGGGCTTCGTCATCACTTCGATCGTCGTTTCTTCCGGCAGAACATCCTCGGCCCCGGCGTCGATCGCCGCCATTGTCAACTTTTCCTCATCGACGGCCTTTTTATCGAACACCAGGCTGCCGACCCGCTTAAATATGTAAGAGACGCTCCCCGCCGAGCCGAGGTTGCCGCCCCCCTTTTCCAGGATGTTTCTGACCTCGCCGGCCGCCCGGTTCCGGTTATCGGTCATCACTTCGATCATCAGGGCGACGCCGCCCGGCCCGTAGCCTTCGTAGGTCAGTTCCTCCATGGAGGCCGCGCCGCCGCCGACCCCCTTATCGATCGCCCGTTTGATATTATCGCCCGGCATGTTGGCGTTTTTGGCTTTGTCGACCGCCAAACGGAGGCGGGGGTTGCCGGCGGGGTCGCCGCCGCCGATCTTGGCCGCGGTCGTTATCTCCTTGATGATCTTGGTGAAAACCTTGCCGCGCTGGGCGTCGGTCTTCGCTTTGGCGTGCTTAATGGTGGCCCATTTGGAGTGTCCCGACATGATGATTTATTTTAACATAAAAAAGACGGAGCGGAAAGCCGGGTTTCAGAGCGCCGCGATGCCGATCTGGGCCAGCGCTTTCATATATAAAGAGACGTATTTCTTGGCCGAGGCGTCCCAGGAATAGTCGAGCCCCATGATCTTTTCCTGCAATGGCTTCCAGACCGCCTTCTTGTGAAAAGTCTCGATCGCCCGCTTGACCGCCTGGAAAAGAGCTTTTGAGCTGTATTCCTCGAATACAAAACCTTCCCCCGTCCCTGTCTTGGGATCGAAGTCGTGGACCGTGTCGGCGAGACCCCCCGTTTGCCTGACGATCGGCACCGTGCCGTACTTGAAACTGATCAGCTGGCCGAGACCGCACGGCTCGTAACGGCTCGGCATCAGGAAGAGGTCGCAGCCGGCATAGATCAGCTCGGCTAAAATAGCGTTGAAGCTCAAATTGACGCCGAGGTGGTCGGGATATTTCTGTTTGGCCTTGAGCAGCAGATCGTGATACTTCTTCTCTCCCACCCCCAGGATGACCAGCTGGCAGTTCTCTTTCATGATCGCGTCGAGCGCCCCGGCCAGAATGTCGAGGCCTTTCTGGTCGGCCAGCCGGGCGATCAGGCCGATGACCGGCGTCTCCTTCTTCTGCGGCAGGTTGTTATGCCGCTGCAGTTCCAGTTTATTCTCGATCTTCAGAGAGAGGGTCGCGGGGCTGTAGCGCTTGGCGATGTTCCGGTCGGTCGCCGGGTTCCAGACGTCGTAATCGAGGCCGTTGATGATGCCGTAAACGTCCGCCGAGCGGGCGCGAAGCAACCCGTCCAGGCCGTGGCCGAATTCCGGCGTCTGGATCTCCCTGGCGTAAGTCTCGGACACGGTGCTGATCACGTCGGCGTAAACGAAGCCGGCTTTGGCCAGGGCGAGCTTCCCCCAGAACTCCAGCCCTTCCGGCTTGAACACTTCCGGCCCGAGCCCGGTGGCCGCCAGCTTTTCTTTGGGGAATATCCCCAGATAACCGATGTTGTGGACGGAATAGACGGCGGCCGTCCTTCGGAAAAAATCACTATCCTGATAAAGCAGCTTTAAATAGGCGAGCACCAGCGCCGACTGCCAGTCGTTGCAGTGGACGATGTCCGGCCGCCAGCCGATCTGCATGACGCAAGGCAGGGCCGACTGGCAAAAAGCGGCGAACCGCTCCAGGTTGTCCGGGTAATCGACGCCGCCCACCTGGTACAGTTCCTTCCGGCCGCCAAAATACTCTTCGTTCTCGTAAAAGTAGACCGGCACCCGGCTGCCCGGCAAATAGTCCTCGCGTTCCACGTCGCGGTAGCGCGGCATGTAAACTCTGATGTCATGGCCGATCTCCTGCAAGGCCTTGGGAAGCGAGCCGGCCACGTCGGCCAGGCCGCCGGTCTTGGCAAAAGGGACGACTTCCGACGAAACAAAAAGGATCCTCATATCAGCGAATCGATCTTCTCGATGTATTTGTCGATCAGCTTGGCCGCCTGTTTCTCCGTCTCCGCTTCGGCGTAAAGATGAATGACCGGCCGTGACGGGTCGGGCAATACCAGCGCCCAGTCGTTGCCGTGAAAGATCTTGACCCCGTCGGTCAGATCAACCTCTTCCTCACCCAGCGAATCGACGATCGAACGCAGCACCTTGCCTTTGTGCTCGGCCGCGCAGGAAACCTCTTTGCTCGCCATGTTGATCTTCGGCACCTCGGCGGCGACTTCGGACAATTTGACTTTGGACTTGGCAAGCATTTCAAGCAGTTTGAGGGAAGAGAACATCGCGTCAAAGGCGCACTGGAATTCCGGGAAAATGAAGCCGCCGGCCGTCTCCCCGAAGAACTTCATCCTCCCTTTATAACAGTTTTCCATCATCGCGCGGACGCTGGTCTTGGTCCGGATGACGCGCAGGCCGTATCTTTTCGCCACCTCATCGATCACGCGGCTCGCCTTGACCGGCACGCCGAGCTCGACCTTTTTGTGCAGCCGGCCGAAGAGGATCGCCATGATCGCCAGTTCGAGGTCCCCCTGGAAGATCCGGCCGGTCTCGTCGCAGATGAAGATCTTTTCCGCACCGGTGTCGAGCATGATCCCCAGGTCGGCGCCCAGCGACTTGACGATCTGGGACAACTGGCTGTGCGCCTTTTCGAACATCGCCCGCGTCTTGGTGATCTTGGTCTCGTCGATATGGGCGCCCAGCGCGATCACCTCGATCCCCAGCTCGCCCAGGATGGCCGGAAAGATCTGCGAGGCCGAGCCGTAGGCGTAATCGATCACCACCTTGAAGTTGCCGGCGCCGATCGCCTCGCGGTCGAGCGCGCCGAGCACTCCTTCCTTATAGGATTCGGCCACCCGGTGAAAGGGAAAGTTCAGATCGCCGGCGTCCTCGACCCCCGTGCGCTTGAAATCCTCGCCGAAAAAGAGCCGCTCGATCTTCTTCTCGCTGGCCGAGGCCAGGTCCATGCCGTTCTCGTCAAAGAATTTGATATCGATCACCTGCTGGTCGTAAGGCGACTTGCGGATATGGAAGCCGCCGCGGCTCTTCAAGGACTTCAGCTCGTAGCGGTTGACCGGGATCGGCACCATTTCGAGGTCGGAAATGCTGACGCCGGCCGAAAGGACGCCCGCAAGCAGCGCCCGGTAGATCATGCGCGACGCCTTGTGAGAGTCGCGCGAGGTCGAGATCCGGCTCCCCTTGCCGAGCAGCGAGCCGTAGGCCGCGCCCAGCATGGCGGCGAATTCCGGCGTGATCTCGACGTTGCAGACGCCGGTCACGCCGTAGGGGCCGAAAATGTTCCTGGCCCAGCGCTCCCGCCAGACCATCGAGCGCGAAACCACCGCCCCCGATTCGATCACCCGTTTCGGCCAGAGCTTGACGTAGGGCTTGATCTCGCAATCGCTGCCGATGTTGCATTCCTCGCCGATCACCACGCCCTCTTCGCAGACGGTCCGGTCGCCGATCGAGCTGTCGCGCGCCACGATCGTCTGGTTCAGCCTGGCCCCGGCGCCGATCGTCACGTTGTCCCAGAGGACGCACTGTTCCAGCCGGGCGCTGGGGTCGATCTTGCAGTTGCGGCCGACCGAGTTGCCGCCCATGATCTCCACGTTGACCTTGCTGTACTCGACCAGGTTGCCGATATCTTTCCATGTCCCTTTGGCCACGTAGCCGTAGAGCGGCCGGCCTTCCTCCAGCAGCGCGGGAAAAACGTCCTGGCTGAAATCGACCGGCCGGCCGGGGGGAATATATTCAAAAACGGCGGGGTCCAGGAAATAAATACCGCAATTGACCGTATCGGAAAAGACCTCGCTCCAGGACGGTTTCTCGAGAAAATGTTTGACCCGTCCGTCCTTGCCGGTAATGACGATCCCGTACTGCAGGGGATTGGCGACCCGCGTCAGGACCAGCGTGGCCAGCGGTTTTTTCTCCTGATGGAACCTGGCCGCCGCCTGCAGGTCAAAATCGGTGACCAGGTCGGCGCTGATGACCAGGAACGGCTCTTTGCTGCCCTGGGCGGCGAAGCGGACGGCGCCGGCCGTGCCGTAATTTTCTTTGGCTTCAATGTAAACAAGGTTAACGCCGAATTTTGAGCCGTCGCCGAAATAATTTTTGATGATGTTCGGCTGGTGGTAAAGCAGGACGGTCACGTCCCTGATCTTGTGCTTGCGCAGGAGGTAGATGACATACTCCATCAGCGGCTGATTGGCCACCGGGACCATCGGCTTCGGGATGTTGGCCGTTAACGGCTGAAGCCGCGTCCCCAGCCCGCCGGCTAAAACTACAGCTTTCATATCATTTTATTTCCATTGATTCCCCACACTTAAGTGTGGGGAATCGAACAGCTAATCACGCATAAACCCTGTAGTCAATATCGGGAAAAAGATTGTCCTTGTACTCTATCTCGGCCAGCCAGGGGGCATCGATCGAGTTCGATTTGATCGAGTCGTAAAGCTTGCTGAAGCGCTCGATGTGGTCTTTGGTCCGCTTGTGAGCGTAAGGGACGCAGGTACCGGTCTTGAAAATGAAGGCCCAGTCGGACGACTGCGCCAGCAGCAGTTCGCGGGCCGCCTGGTTGAGCGCGCGCCGCAGCAGGCCGCTGGCGTTCGGGAAGCTCTCCGCCAGCTCGACCATCCGGTCGGCCGCTTTGTGCAAATAGCGGTAGATCCAGTCATTGCTCCCTTCCAGCCAGACCTCGTTGTAGCCTTTCCAGCCCCAGGACGACATCGAGGGGGTCACGATCTGATTGCGCGGATACCAGTCGAGGTATTCCGACGGCGTGACCAGTTTGACCGTCCGCTGGTCGTAGCAAAGCTTGCGGATCAGGAAATTGAGCCACTCGGGGCCTTCGTACCACCAGTGGCCGAAAAGTTCGGCGTCATAGGGCGAAATGACGATCGGTTTTTTGTCCAGAAAATCATAGAGATGCTCGACCTGCTTTTCCCGGTTGAAGAGAAAATTGCCCGCGTGCGTCGCCGCCGTGTCGAGCGCCCAGCGCCTGACGTAAGGGGCCTTGTACGCCAGATCGACCTGGCCGGTAATGCGGTGGTACTTGATGCCGGTGTTGATCCGCGTGCCATCAACATGGATATAGGGGCGGATGTATTCGTAATCGAGGTCGAAGCCGATATCGCGGTAGAACTCGCGGTAATTGTAATCGCCCGGATAGCCCTCTTCGGCGCTCCAGACCGCCTTGGACGATTCCATGTCGCGGCCGAAGGCCGCCACCCCCGACTTGCAGTAGACCGGCGCGAAGACGCCGTACTTGGGCCGGGGCGAACCGTGGAGGATGCCGTGGGTGTCGACGATAAAATAGCGGATCCCCGCCTCCTTCAGGAATTCGTCGTGGCCCGGGTGGTAGCCGCACTCCGGCAGCCAGATCCCCCGGGGCCGGCGCCCGAAGATTTTTTCGTAGTGGTCCGCCGCCACCCGCACCTGGGCGCGCACCGCCTTGGGGTTGATCTCCATCAGCGGCAGGAAGCCGTGCGTCGCGCCGCAGGTGATGATCTCCAGTTTGCCCAGGTCCTGGAATTTTTTGAAGGCGCCGACCAGGTTCTGGCCGTAGCGTCCGACGAAAGCCTCCCGGCTCTCGAGGAAAGCGCGGTTGTACATCCGGGCCAGTTCGTGGAATTCGCCCTGCCAGCGGGTCCGTTCCAGTTCTTTATATGAGAGGTCGATCAAGCTGTCCAGGTGCTTGAGATAGCGCGCCTGCAGCAGCGGGTCGCCGAGCATCGAGGCCAGCGTCGGGGTGACCGACATCGTCAGCCGGAAATCGACGCCGTCGCTGACCAGCCCCTCAAAGACCTTGAGCAGGGGGAGATAAGTTTCGGTGATCGCTTCGTACAGCCAGTCTTCTTCGAGGAAATCTTCGTATTCCGGATGGCGCACGAACGGCAGGTGCGCGTGCAGCACCAGCGCCAGGTAACCTTTTTCCATTCTTTATTCCGTGTTTCTTTCCACCCGGGGCGTGATCTTGCGGCGCTCCGCGCCGTCATCCCTGATCGCCTCAATGGGAATGACCTGCCGGCCGTCAGGCAGCGAAAACCGGAGGCTGAAAGTGCCGTCGTCGCGCAGCTTGATCTTGCGCCCCTGCACCGTCACCGTCGCCGACGGCTCGGTCGCGCCGTAGACGATCAGCTCGCAGTTGGCCGCCAGCCAGAACGGCCGCTCGCCCGGCCGGCGGCTCGGCGAAGAAGGGCTGAAGAGCCAGCCCGAGGCGCTCTCCTGCTGGAAGCGCTTTTTCATCAGCTCCTTGATCTCCTGGGAGCCGCGGCCAAGGCCGAAGCCGCCGGAGAGCGCGTACATCCTTTCCCAGTCGGGTATCATCCATTGTTCATCGATGACGTCCGACATCGTCTCAAGCGGCGTCGTCACGCTGTTGGAGCGGGCCGCCGCGATAAAGCGGCCGTCTTCGGTCAGATAGCCGATCTCGGCAAAATAGGTCCGGTTGGGGGCCGGCACCCGGATATACCAGTTCCGGGCGCCGCCGACCTCGACATCGTGATGCTTGAGGCTGGCGGCCTCATAAACGCGCAGGACCAGCCGCGCCCGGGCAAAAACGCCCTCGCCCAGTTGCTGACTGATCTCGCTGCGGCGCTGGTCGCTGATCTCCCAGTAGGCGTAAATCCAGCGGGGATCACGGACCATGAGCACGATGCGGTTATCCCCGTAGCCGGCGGGGAATTCCCAGCGGGCTTCCTGGCTGAATTTTTGAATGACCGGCCCGGCGTAGTACTTGCTCGCTTCGACCTTGAGCTCGGCTCCCGGCGCCGGCGGGCCGGACAGTTCCGGCTTGGGCGCGGCCCGCGGCGCCCTTTTGACAACCCGCCCTCCCTTGACCAGCTTCTTTTTGCCGGCGGCGTTGTTCCCAGCGGTCTTAACCGCTCGTTTTTTCAGGGGCATTGACTTACTTCACCACCTTGATCGAATTCTCGCTCCCCCAGCCGTTCGCGGTCAGCCGGTCGGCTTTGGGATCGTTGATCCAAGCCCCGTCAGCCAGGAATTTGTATTCATATTCACCCGGCTCCAAGCTGGCCTGGGCTTTCCATTCGCCCGAGAGCCCCTTGGTCATCATGATCGCGCCCTTTTCCCAGTCGGTAAAATTACCGGCCAGCTTGACATCGTGCATCTCCTGGGCGGACCTGAAGCTGAACGTGACCTTTTTCTTCTTTGCCATCAAATCTTCACCTCCCGCAGGTATTTGGCGGCTTCCTCCGGCGCCGTCGGATTGATATAAAGGCCGGAGCCCCATTCGAACCCGGCCTGCATGGTCAGCCGCGGGATAATCTCGATGTGCCAGTGAAAATCATACTGGATCGTTCCCCAGTAGTCGGGCTTGCCCGGCCGCTGGACCGGGTTAGGCGCGGTGTGCAGGACATAATTGTATGGGGGATCGTTGAGGGTCTGGCGCAGCCGCAGCAGGATATCTTTCAGGCAGCGGGCCAGCTGGATCCGTTCTTCGTCGGGCAGCTGCTGGAAGCCGTATTCGTGCCGGCGCGGCAGCAGCCAGAGCTCAAAGGGGAAGCGCGAAGCGAACGGCGCGAAGACGACGAAATATTCGTTCTCATAGACCAGCCGCTCCCCCGCCCCCAGCTCCTGGCGGATCATGTCGCAAAAGATGCAGCGCTCCTTTTCCTGGAAATAGTCGCGCGAGTTGGTCAGCTCCAGCTTGACGTAGCGCGGCGTGATTGGCGTGGCGATCAACTGGGAATGCGGATGGCTCAGCGAGGCGCCGGCCGCCGTGCCGTAATTCTTAAAGACCAGGATGTAGCGGAAGCGCTGGTCTTTTTCCAGGTCAACGATCCGCTGCTTGTAAGCCCAGAGGATCTTTTCCACGTGCTCGTCGGGCAGGTCGGGGATATTCTCGCCGTGACGCGGCGTTTCGACGATCACTTCGTGCGCGCCGATGCCGCTCATCATGTCATAGATCCCCGTGCCGGTGCGGTTGACTTCGCCTTCGATGATCAGCGCGGGGAATTTATTGGGTATGACGCGGACGTCCCAGCCGGCGGTATTGGGCAAGGTCGCGGCCTTGCGCCAGGCAACGATCTCCTGCGGGGTTTTGCTTTCGTTCCCTTCGCAGAAAGGGCAGAACTTGACCCCCGCCCCCTCCGCGCCAACGGCGCTCGTGCCAAAATCGGAAGGCCGCCGCCCGCGTTCCGTTGAGATGACCACCCAGCGGTCGGAAATCGGATCTTTACGCAACTCCGGCATCCCTAACTCCCCCCAATCTACACTCTAATCTTCGATCCGCAGAACGATCTTGGTGTTCCATTTTTCATTGGGCTGCAAGGAAATTTTCCAATTAAAAACCACCACGGAACTCTGATAAGTTTTCTCGAACCCCGCTTCGGACTGAGAAACGGTCTCAATCGGAAAACGCCAAAAATTCGCTGCCCGATCCAGGGCCAATAATACACTAAAACCCTTCCATTCGTCAACGAGCTTTATCTGTCTGACGCTGTCCAGCTCCCCCCGGCTCGCCAGCGTCCGGTCCGCCAGCTCGCTCCCCTCGACCTCATAATAGCGGTCGGGGGCGCGGCCGGCCAGCAGCGAAAAGTTGAATTCCGGCGCGAACCAGAGCTCAAGCGGCGCTTCGTGCGGGTTGAACAGTTCGTAATGGATCTCAACGATCGACTGGCGGGCGTACAGGCCGATCGTCTTGGTCAGTTTGAGCGGCCGGCCGCCGACCCGCCCCTGGCGCGTCAGCGAGAGCGCCACTTCGCTGCCGTGGCGCCGCGGCATGAAATCATACGGCTGATCGACGAAGTCGCCCGCTTCCTCGTACTGGACGCGGCTGAATTTATCAAGGTCGGTCCCGGCGCCGAGAAAATGGTCGAGCAGCGAGATCCGCCGGTGCCAGTCATAGGCCAGCGCTTTATCGAGCCCGCCCTCTTTCATTTTGACGATCTCGTGGATCGAAGTGGCGCCGCCGGCCGGCTGGCCCGCGCGGGCGGCCGCCGCATGGAGGACCTTGCCGTGATAGACCTCTTCGCGGCGGGCCAGCGTGTTGAGCAGGTTGAAATTTTTCGGCTTGTAGTCGAGCTCGAACAGAGCGCCCCCCGCCGCCGGGGCGAAATAAAGATTGAGCATGTTATTGGAAAGGATGACTTCGTCCTGGCCGTCCTTGTCAAAGTCGGTCACCACGATATCGGCAAAGTCGTCCTTGCCGCGCGAGTATTTTTCCAGCAGCTGCTCGGCCCGCAGCAGGTGCTCGTAGACCGCGTGGCGCAGATAATTCAGATAAAGGCCGCCGAAGACGCCGTGCCAGTAAGCGCAGTTGCACTGTCCCTGGTAGAGCTGGTCACGCGCTTCGCTCAAGCGGCTGTCGCGCTCCTTCTCCCCCAGCGGCGAGCGGCCCTTCTTCAGCGTCTGCAGGCGCTGGCTGACCTGCAGCATTTTTTTGTGCATGTTGTTGGCTTCCGGGTATTTGACAAAGAAGTTGCGGAAAAACCCGCCTTTGAAGAACTGGCCGTAGTCCTCGGACTTCCCCTGCCGCTTGATCTCTTCCGTGATGCGCTGGTATTTTTTCCCCGATTCGGTCGGCAGCGCCCACTCCATCATCTCCGCGTAAGCAGCGGTCGGCAGGTAGATCCGGCCGCGGGCCGGCACTTCATCGAGATACTCGGAAAAGGTCCGCGACTCGATCCAGGAGGAATTTTCTTCCAGCAGCGTCAGCAGGCGTTCGAGATAGCCCTCTTCGAACACCCACTTGTGCGTGCCGGGCCAGACGCCGAACTTCTCGCCGTCGTCGGCCAGGATGCCGGCCGCGCGCCCGTCCTCGCTGGCGATCCCGGCCAGGTATTTGATCGTCTCCTCGGGGAGCTTGAAGGGGATTAGGTACCTTAAATTTTTGTTGATCGGGAAGATGTTGAGCGTCGCCCCTTCTTCCTCGGTCACGTAATGGCCGAGCAGCTGGCCGCCGGGCAGCCCGGCCGAGATGAAATGCGAGTCGTCGACGGTGACATACTCAATTCCCGCCCGGGCCAGCAGCTTGGGCAGGTGCGGCTCCCAGATCCGCTCCGTCAGCCAGAGGCCGCGCGGCGCCTGGCCGAATTTTTCCTTGAGGTAATTGTTCGAGCGCTCGATCTGCCCGAGCTTGTCGTCGTCGGGGATGATCGGGATGATCGGCTCGTAGTAACCGGCGGTCATCACTTCCGCCTGGCCGCGCTTGACCAGTTTTTTCAGGTAATCGAGGAACTCGGGATGCTTGTGCTCGAACCAGTCGTAAAGGATCCCGCTGTAGTGGACGGCGAATTTGATGCGCGGGTGCGCGTCCATGGCCTGGATGAACGGCAGATATGATTTTTCATAGGCCTCGTCGAAGACGTTGTCGAAATTGCCGACCGGCTGGTGGCAATGGACGCCAAACAGAAACTTTACTTTTTTCATTTTTATCTATATCTTTTATTTTTTATTTTTGATCTTTTATTTTTATTAGATGAACCACTGTTCCTCTTCGTACGATTCGGTCGGCACGGTGACCGTGATGCCGCCGCCGCGCGGCCAGCGCTCCAGCTCCTGGCCCTGTTTGGCCACCACCACCAGAAACTCGAGCTTCTGCCCGGGCGCCGCCCCCAGGTCGCTGAACGGAAGGCCGAGCTCAATTATACGCCCGAGCCCGAACGATTCAAGGCTCCTCATCAGCTCCCATTCCTGCCGGTCGCTGCACCGGTAAAGCCTGAAGTTGTATCTGTTCTGCTGCCGGTCAAAAGCCAGTTCGGCCTTGCGCTCGGCCGGCGCGCCGACCAGCACCGCGAATGAAAAGTCCTTCGCTTCGTCGCTGGCCAGGTAAAGGTTGACCTCCAGCCGGACATAGAGCTCGGTCAGGCTGAAGCCGTAATACAGTTCGTAAAGCAGCGTTTCGATCTGGTGCATCGCCCCGCGCGCCCGCGTGAAGTCGTAATGACCGGCGGCCAGCCATTCATAATAATTGGTGACCTCGCCATCGAGCTCCGGCTGGATCAGGTACGTCGGCTCCTTGACCGGCCGGAGCACCCCGATCTTTTTGATCGGGACGTCCAGCTCCTTGGGCGGCAGGCGGCCGATCAGGTTGTAGACGTTCTTGAGGTGGCGGCGGAACAGGGCGTCAAAGGCGCTGTCGTTCTCCGAAGCGTGGTCGTCGCCGTACCACCAGCACCAGTCGGAGCCTTCGGCGATGTAGATCTCCTGCCAGGCGGTCGCCAGGTCGCCGGACGCCGCCCCTGCCAGCGCCAGGCGCGCCCGGCTAAGGTGCGCCCAGGCCTGGTTGTCTTCGTCGTGACCGATCCAGATCTTGAAATTGCTGTTGATCCAGGAACCGGCAAAGAGCTGGGGAACTTTGCGCTGGGGCGGGTTCTGTGCCAAATAGTCAGAGACGCGCACCGTCTTGATCAGCGGGTCGCTCCCCAGGCGGCCGTAAAAAGCCTCGAAGAATTCCCTGCCGCCGTCGCGGTAATATTCCCACGCGTTTTCCCCGTCGAGGATGACCGAGGCAAGGTAACAGCGGCCGTCTTCGGGCAGGCTGATGCGGATATTGTGCAGATGGGAAGTGAAATCGTTGATCGCGTCCGGCACCTTCCAGCGGTAATAGACGAAACCGATCTGGTCGGAGATGAAATGGTTGCGGAAGACCATGGCCACGGAAGTCCCGTCGCGCTCGACCAGATACGGCTGGTAAAGGTCGGCCGCGGACAGGCCGCGCGCGCGCTGTTCGATTTTCTGGAGGGTGCGCTCGAGGATCGCTTCGTCAGTCGCGCACCACTTGAACCCGGCCCGGGCGATCAGCGGGATGATCTGTTCGGAAACCGAGCCTTCCGAAGGCCAGAGGCCCTGCGGCGGGCGGCCGAAAATCCTGGCGTGCGACTCGACCGCCAGCTGGAGCTGTTTCTCCGCGTCCTCGGGATGGCGGAAGAGTGCGGCAGGCAGTTTGACGTACGGCAGCGCTTCGCGCGCCGCCGCCGAATCGCAGAGCAGCGGCAGGATCGGATGATAGAACGGCGTGGTCGTGATCTCGATCTGCCCCCGCTCCTCCAGCTCGCGGTATTTGGGGATCACCCTGCCCATGACCTCCCATTGTTTGTCGATCACCGCCTGCTTGTCATCGCGGGTAAAGTAGCGCCCCTTGGCGATCAGCTCTTTGATCACCGGGTCCTCATTTTTACAAATGAAGCCGAACCAGGTCAGGTTGAACCAGACCTGCAGGTCCATGAGCTCCTGGGCGGAGAAGCGCCGGGCCACCTTGGCCAGCTCGGCCGGCGCCACAAAGCGGCCGCGCTTGAGCAGGAGGTCCTGGTAGCGCGGATAGGGGGCGATCATGTTGTCCCAGTTGGCCATGAAAAAGTTCTGCAGCAGGATGACCCGCTCGTCAAGCGACAGGTCGCCCGGCTCCTTCAGCGTCAGCTCAAGGGCGGCGTCCTTGACTTTCTCCCTGTTGTTAACGTAATCCTCGATCTGGGCCAGGAGCGACGGCACCAGGTTGAAGTTGACCCTGACCCCGGGAAAGCGGTCGAGGACCGCCGCCATGTCATAATAATCCTTGACCGCGTGCAGCCTGACCCAGGGCAGAATATATTCCCCCGTCACCAGGTCCTTGTAAAAAGGCTGGTGCATGTGCCAGAGAAGCGCGACTGAAAGAGGCTGACTGCTCATTAAGCTCCTACTTTCTACTTTCTCTCCGTCATCGCTATCCCTTTGGTGATGACCCACATGGCGAACAGCAGTCCCAGGACGGTGACAAGAACGATCGTGCCGCAAATTATCAGCGTGATCAGGATCCCCGTATTCATCTTACACCTCCTGTTCCGGCGGCATTACTTTCGGTAAAACACCATAGATTCTTCTGTAAATTTCCGGATAAACGTCCTTGCCGCCGGCCAGGAGCATCGTTAACGGCATAACACTTTTCGCCAGCTTGACCATCTCCGCCGACAGCTCGAGTATCTCCCACTGCGCGTGCGGGTCTTCGCGCAATCTTGAAATATGGTAGAGCTCCCGCGCGTTGAGCGTCATCAGCGAGCGCTTGCGGTGCGCGCCGGTCAGCACGTACTGCGCCGCCACGGGCGCTTCCTTTTTTATCTCCGCGTAGAGCTCTTCCGGTAATTTTACCGCCGCCAGGAATTCTTTTTCCAGCCCGGCCGCCTTGATCTTGGGCGGCACGGTCACGCCCAGCTCCGTTTCATATAATTGCGAGGTCAGCGTCGCCATCCGGTGCCGTTTCAGCTGTCCGAAACAGCCCGACGACACGGCCAGGTCGTAGGTCAAAGAGATATGCTCGAATTCCCGCGGGACCGCGTCATAAAACTCCATATGCTCGCAGGCTTTTTTGACGACCGCGGCGCGGGCCGGCTTCTTCATATCCTTGACGAGGCGCAGGCAATTCTGATAAGAGACGCCCGACGAAGTGTGGAGCAGCGCGGCCACCAGTTTATTGTCGGCCTGGGCGGTGTGATCGACCAGAAGGCAGCGCTGGCCGACCTTGCGCTTCCGCTCCCACTTCCCTCTCGAAAGTTTTCTCAATCCGGGATAGGTCTTTTGATCGAAATCGTTGGCAGCGGTAAAAAGCAGGATTGACGGCGCGATCTTCGCCGCCAGCCCGTACATTGTCTTTCCCAGTTCCCTGATCTCCGCCAGCTCGGAAGAAGCGAAGCGTCTCACAAGTAATTCTAAATTCCGGGCATTAATCGTTAAGCCGACCTGTCCGTAAGTCGAGAGCGGCGTCACGTAACGCGCGTCCTCCGGCTCGATCCCCTTCCCGATCAGCTCTTGGTAAAACGAATTTTGCCGCCCGACAATCTCCGAAAATCGAATTCCGAATTCCGAATTCCGAATTTCGGGTGGCACAAGAAAGCTTCCCTCCAGCTTCTGGTATCTCTGCGACTTCTCCGTATAAGAGCACAAACGGAATTTCTCTATCTCTTCCAACGCCAGCCGGGAAACGTCGATCAGATCGAAGTTGAAGACCGCGTGTTCGGCGACCGAGTGGTGCCCCATTTTGAAAATGATGGTGGAGTTTGACTTGCGGGCTTTTTCGACCTCGGCGCGGGCGTCCCGGCGCAACTCGTTGATCGGCCGGGGATCGCGGGAGATGCGGGCGTAGGAAGCGGAGAGGGTTTCGGGAGTGGCGTCCCGGCGCGGCTGATTTTTGGTCAGTTCGTCGATAACTTCCGCGTCCAAATTATAACCGGCGAGAAAGACTTTCATTAATTAATTATTCGGCGTATTTTTTGACCGCTTTTTCGAACTCGGCTTCCGGCCGGAACCCGACCAGCCGCTCGACTTCCCGGCCGTTCTGGAAGACAACGATGCAGGGGATGCCGGTGACCGAATAGTCGGCGGCTTTCTCCATGTTCTCCTGCGTGTCGATCTTGCAGAACTTGATCCGGGGGTATTTTTCGGAGATCTTTTCCACCACCGGCGCCATCATCCGGCACGGGCCGCACCAGGGGGCCCAGAAGTCAACGAAGACCGTCTTTTTTTCGTCCTCGACCTCTGTCTTAAAATCGGCGTCGGTGATTTCGTTAACCATGCGCGGGGCTCCTCTCTTGATTTAGATAGGAAAATCTTAGCGTAAAAGTGGGGAAGTTTCAACCGTTACCGGGGAGCGTTGTGCGAATGCGGTTGCGATGCGCGTACCGTAGTGTGATAAGCGTAACGCGTGACGCACCACGCATAACGAAACGCGCATCGCCCCCGCCCCACGCTACTCGCTCTTCATTGAACATCAAGCCTGTGCTCAATCATCAGGCGGCCGATTGGCAGCATAATATTAATAATAGCATTTGCACTGAAAACGGTTCAAGTCAAAAGTCAAAATTGAAACCCGCACCTGGCCCCTACTTCCCGATCGCCCGCAGCCAGCCCTTGATCTGCTCCACCGTCGGCAGGGGCTTGCCTTCGTGATAAACTTTGCCGTCGATGACGACGCCGGGGGTCATCATGATGTACTCGGCGATCTCGGCGTAGTCGGTCACCTTGGTCACCGTGGCGTCAAGCTTCAGCTCGGCCAGCGCCCGGTTGACGCGCCGCACGAGGTCCTGACAGTTCGGGCAACCGGGGCCTAAGACTTTGATGATCATTTTTTCTCCCTTCGTGCTCTTGGTATCTTAGTGCCTTGGCGGTAAATTTCGAAAAGGAAATTAACCGCTAAGACACAAAAACACAAAGATCGCCAAAAGACTACATTAAACAGGTGGCTTATAATTATTATACTATATTGACATCGCGATAAGCCTGTGGGAAAATACTATTGACCGTTACAAATCCATGGGAGTGAACGAAATGAAAAGGTGCGCTTTTTGTCTCGTGGCGGCTTTGCTGGCGGCCGGTTTCTCCGCTCAATCACTGGCGGCCCCGCCCCCTTTTGCCAAATTAACCGCCGGGCAGAAGGCCAAGCGGGCGGCCCTGGAGGCCAGGCGCGCGCGGCTGAAAGAGCTGACCGGCCAGCTGCGGGCCGAACTGAAGAAAAAACCCGTCGACCAGGCGAAGATCAAAAAATTGAAAAACCAGCTCGCTCTCGAGCGCGATACCGCGCGGCTCGAACTGCTCCAGTCGCTCGCGTCGCGGCCGAACCGGCAGCCGGCCAGCCGGCAAAGATTGAACAACGCGATCCAAAAGCTCAAAGAGCGGATCGCCAAAGAACGGTCGGGCCAGTAAACCCTTAATCTTCGGAGGCCGCGGCCTCCCGCCCCAACTCCCCGTAGACGATCTGCTGCAGCTCCTTGATCAGCGTGTTCCAGTACCTGGGGGACCCCGCTTGAGGGAAATTGTTGAGGAAATCCGGTTCGCCGCTCTGCACGGCCAGCCAGGCGGCGTAGTGGATTATTCTCATGCCCCGCAAAGCCGGGATCAATTCCAAGGCCTCATAATCGAACGGCCGGAAAGTTTCATACCCCGCGACGAACCAGTTCAGCTCGTTGGCCGACCGCTCCAGCGTGTCGGGGAGCAGCAGCCAGAGGTCCTGGACCGGCGGACCGAAGCACATGTCGTCGAAATCGACCACAAAGTACCCCTCGTTGGGCCGGAAGATGATGTTCCCTTTGTGGCAATCGCCGTGCAGGAGAATAAACTTATCTTCGGCGAACATGGGGTCTGCCTTATGGATGAACAGCTCGGCCGCTTTAGCCAGCGCGGCTTTGAACTCGGGCAGGATAAAACCGCTCCGGAGTATCAATTCGAGATGCTGGCCGGCGGCGACGGCCGGGCGCCAGTACATCCGGGTGGAAGTTTTGTGGCGTTCGCCGGCCCGGTGGATCCGGGCGACCGTCCGCCCGAGCGTTTGCCAGCCCTCCTTGTCGAATTCGTCGACCGCCCTTCCCCCCTTTTTCGGGAAGAGCGCATAACTGATCTCCCCCCAGCCAAAAAGCGTTTCACCATTAACGGCCAGCGGCGGGATGACGGGGAGCTCGTCCGCGGCCAGTTCCCGCAGAAAGCGTTGCTCCTCCGCGATCTGCGCGGCGGCCCAGCGGCCGGGACGGTAAAACTTGACGATCAAACGCTCGCCCGAGCCATGCCGTTCCAGCTCATAAACGCGGTTGATATAGCTGTTGCGCTTGAGGCAGATGTTACTTAATTTCTCCCCCAGCGTCGTTTCGACCGCGCCAAAAATATTTTCCGGCGTCAAATTCTTCCAGACCGTTTCCATCTACTCTCCACCCCTTACTCTCATACCCGCTCAATTATATTCCCTTTTCACGCCAGACGTAATATAATGTTTTCGAGCCATGAAAATTGTCCGTTGCAGCGAACGAAGTGAGCGTGTCGTGAGTCGTTAGTTGTCGGCTAAAAGGAAAGCTTAAATGATAAAAATCAATCACGTCGGCGGCAAGAACAAAGGCGAAATCGCGCTTTACTCTTTGAGCACCTGCGGCTGGTGCCGCAAGACCAAAGCGCTGCTTGATAAATTGGGACTGGCCTATGACTACATCGACGTTGACCTGTTAAGCAATGAAGACGCGGCCAAGCTGGAAAAAGAAGAGATCAAGAAGTGGAACCCCAGCGGCACTTACCCGACGCTCGTCATCGATAAAAAACGGGCGATCATCAATTACAAGGAAGAGGAGATCAGGGCGCTGGCGGAATGAGCGAGCCAACCCGGGAACAGATCGACCGGCTCCACCTCCGGCTGAAAAGCGAGGCCGAAGCGGCCGGTTACCATTTGCATCCCGACATTGAATTCACTAAAGGACTGATCAAGGGCCTGCTCATCAACGAGGCTCGCTACGGCTACTGGAACTGCCCCTGCCGCCTCGCGACCGGAGATAAAACGCAGGACCTCGACATCATCTGCCCGTGCGATTACCGCGATCCCGACTTGAACCAGTACGGCGCCTGCTATTGCGCCCTTTATGTTTCCGCCGAGATCGCTAACGGCAAAAAAGAAGCCCGACCGATCCCGGAACGAAGGCTCCCCAAGGAGGTGCGCGAAAAAATGAAGGAAGAGGCCGAAAAGAAAAAGCTTGCCGTTCCCGAGCTCCCCCTCCCCGTCTGGCGCTGCCAGGTCTGCGGCTACCTCTGCGCGCGCGAAGAGCCGCCCGAGGTCTGCCCGATCTGCAAGGTGCCGAAGGAGCGGTTCGAACGGTTCATTTAATGTGAACTAACCGGCCCGCCACCTGACCCCCAAACCCTCACGGAACCCGGCGACTAACGCTTCCTTGAGCTCGTCAAAGCCGACCGGCCGGCCGAGCAATTCTTCCAGGCTGACGGCGTCGTGCCCGGCGTGCGGTTTTTTCAGCAGAGAAAAGGCTTCGGCTGACGGCGGGCGGACAAAGAGCGAGCCTTGCTGCAGCAGCGACCGGCGCCCTCTTTTTTGCGCGCTGCCGACGATTTTCTTGCCGCCGGCCACTACCTCGTATTCGGCAGGATAAGAAAAACATAATGACGAATGACGAATGACGAATGACGAATTAAGGATTTCCGCATTGATTCCGAAATTATTTAAGGCGCAAACTATCGCTTCAGAGATTTTTTTGTACGAAGGGACCAAGCCGGCCGGCAAAAGCGGATCGTCTTTGCCGATGACCAGCGAGTAGGTCACTTCCGCCTCGTTGTGAAAAACAATGCCGCCGCCGGTTGGCCGCCCGACCACGTCGTAACCGAGCTGTTGCGCCCGAGCCAAGTCAATTTCCTCGTATATTTTCTGGGAATAGCCCAGAGAAATGCACTTGGGCTGCCAGGAATAGATGCGGAGCGCCGGCGGGACAAGGCCTTTTTCATGGTCGCGAAAAAGCCGGAGGTCGAGTTCCATGTTGGCCGCGCCGGGCAGAGGGGACGAAACGATCAGCCGCCAGTCAGACATGATCTATAGATTATAACGGAGATCGGGCGAGCGCGCCGCCTTCGTTTCGTCCAGCCGGCGGACCGGCGTGCCGTGAGGGGCCGACCTCACCAGTTCCGGATCGGTCTCGCATTCTCCGGCGATCTTGATCAGCGCGTCGCAAAACGCGTCAAGCGTCGCCCTCGCTTCGCTCTCTGTCGGCTCGATCATCAGCGCTTCCTCGACGATCAGCGGGAAATAGATCGTCGGCGGATGGAAACCGTAGTCGATCAGCCGTTTGGCGATGTCGAGCGCCCGGATCCCGCACTTTTCTTTCTGCCATTTGGCCGAGAGGACGAACTCGTGCTGGCAGGGCCGGTCATAAGGCAGATAATAATGGTTTTTCAGCTTGTCCATCATATAGTTGGCGTTCTCGACCGCCCGGGCCGAGACTTTCTTCAAACCATCGGCGCCCAGCGACAAGACGTAAGCGTAAGCTTTGACGATCACGTTGATATTGCCATGAAAGGAGTGCACTCTTCCGATCGAGTGCGGGTAATTGGCGCTTTGCAGTTTGTAACTGGCCCCTTTCTTGACGACCCGGGGGACCGGCAAGAACGGCTCGAGCGGTTTCGTCACGCCGACCGGCCCCGCGCCAGGGCCGCCGCCGCCGTGAGGGGTGGAAAAGGTCTTGTGCAGATTAAAATGCGCCACATCAAAGCCAAGGTCGGCCGGCCGGCAGATCCCCATGATCGCGTTGGCATTTGCCCCGTCATAGTAAAGCAGCGCGCCCGCTTGATGGACGATCTCAGCCACTTCCAGAATATGTTCATCAAACAGGCCAAGCGTATTGGGATTGGTCAGCATCAGTCCGGCGGTGTCGCCGCCGGCCGCCTGTTTCAGCGCGTTGAGATCGATATTGCCGCGCCCGTTCGACTTGATGACCACCGGCTCAAACCCGCAGAGCGCCGCCGAGGCCGGGTTCGTACCGTGCGACGAGTCCGGTATAATAATTTTATTCCTTGTTTTTGATTTTTGATTTTTGATTTTTGATTTTTCATTATGGTAAGCCTTGATCATCATCAGCGCCGTCAGTTCGCCGTGCGCGCCGGCCGCCGGCTGGAGCGTGAAAGCTTCGTAACCGAAGATGGCGCACAAATACCGCTCGAAATTGTAGAGCAGTTCCAGTGTCCCCTGCGCTGCCGGGCCGTCCTGCAGCGGATGCAATTCGGTAAAGCCGGGCAGTTTCGCGGCTTCCTCATTCACTTTCGGGTTATATTTCATCGTGCAGGAGCCGAGGGGATAAAATTGTGTATCGACGGAAAAATTCTTTTGCGACAGGCGGGTAAAGTGGCGGACGACGTCGAGCTCGGACACTTCCGGCAGGTCCAATTCTTCGCGCAGTAACTCTGCGGGGATCAGTTTCTTAATGTCTTCGGCAGGAGTATCCAGCTCAGGCAGAGAATAACCTTTTCGTCCGGCAACACTCATTTCAAAGATAAGTTTGTCTTCCATTACTCAAATATATCCCAATCCATGGTTACAAGTCAATTCCAGAATAAAAAGACAGGAACCAGACTAATCGCCCGGTTCCTGTCCAATTAAAGCTTCTATTCTCGTGGACTTACTTCTTAAGAACCTCTACCTTTACTGACGCTTTCGCCCCATTTTCATCTGACCAATTAACATTGTAAACTCCCAGTGCCGGAAAACTTACACTCCACGTCACAGTTATACCTTTCGAATCTGTAAGGGAGTATTTTCCTACCTAGGAAAGATAAGGCACATGGTCTACACCCTGTAACTCAGTTAGAATGTATTTCGACCAAGAAATTCAACCTACTGAGGAGGTGGAGA
>JAFGHC010000041.1 GCA_016939335.1 Candidatus Saganbacteria bacterium
TGAGTGCGGGATCCCGACGATTCCATTATAAATATATCTTATTGTGCGTCGGGAGAACCTTCAACCAGCTGGTTTGCCAACAAAGGAGGGGCTATGCACCATGAAGGACTCGAACCTTCAACCAACTGATTAAGAGTCAGCTGCTCTACCAATTGAGCTAATGGTGCCCGCTTTTAGGAGAGAATCGAATCTAAGCCCCGGCTAATTAGGCCGCCGATAAATTTTCGGCTCTTTTTCTTTTTTATGGCGCTCCCTCTTCTTCTTGCTCCAGTATAAGTCAAAAATGTTTCTTTGTAAATTAGCTCATAAGGGATAAAGGCCCTGGCGCTCTTGATTTTGCCGCTATTATGTTCGTTTAGCCGCTTAGCCGGTTCTCGCGTTGAGCCAACATAATATTTGCCATTTTTCTTGCTTTTCAAAATATACAAATACAATGTTCTTCCCCCAAAATTGCGCCATGAAGGGCCCTCCTGTTACATAATCGCTCATTATTGAGCGCGGGATCCCGACGTTACATATTATAAATATTAATGTCGTCGGGGCTAATGGTGCATAACGGTAAACACGCAGTATTAACAAGCCTGCCGGCGGTCACCCGTTATTATACTTAAGGCGGCCGGCTAGCGCAATAAAAAAAGTGAAATTCCGCGAAAATCATTCTGATAAATAAACGGTTGGCAAAACGACCGGGCCAGAACGAATCGCGAAGGAGACGTGAAAAAATGAGCAGGGTTGGGGGACATAAATTGAACATAGTTCAACAGGTCGCCAGGCTTCCGGAAAACAGGGGGCAATTCCTTGGCCTTAAAGTATATACGCCTTCCGGCTTAAAAGCCCGGGCGGCCGATACACTGGGGGAAAAAGATCCGCAGAAACTGCAAGAACTGCTTGCGCGGATAGACGAGATCAGGCGGATCGATATCGGGATTAAATGGGTACATATCCCGGCCGGGAATTTCGTGTTCCAGGGAGTTGAGAACGTTTCCTGCCCGGGGTTCAAATTGGCGAAGACTCCGCTGACGAACGGCCAATTTCGAATACTGCTGCAAAGAAAATCCCGGTTTTTGGAACAGATCGTTCCCGGGGCAGCCGAGCGGCTCGAGGATTCGCTGGCGGTTGCGGCGTTACGAAGTGAAGCAGAACACTGCCCCATGACCCTTTTGACCTGGCCCGAAGCCCAGGCACTTGCTCAAATATTAAGCTTGCGCTTGCCGTCAGAGCTCGAATGGGAAAGGGCCGCTGCTGGCAGGAAGGGGAACGCCTACCCTTATGGCATGATCTTTGATGAGCAAAAGGGTGCTTATCAGGCGACCGGCACCAGAAGCGTTTATGCCCATAAAAAAGGCAAGTCTCCCGAAAGTATTTTTGACCTGTCCGGCAATGTTTGGGAGTGGACCTCATCCTGGGCCGGCGCGCTCGACCTGACCAATCCTCAAAACCCCAAACTGCCCGGGAGCGGAAGGGAAATAGTTGTGCGCGGTGGAGCCTGGCATTATTATGATCTGGACAGCTGGCGTGCTGATTGCCGGGGCCGCCAATCGCCCCAGGAGTCCAAGCCATACCTTGGCGTTCGGTTTGCCGCAGAAATTTAACTGAAAATATCGGGTGAGAGGAGGCATGGGCCTCTAAGCCCTGCGGCGCATGGTCCTAAACCATGCGTCTCTGCCGCTTGAGCCGGCGGTGTCAACCGGGCTGAAACATTTTACCACAAAAACGGAGCGGCAAAAACACCCAAAAATGGGTGGCGATATCGTTCTGAAGTGCTAAAATAAAAATAATGGCGACCAGCGCGGTCTATCTGCGGCGGCGGCTTGCTTTGTTGCTGGCCCTGGCGATCCTGATCGGGGGGGTGACGGTCGGGGCGAGGCGGGCGGTCAACTCATTCCACAACCGGGCCCGCTGGTCGAATATCACCGTGGTCAAAGGCCAGCTTGGCTCCGGCGAGGTGCTTTACGATTCCCTGCTGGCTGACGGCATCAGCCGGGAAGCGGCGAACGAAGCGGTCCTCGCGATCGCCCGGGTGCTCGACCTGACCAGGCTCCGGACCAGCGACCGGTACCGGATCTACCTCGATAAAGAGCGGCGGATCGTCAAGTTCGTTTACGAGCGAGCGCCGGCCGACCTTTATTTCGCCGTCCGTGATGCCGGCGGCAAACTGCGTTCTTTCAAGCCCGCTATCTACTTGAAAAAGGAACTCCTGGCCAAGGAATTCACCATCACTTCATCGCTCTTCGCCGCCATACTCAAAGCGCAGGAAGAGGAGGAGCTGGTCTTTGACATCGTTGACATCTTTGCCTGGGACATCGATTTTTATACCTATCCCCGGGTGGGGGATAAGATAAAGCTTTATTACGAGAAGCAATTCTATAAAGGGAAATTTGCCAGATATGGCCGGGTCCTGGCGGCGGAGTATGACGGACGGGATAAATTCCGGGCGGTCTATTTCGCTCCCGGCCGCGACCGGCGCGGTTATTACGACCTGGAGGGAAGACCGACCGAAAAAATGTTCCTTAAGACCCCGCTCAAGTTCACCGGCCGGATCACTTCTTATTTCGGCCGGCGCCGCGATCCGTTCACTCACCGGCATGGCCATCACACCGGGGTCGATTTCGCTTCTTATTACGGGGCGCCGATCGTCGCCACCGCCGACGGCCTGGTCACATTCGCCGGCTGGCGCGGAGCTTACGGCCGGCTGCTGATCGTCAGGCATAATAACGGTTATGCCACCTACTACGGCCACTGCTCGCGCCTGCTGGCCCGCCCCGGGCAGAAAGTCGGGCAGGGGCAGACCATCGCGCTGGTCGGCAGCAGCGGCCGCTCCACCGGGCCGCATTGTCATTACGAGATCAGGATACGAGCGGCAGCGACCAATCCGCTCGCTTTCAACCGGCCCAAGCGCTTGCCGCTGAAGGGAAAAGAGCTGGCGGCGTTCAAAAGCTATGCCGCAAACGTCTGGAAGAACATCGAAAAGATGTGAATGGGCGAGAGAGGACTCGAACCTCCAAGCCTTGCGGCACATGGTCCTAAGCCATGCGTGTCTGCCAGTTCCACCACTCGCCCATAATAGCAGTTAAATTCGGGGAGAGAGGATTTGAACCTCCGGCCTCCTGCTCCCAAAGCAGGCGCTCTACCAAGCTAAGCTACTCCCCGGCTAAAAGCGGGAGACCGGATTCGAACCGGCGACCCTCACCTTGGAAGGGTGACGCTCTACCAACTGAGCTACTCCCGCGTAAGCGCCGCTGCCAACCGAGCCACGGCACCATCATCAAAACTCGCGCCTGACAGGAATCGAACCTGCAACCAGCAGATTAGAAATCTGCTGCTCTATCCATTGAGCTACAGGCGCAAGCGTCTTCTTGGCTACGGGCCCCCGCCGGTTAAATCTTAGCGCCGATTTACTTCCCCGTCAATCTCCTGTAAAATTGGCCCGCGAGTCAATTACGCCGGGGGGTGATTGCGATGGCCTGGCTGGAAAAATTACGGCTTTTTTTGAGGGGGCTGCGGCGTTTCCCCCAGGCCGGCGATTTTGTCGTCATAATCGGCGTCATCCTGCTTTTGGGCTTCATCGCCAGCTATTTTCTCAGCCGGATGGACAGCGTCATGGCGGTCGCCGTAGTTCTGCTCTTCGGACTGGTGATGGGCGAGCTGGTCCAGTGGCTGAAAGTGCCGAAGGTCACCGGCTACCTGGTCGCCGGCATCCTGATCGGGCCGTCGGTGCTCGGCCTGATGACCGCGGAAATGGTGGGCAACGTCAGGGTCATCAGCGAGATCACCCTCGGCCTCATCATCCTGGCGATCGGCGCGGAATTCGAGCTCAAGCATTTCATCTCGGTCGGGCCGAAGGTCATCTATCTGGCGCTGGCCGAGGTTTTGGGCGCTTTCCTGCTGGTCGGGAGCGCCATGCTGCTGTTCGGTCTGCCGCTGCCGGTCGCGCTCCTGATCGGCGCGATCGCCACCGCCACCGCCCCGGCCGCCACCCTGATGGTCGTCAGGGAATACCGCAGCCGCGGCCGGCTGACCGACTTGCTGTTGGCCGTGGTCGCCTTGAACAATATTCTTTGCCTGATGCTGTTCCACACCGTCTTCGCTTTTACCAAGATGTCCGTGGCCGCCCGGGCGCAGCCGCTTGATCTGGCCGCCCGCGCCGGCTATCTGTTCGAGCCGGTCTGGATGATTTTCGGCTCCCTGCTCTTCGGCATGCTGGTCGGCTATGCCCTCAACCTCTGGGAGCAGGCGACCAAATCGGACCACGAGCAGCTGATGGTCGTGCTGGGCGGCGTGCTCTTCAGCGTCGGCGCGGCCGCGACCTTTCACCTCTCGCCCCTGCTGACCACGATGGCGGTCGGCGCCACGGTCGTCAACATCTCGGCCAAAGGCAAGAAAGTCCTCGATATCCTCCGGCTGACCGACCCGCCGTTCTACGTTGCTTTTTTCGTGATCTCCGGGGCGATGCTCCACCTTGATCTCTTGGCCAAGATCGGCTTGGTCGGCCTGGCCTACCTTTTTGCCCGGGCGCTCGGCAAAGCCGCGGGCGCCTACTGCGGCGCCCGCCTGAACGCGGAAGCGGCGCCGGTCCAGAAGTTCCTGGGGTTGAGCCTGATCCCGCAGGCCGGGGTGGCGATCGGCGTTGCCATGGCGGTCGAGGCCAAATTGCCCGAGATCGGGGCGGTCGTCATCACCATCGTCCTCTCGTCGGTGATCATTTACGAACTGGTCGGCCCCTACTTGACCAAGCTTGCCCTGGCGCTGGCGGGCGAGATCCCGAAAAAATACCTGGATAACGCGCCCGCGGCCTGAGCCGGGACCGTTTTACTTCGGCGGCAGTTTAATGTAAGATAATCCCGTGAACAACCAGCGTATGCTCGGGGCGGCCCTGCTTATCACCGTCCTGCTCTTTTTTGCCGAACTGGCCGGCGGCTTCATCGCCAACAGCCTGGCGCTTCTCTCCGACGCGGGCCACCTGTTGACCGACGCGCTCAGCCTGACGCTGGCGCTTTTGGCCTCGGTTTTTGCCGCGTTGCCGGCCACACGCCGGCGGACATTCGGTTTTTACCGCCTCGAAATACTGGCCGCGCTGCTCAACGGCTCGCTTCTCCTGGTCATCGCCTTTTTCATCTTCTATGAGGCGGGCCTGCGGCTCTTCCATCCCGTCCCGGTCCAGAGCACGATCATGCTGGTGATCGCCACGATCGGCCTGCTCGGCAACATCGGGAGCGCGGTCATCCTGGCCGGCGCTTCGCGCGCGAACCTTAACGTGCGCGGGGCGTTTGTTCACGTGGTTTCCGACGCGCTCTCCTCGGTCGGGGTGATCGTCGGCGGCCTGCTGGTCCACTTTCTCGGCTGGTACTACGCTGACCCGCTCCTCGGTTTCCTGATCGGGCTGCTGATCCTGCGCGGCGCCTATCACTTGCTTTCGGAATCGGCCAATGTCCTGCTGGAGGCGGCGCCCAGCGGGCTCAAGGTGTACGATGTGGCGGCGGCGATTTGCGGCGTCAAGGGAATTAAGGACATTCATGACCTTCACGTCTGGTCGATCAGCTCAGGGCTCAACGCGCTCTCGGCGCATCTCCTGATCGAAGAGGCCGAGGCGAAAAGGGCCGGCGAGATACTGCGCGAGGTCAGGGAAATGTTGAAGAAGAAATTTGAGATCGGCCATTCGACCTTCCAGACCGAATGCGAAAATTGTCCCGATGACCTTTTCTGCCATTTCGAGCGGCCCGGCGCGGCCCATGCCCACCGAGGTTAGGATTTGACCCAAAATAGTGTTGACAAATTGGCGGATACCTGCTAGGATCACTCCGGAATGGCTCAAGCACCGTTTTGCCCCAATCCGCGCTGTCCTTACTACCGGCTGACCGGGCAGGGGAATATTGTCCGGTTCGGCAGTTACCGGAGCCGGCAGGGCGGGGCGGGGCGGTTCCGCTGCAACCGATGCGGCGAAACCTTTTCCGAGCGGGCGCTGACCAGTCTTTACGGCTTGCACGCCGGCAGGGAGGAGATCGGCCGGGTCATTAAAGCGATCAGGGGAGGTAAGTCGCTCCGGCAGGTGAGCCGGGAGGCCGGTTTGAAACTGGATACGGTCAGGTACTGGTCAAACCGGTTCTTGAATGAGGGGGCGATTGAAACGGTCAAGGGGGAGAGATATAATCGTTTGGTGCTAAAAAGGGAGGGGAAAATGAGTTTAGATGCGGCGGCGAAAGAGGTTCTGGAAAGGGCCAAAGGGGACGGGGTCAAGTTTGTTAATCTGCAATTTACTGATATTCTGGGCTCGATCAAATCGGTGGCGATCCCGATCGAGCGGCTGGCCGACGTGCTCGAGAAAGGGATCTGGTTCGACGGCTCCAGCATCCTCGGTTTTGTCCGGATCTGCGAATCGGACATGATCCTGCGGCCCGACCCGGCGACCTACGCCGTCACTCCCTGGACCCCCCCGGAGCGCAAGTCGGCCCGTTTCCTCTGCGATGTTCAGACCCCCGACGGCGCGCCGTTCGAAGGAGATCCCCGCTCGATCCTGAAAAAAACACTGGCGGAAGCCGGCAAGCTCGGTTACGTCTACAACTGCGGGCCGGAAGTGGAATTTTATCTCTTTAAAAAAGAGGATAACCGGATCACGACGTCGCCGCACGACATCGGCGGTTATTTTGATTACTCCCCGCGCGACATGGCGAGCAACGTCCGCAAGGACATCGTGATCGCGCTGGAGCAGATGGGGTTGACGGCGGAGATGTCGCACCACGAATGCGGCCCCGGCCAGCACGAGATCGACATCCGTTACGCCGACGCGCTGACCGCCGCCGACAACGCGCTCACGCTCAAATACACGATCAAGGCGATCGCCCAGCGGCACGACCTCTACGCTTCTTTCATGCCGAAGCCGTTATATAAACAGGCCGGTTCGGGGATGCACGTCCACCAGAGCCTGTTCGACAAGCGGGGGAAGAACCTCTTTTTTGACGCCAAGGACAAGTATAAGCTGTCCAAGCTCGCTTACCATTTTCTGGCCGGCCAGCTCGAGCACGCGAAGGCGCTGGCGGCGGTCGCCGCCCCGACGGTCAATTCCTACAAGCGCCTGGTCTCCGGTTACGAAGCGCCGGTCTATATCTGCTGGGCGCAGATCAACCGCTCGGCGCTGATCCGGATCCCGCGCTACAGCCCGGGCCGCGAACAGGCGACCCGGCTGGAGCTCCGCTGCCCCGATCCGTCGTGCAACCCGTACCTCGCTTTCGCGGCGATGCTCAGGGCGGGGCTGGACGGGATCGAGCGGGAACTCGACCCGCCCCGGCCGGTCGAAGAGGACGTTTATGAGCTCGACGAAGCGCGCCGGGCGGAGCTGAAGATCGGTCTCTTGCCGTTCTCGATCAAGCGGGCGGTCGAAGAGCTGAAAAAGGACCGGGTGGTCCAGGCGGCGCTCGGCAAGCACACGCTCGAGAAGTTCGTCGAGGCCAAACTGGCCGAATTCGACGACTACCGGATGCAGATCACGCCCTGGGAGATCGACAAATACCTGGAAGCGCTGTAAGGCAAAGGAGGCGCGCAGTGGCTGAACGATCCGCGGACAAGTACCGGCTGCTTTTTGATTCTTCCAACGATGTCCTGGTCCAGCTTGACCTGGCCGGGACGGTCATCGATGCTAACCGGCAGCTTGAAGCCGTCAGCGGCTATAAGCCGGCCGAAGTGCTCGGCCAGAAGATCAGCGCGCTGGCGGGTAAATTCACGGACGCCAGCATGGCTTTGATCGCCGCCAACTTTGCCAAGAGAAAGCTCGGCATTAACGTCCCGGCCTATGAGGTCGAGTCGCTCAGCCGTGACGGCCGGCGGTTGTTTTTCGAGGTCAGCACTGTCCCCCTGAAAGACGACGCGGGCAAGCAGACCGGCGAACTGGTGATCCTGCATGACATCACGGAACGCAAGCGGGCGGCCGACGAGCTCAAACAAAAGATGGCCGAGGTCGAAGAACTGAACAAGTTCATGATCGGGCGCGAAGAACGGGTCATCGAACTGAAACAGGAAGTCAACGGCCTGCTGAAACAGCTTGGCCAGCCGGCCAAATACCGGGACATTTAATGGGACCAGTGCGGCTGACCCGGCCGGAAAAGAAAGCGGCGCTGATGCAAAGCATCTGGGCCACTTATTTGCTGGTGCCGCTCCTCTGGCTGGTCCTGGCTGCTCTCAAAACGCTGGGATATGAGCTGGACCTCGGCCGCGAAAGCCTTTATATGGGCAGCGCCCTGGTTGCCGCGGCGGCGGCCAATTATTGCCTGGCCAGGGACTGGCTCGTCGATCAGTTATTTTATTACCTTTATTCGGCCGCGCTCAGCCTGATTGTCGCGGCGGCGATCTACCAGACAGGCAACATGGTCAGCCCCTTTGTCTGGATCGGCCTGATCATCGTCATTTACGATGTGATCGCTTATTCGCCGGTCAAAGGGATAAGCGAGGCGCTCTTTTTTGTCGCCGTCATCTGGGTGGCGGCGCTGGCCGAATTGCAGAAACTTATCCCCGGCCATCCGCTGTTGCCCGAACTCCAGACGGTGGCCAATTTCAAGTATGTCATGCTGATGCTCATCAGTAACACCTTGCTTTTCGGGGTGATCACTTACGCCGTGGTCTATATCTCCGAGCGGCTGCGCCGGGAAAGGATAAAAGCCCTGCTCTCCGCCCAGGAAAACGCCCGGGCCTACCGGGCCACGGTCAGCGTCATGGAAGACCTGGAAAGCGCCCACGGCCAGCTTAAAGATCAGATCAAGGAGCTGGACCAAAGCCGGCGGGAGACGCTGCGCCTGCTGCACGACGTCCAGCAGGCCAAAGCCGCGGCCGATCAACAGAGCGCCGAGACGGCAAAGCTTTATGAGCAATTGAAATCGGTCGATAAAATGAAGACCGAGTTCCTCTCCCTGATCTCCCATGAGCTGCGCACGCCGATCACGCCGATCCTGGGCTACAGTTCCGTCTTCCTGGGCGAGCAGTACGGCAGCCTGCCGCCCGAATACAAAAAAGGGGCCGCGATAATTAAAAAAGAGAGCGAGCATCTGATGGCGATCATCAACAGCATCATTGACGTGGCCCGCCTGGAGCGCGGGATCTCGCTTGAGCTGACCAAGGAGCCGGTCTCGCTCAGCCGGATCCTGGCCGAACTGGTCGCCGCCATGATGCCGCAGTTCGAGGAGCGTCAGCTCAAGGTCGGCATCGACCTGCCGCCGGACTTTCCGACGGTAATGGCCGATGCCGACAAGCTCCGCCGGCTGCTGACGAATCTCCTGGGGAACGCGCTGAATTTCACCCCCAAAGGCGGTTCGGTGGTGGTCCGGGGAGCGCAGAAAGGCGATCACCTGGAGCTGTCGGTCAGCGACAGCGGGATCGGCATCGCCCGCGAGAACCTGGAAAAGATCTTTGGCAAGTTCTATCAGGTGGACAGCTCTTACACCCGGCAGGTCGGCGGGGTCGGCCTCGGGCTGGCCATCGCCAAAGAGATCGTGGAAGCGCACGGCGGCAAGATCTGGGCGGAGTCCGAAGGCCTCGGGCACGGCACAACGATCAAGATCATTCTGCCGATCGGCGTCTAAAATTCGCTTCTTATTTAGACTAATCCCTGCGCGTACATGGCGCGCGCCACCTTCTCGAACCCGGCGATGTTGGCGCCGACCACCAGGTTGCCGGGATGGCCGTACTCCTTGGCCGCCTCTTTCGACTGCTTGTAGATCGCCTTCATGATCCGGTTCAGGTATTTGTCGGTCTCCTCGAACGACCAGGAGAGCCGCTGGCTGTTCTGGCTCATTTCCAGCCCCGAAGTGGCGACGCCGCCGGCGTTGGCCGCTTTGGCTGGGCCGAAGGCGACCTTGGCTTTCTGGAAGACCTTGATCGCTTCGGGCGTGGAGGGCATGTTCGCCCCTTCCGCCACCGCCCAGACGCCGTTCTCCACCAGCTTTTCAGCCGACTTCTTGTCGACCTCGTTCTGGGTGGCGTTCGGCAGGGCGATATCGCATTTCACTTTCCAGATGTTGTCGCACCCTTCCTCGTAGACCGCTTTGGGGTGGAACTTGATGTACTCTTTGATCCGTTTCCGTTCGACTTCCTTGAGCTGCTTGACGGTCTTCAGGTCGATGCCGTCCTTATCATAGATATAGCCGTTGGAGTCGCTGCAGGCGACGACCTTGGCGCCGAGCTCCTGGCACTTCTGGATGGCGTAGATCGAGACGTTGCCCGAGCCGGAGCTGACGACGGTCGCTCCCTTGAGCTCCTTCCCCATGTCCTTGAGCATTTCCAGCAGGAAATAGATCAGGCCGTAGCCGGTCGCTTCGGTCCGGACGAGCGAGCCGCCCCAGTCGAGCCCCTTGCCGGTCAGCACGCCGGTGAACTCGTTGCGCAGTTTCTTGTACATGCCGTACATGAAACCGATCTCGCGGCCGCCGACGCCGATATCGCCGGCCGGCACGTCGGTGTCAGGGCCGATATGGCGGAAAAGCTCGGCCATGAAGCTCTGGCAGAAGCGCATCACTTCGGCGTCCGATTTCCCTTTCGGGTCGAAATCGGAGCCGCCTTTGCCGCCGCCCATCGGCAGCGTGGTGAGGGCGTTCTTGAAGATCTGCTCGAAGCCGAGGAACTTGATGATGCCGAGGTAGACCGACGGGTGGAAGCGAAGGCCCCCCTTGTACGGCCCGATCGCGCTACTAAACTCGATCCGGAAGCCGCGGTTGATGTGAACGGCGCCGCTGTCGTCCATCCAGGGGACGCGGAACATGATCTGCCGCTCCGGTTCGCAGAGCCGCTCCAGGACCTTCGTTTCCCTGTACTCCGGATGTTTCTCCAGCACCGGCGCGACGGATTCGACCACCTCGGTCACCGCCTGGTGGAATTCGACCTCGCCGTGATTTCTCTTGATGACTTCGTCAATAATATGCTTTACCATGATAATTGCCTCCAATGTTAATGATGGTTGCTGGAAAACCCCAGACTAAAGTCTGGGCCTGCCTACCGGCAGGCAGGGAATTATACCCCACAATTTATTGTGGGGTATTTGTAACTAAGCACCCCCTTTATATGCTTGACATTGTTCTAGGTTGCGGCCATAATTATACGGCAACCGATTGCCGTATGTCAAGGGGCTAAGAAATTATGACCGATCTCGACCGCAAGATAAACGCGATCCTTAGGCTGGTTTCCGAGGCCGCCGGGCCGATCGGTTCGGCGGAGATCGCGGCCAAGCTGAAAGCGCAGGGGATCGAAATGCCCGAGCGGACGATCCGCTATCACCTTAAGCGTTTGAACGATGAGGGGCTGATGAAGGTGCAGTGGAAAGAGGGGCGGCTGATCACCCGCAAGGGGATCGAAGAGCTGGGGAATGCTCTGGTCTTTGACAAGATCGGCTTCATGAGTTCGCGGATCGATAACATGGCCTATCAGATGGACTTTAACCTCGAAGGAAAAAGCGGCCGGGTCATCCTTAATATCTCGCTGATCCGCGAAGACGATTTCCCCAAAGCGCTGGAGATCATGAAGAGTGTTTTCAGGGCCAGGATAGCGACGGGAGAAAAAGTCCTGGTGGCCGGGGCGGGGGAGAAGATCGGCAGCCTGGAGATCCCTCCCGGCAAGATCGGGTTCGGGACGCTCTGCAGCATCAATCTCAACGGGATCTTGCTCAAACACTCGATCCTGGTCGAGTCAAGGTTAGGCGGCCTGCTCCAGATCGAAGAGGACCGGCCGCTCCGGTTCACCGAAATAATCAATTATGCCGGTTCGACCCTCGACCCGCATGAGATCTTCATCAGAAGCCGGATGACGAATGTCCGGGGGGCGGTGGCAGGTGCGGGCAAGGTCCTGGCCGGCTTGCGCGAGATCCCGGCCGCTTCGGTGCATGAGGCCGAAGCCATTATCCGGAAAGTCGAATCGGCCGCCCTTGGCCGGGTGCTGATGATCGGCCGGCCGGGGCAGACGGTGCTGGGGGTCCCGGTGGGGGCGGAAAGGGTCGGCCTGGTAGTTCCGGGCGGTCTCAATCCGGTGGCGGCCTGCGAGGAAGCGGGGATCCAGACCGAAAGCAAGGCGCTGGCGGTCATGGTCGGTTATGACCAGCTGGTAAGTTTTGACTCGGTCGCCGGATAGTGCTAGAGTAACTGATACAAAGGTGTCGGGTCCCGAGTGATCGGGGCGCGGCGCCTTTTTTTATGAGCAACCCGATGAGATCGGTCAGCACCGGCTTAAAAGGCCTGGATGAGATCGTCCAGAACCTGCGTCTGGGCGACAACGTCGTCTGGCAGGTGGACAGCGTCAAGGACTATCTGCACTTTGTCGCCCCGTATGTCAAGCGGGCCCGCCAGGACGGCCGCAACCTGGTCTATATCCGCTTTGCCAAGCACCCGCCGCTGATCGCGGCGCCTGAAAACGTGAAGATCTATCAGCTGGACGCGGGGAGCGGCTTTGAAGCTTTCACCAAAGCGGTCCACGCGATCATTGCCAAAGAGGGGCTGGAGGCGTTCTACGTCTTTGATTGTCTCTCTGACCTGCTCTCGCGCTGGGCCTCGGACCTGATGATCGGCAATTTCTTCATGGTTACCTGCCCCTATCTTTATAAAATGGAGACGATCGCCTATTTTGCCATTTTGCGCGGCAGCCATTCTTTCAAGACCGTTGCCCGCATCCGCGAGACGACCCAGTTGCTGCTCGATGTCTATCATTTCGAGAAAAATTTCTACGTCCAGCCGCTGAAAGTCTGGGAGCGCTATTCCCCGACCATGTTCCTCCCTCACGTCGAGGAAAAAGAAAAGTTCATCCCGATCACCAGCAGCGTGGACGCTGCCAGGCTGCTTTCCTACCTTTCTTTGAAAGGTGCGGAGTCCGCGGAGCGGAACCTTGACTACTGGGACCGGATGTTTCTGGGCACGGAAAAGCTTTCCGTGGAACGCCTGGCGCGCGTCATGCTCGGCCGGGAGGCCCGGATGCTCTCGTTGATCGAGAAGTATCTGACGCTCGATGACCTGCTGGCGATCAAGGCGCGCCTGGTGGGGAGCGGCTTCATCGGGGGCAAGGCCCTGGGGATGCTGCTGGCCAGGAAGATCCTCGGCGAAAAAGGGCTCGAGCCCCATGATTCCTATTATATCGGCTCGGACGTTTTCTACACCTACATAGTGGAGAACGGCTGGTGGGAGCTCTGGCTGGAACAGAAGACGGAGTCGGGCTACTTTTCCCGGGCGGCGGAGCTGAAAGAAAAATTATTGACCGGCAAATTCCCGCACGAGATCAGGGAGCAGTTCCGCCTGATCATCGAGTATTTCGGGCAGTCCCCCATCATTGTCCGCTCTTCCAGTCTGCTGGAGGACGCCTTCGGCAACGCCTTTGCCGGGAAATACGAGAGCGTCTTCGACGTGAACCAGGGTCCGCCGGAAGAGCGCTACCAGCGCTTCGAAGATATTGTCCGGCAGGTCTACGCCAGCACCATGAACGAGGACGCCCTCAACTACCGCCTGCAGCGGGGCCTGGGCCAGGCGGACGAACAGATGGCGCTCCTGGTCCAGCGGGTCTCCGGTTCGCATCACCGGAACTCATTTTTCCCTTTCATTGCCGGCGTCGGCTTTTCCTACAACACGTTCGTCTGGCACAAGGAGATGGACCCGAAGGCCGGCCTGCTCCGCCTGGTCTTCGGGCTGGGGACGAAAGCGGTGAACCGCGCGGAGGGCGATTATCCGCGCCTGGTGGCGCTCGACCGGCCGCTTTTGCGGCCTTATACCGGGATGGAGAAGGCGAAAAAGTTCTCCCAGCATGATGTCGATGTCCTGAACATCGCGGCGAACGAGCTCCAGACGGTCCCCCTGCCGGAACTGCTGAAGAGCGAGCCGGAACTCAAGCTCGACCTGCTCGGCCAGCGGGACACGGAAGCGGAGGAGAAGCTGAAAGAGCTCGGCAGTGAAGGGGAGAGCTGGGTCCTGACGTTCGACAAGCTGCTCTCGGCGACCGATTTTTCCGCCAGCATGCAGCGGCTGCTGAAGACGCTGGAGAAGGCGTACCAGTACCCGGTGGACGTGGAGTTCACGGCCAATTTTGACCGGGCGGGCGATCTGCGGATCAATCTGGTGCAGTGCCGTCCCCTTCAGACGAGGGGTGAGGTGGCGGAGGTCAGACTCCCGGAGACGGTCCCGGAAGAGGGACTGGTCTTCTCCTCCGAGGGGAATTTCATGGGCGGCAGCGTTTCGCAGACGATCGGGCGGGTGATCTGCGTGGACACCGAAGCTTACCGCGATCTGTTAATGGCGAGAAAATTCGAAGTGGCGCGCCTGATCGGCCGGCTGAACAGGCAGAGCAAGGGGTTGACGACGCTGCTCATTGGGCCGGGACGGTGGGGGAGCCGCGACCCGTCGCTGGGGGTGCCGGTCAATTTTGCCGAGATCAACAATGTGACCGCGCTCGTGGAGGTGGACGACCCGCGGGGCGGCTTTACGCCCGAGCTTTCTTTCGGCTCGCACTTTTTTCTCGACCTGGTCGAGACAGGCATTTTTTACGCGGCGCTTTTTCTGGGGAGCGAGAACGTGTTCTTTAACAAGGCCTGGCTGGACGGCCTGGCCAACCGGCTCGGCGAACTGTTGCCGGAGGCCGGGGATTATACTAGCGTGGTCAGGGTGCACGATTTTAAAGATGAGATAAAATTGCTTTCTGACGTCGCGGCGCAAAAGGTGGTCTTATTGAAATGATCAGCGGCTGAGTCATCGCCTCCTTGACATTTCTACAATATTGTATTAATATACAATATTGTATGACACCGATGCGCGATCTAAAAGTCAAGGTCCTGGTCGATATCAGCGAAGCGCTCTCTTCGTCGCTCGATCTTAAAGAAAGTTTCGCCTCGATCCTCAAGGTCCTTTCCGACACGCTGGAGATGAAGCGCGGCACGATCACGCTGGTCGATCCCCTGACGGGCGAGCTGCGGATCGAGGTCGCTCACGGCCTCACCCGGCAGGAGAAAGAGCGCGGGCGCTACCAGATCGGCGAGGGGATCACCGGCCGGGTGGTCGAGACCGGCCAGCCGATGATCATTCCCGACATCGAGGCGGAGCCGATGTTCCTCGACCGGACGCAGGCCAGGAAAAATCTGAAAGCGCGGGAATTCGCTTTTCTCTGCGTGCCGGTCAGGGCGGGCAATAAAATAATCGGCGCTCTGTCCGTAGATCACCTTTTTACCGCGAACACCTCTTATGAGGAGGACATCAAACTTCTCATGATCATCGCCTCGATGGCCGGGCAGGCGGTCCGCGTCCGCGACCTGGCGGAAAAAGACAAGCAGGCGGTCGTGTCGGAAAATGTTCAGCTCCGCCAGCAGCTGAAGGGGAAATTCAAATTCGGCAACGTCATCTATACTTCGCCGGCGATGGAAGCGGTGCTTGAGGGGGTCCGTCAGGTGGCGGGCACGAATGCCACGGTGCTGTTGCGGGGTGAATCGGGGACGGGCAAGGAGCTGGTCGCCGCGGCGATCCACTATGCCAGTCCGCGGGCGGAAAAACCGTTCATCAAGGTCGCCTGCGCGGCGCTGCCGGAAAACCTGCTCGAGTCGGAACTTTTTGGCTATGAACGGGGGGCGTTCACCGGCGCGATCGAAAGAAAAGCCGGCCGCTTCGAGCTGGCCGGCGGGGGGACGATCTTTCTCGACGAGATCGGCGATCTCACTCTGGCGACGCAGGTCAAGCTCCTGCGCGTCCTGCAGGAAAAGGAATTTGAGCGGCTGGGCGGCACCCGCACGGTCAAGGCCGACGCGCGCGTCATCTGCGCGACGCACCGGGACCTGGAGGAAATGGTCAGGGAGCGGAAGTTCCGCGATGACCTGTTCTACCGGATCAATGTTTTTCCCGTTCACCTTCCCCCTCTGCGGGAAAGAAAAGAGGATATCCCGCTGCTGGTGGCCCATTTCACCCATAAGTACAATAAGGAGAACAACAAGGAGATCGAGGGCGTGAACCGCGCGGCGCTTGACAGGCTCATGGCCTACGATTGGCCGGGGAACGTGCGCGAGCTGGAGAACGTGATCGAGCGGGCGGTCGTTCTTTGCCGGGGGGAGCTGATCTCTTCCCCCGATCTGCCGGCCAATCTTTCACAGGCGGCGGTTTCTGACGTCGCGCCTGCTGGAACGACTCTCACCGAGATCGTCGCCTCGCTCGAAAAGCAGAAGATCAAAGAGGCCCTGGCTCAATATAAAACTCAGCGCAAAGCGGCGAAAGCTCTGGGCATTACCGAACGGATGCTGGGCTACAAGGTCCAGAAATATAACCTCGCGGATTCAGGACATTCCCCAAAATTTAAGCCACAAAGCTGATTAATCCCTGTAGTTAAAGCAAAAATCGATGGCCAGTAAGTGGCAGCGGAGATTTTGTGTGATTTTGAATAGGGAACCCCATACTAAAGTATGGGGAATAATTATCGACGATAAATTCCACACA
>JAFGHC010000042.1 GCA_016939335.1 Candidatus Saganbacteria bacterium
CCAGGGCCAAAGCGAGCGCACACCTGACTTTTTTCATAAGCCACCTCTCATCTCATTGGACAAAGATAAGCGGGAAATTGTTCCCGCCATCGCGGACAAGGAGATTATATAACAACGGCGGCCCGGGCGGAACGGTCGGGCGCGGGCCAAAATTAATTTCCCCTGAAATTTCCAAAAACGCCTCCCGATAAACGATCAGGAGGGGATAAAAATGAAGTCAAAACTTGCTTTTTTGTCGCGGGCTTATTCGGGCAATCAGGTCAGGGCGGTCAAGCTTCCCGCCGAAAGGGATTTCCGGCATCCGGCGTTTGAATACCGGCAGGATGAATTGGGCGGGAGATACTCTACGATCATCAACAGAGAAAGGGTCGGCCGGCCGGCCCCTTCCCAGCGGGTCGGTCACTTAAATTATGACCAATCCCTCGCCCTCCTCCGGGTAAATCCTGGCGCGACCGGATTTGAGCAAAGGCTCACTGTCGCTAAATTAACCACCAGTCAGTACGTGCTTCACAAGATACTGACGAGCGAGACCGAGCCGCTGATCACGGCGGCGGCGGCGGCCAATCCCGGCGCTCCTGAAAATAAAATCCTCCGTGCGAAAGGATGCCATTTCTGTGACTTCGAAAAATGGGGCGAGCCGCGCGACCTGCCGAAAGGTTTCAGGGTCGGCTGGGCTTCGAACCCCTACCCGTTCGCGCCGTCCCACGAGGTCCATATCGCCGCCGATCCCATTCATAATCTTTCCCAAATGACGAATGAACCGGCCATCGCCCTTGATTTTATCCGGCTCGCCTTCCTGCGGGCCAGGGAAATGTACGCGGCGCACAACATGCGGAACGTGCTCTGGGGCGTCAATTACGGGACCGGTAGGGTCGAGTACGGGGAGCAGACAAACTCCGCGTTCGCCACTCTCCAGCATTTTCACAGCCAGATGATGTGCGATCCGCCGGGGGGTTTCGAGCCGAATGTCAACGCGTTCGAAACTTATCTTAAAAAATATAAGGGGGATTTCTTTGCCGATTACTTGGAACTGCTCAAGGAAAAAAGGTTGACGATCCATGAATACAGCGGCGATGTCCATCTCGTCGCCCCCTGGGCGCAGATGTCCAAACATCATATGAGGATCATCGCGCCGGTCTCCAATTTCCACGCCGTCAAGCCGTCCGACAAAATGCTCAAAGGCATGGGAGCCGCCTTCCATGACGCCTTAAACATCGTGAACGCTTTTGAGATCAGGACGTTCAACTGCCTGTCATACCCAAGCCCGGTCACCAGCGCTAAAAGAAGATTGGTGATCGATATCGTTCCCCGCGGCGGTATTGGCATGAGAGAACTGGCCAGCGCCTACGTGGTTGATGGGTTTCCCGAAGAGACCGCGGAAAACGCGACGAAGGTTCTGACAATCATAGGCAGAAAACCCTAAAGCGCAAAAGGGAAAGCTGCCCGCCTAACCCGCCCCCCCCGCCTTGCGGAAACTGGCGGCAGCTGATAAAATAATCTCGGCCAATTTCACTCCCCGGTAGCGCAGTGGTAGCGCAGGTGACTGTTAATCACTTGGTCGTAGGTTCGAATCCTACCCGGGGAGCTTTTCTTTTTTGGAGCACAAAAAAGAAAAGCGGCAATTGCGTCCAGCAATTGGATTTTGCGTCTTACTCCTCTTCCAAGCAGCAAAATCAGGGTAGGATGAGAAAGGCATTTTCCCTTTGTTTAAGGGGCTGCAGGAAAATGCCATGTCCCGGAGCCGCCGCCCCAGCGGCGCGGAGGACGAAAATTTAAGATGAAGAATTAAGATGAAGGATTAAGGCCGCTACCCGCTCAAGAAAATTTCCTTGATCTTCTCCCCTGCGCCCTGTTTTCCGCTTCGTGAGATACCCTCTCCCTCTGGGACCTGCCTGCCGGCAGGCAGGGAGGGGGGTCGCTTTAGGGTAAGCGGGTGAGGGATGAAGGCCGCTAAAAATAAACGTGCATGCCGAGGCTGCCGCTCAGGAGGCTGACCGTCGTCGTGCGCACCCCGCCGTAAAGCTGGCTGGAGTAAGCGGCCGGAAAGACCTTGAAATCGGCCGCGAAATGGTCGGTGACAAAATGCTCGGCGCCGATGAACGGATTGAGCGCCAGGCCGGTGTAAGCGGTGCCGCTGTCCTTCCCCTGCCACCCCTGCACCGCCGCCCCCGCCTGCAGCAGAGTGCCCGGGTGGACCTCGTTGCAGTAGAATAAGCCGAAACCGTAGTTGCTCTCGTCGGAATCGGGCTGGCCCTCGCGCGTCGTCTTGCTGTAGCCGCCGATCACCTCAAAGCCGAAGTTATTGCTGACGTAGCGCCGGAGGGTGAAGTAATTGGCGCGCAGGCCGAAGCCGACCCGGTCGGTCAGCTCGAGCGCCGCCGCCATCCCCGCCAGCATGAGCGACAAGCAGAGCAGCGCCGTTATTTTTTTCATGGTCGTCTCCTTTTTCCCGCGGCCGGGGAAATTATACAACGTTCCCGCGGCGCGGGCAATCGGAATTAAGATTGCGGCGGCGGCGCTCTTACGGTAAAATCAAGCCATGAAAAGATTCTTCAAACGCAAGCCGCTCAGCCTGCTCCATGAAGAGATGAAGGGCGAGAACCGCCTGCGGCGCGTGCTCGGGCCGTGGTCGCTGACCAGTCTGGGGATCGGCTGCATCATCGGGGCGGGTATTTTCGTCATCACCGGTTATGCCGCGGCTTATAAGGCCGGACCGGCGCTCCTGGTCTCGTTCATTGTCGCCGGGCTCGCCTGCGTTTTCGCCGCCCTCTGTTACGCCGAATTCGCCGCCCTGGCCCCCGTGGCCGGCTCCGCCTACACCTACGCCTACGCCACCCTCGGCGAACTGGCCGCCTGGATCATCGGCTGGGACCTCGTCCTCGAGTACACGGTCGCCTCCGCCTCCGTCGCCCACGGCTGGTCGAAATATTTCCAGAATTTCCTCGGCCTGCTCGGCCTCAAAGTCCCCGGCCTGGTCTCCGCCGCCCCCTTCGACTTTGATCCGTCGCACGGGACGTTCCTCGCCACCGGCAGCTGGTTCGACCTCCCCGCGCTGGTCATCGTCGCCGTCCTGGTGATCGTCCTGGTGGTCGGGATCAAAGAGAGCTCGCGCTTCAACAACGCGATGGTCGCGGTCAAGCTCTCCGTCGTCCTGCTGGTCATCGGCGCCGGCATGTTCTTCGTCAAAGCGGCCAACTGGCACCCGTTCGCCCCCTTCGGCTGGACCGGCTTAAGCCTGTTCGGCCAGACGGTCCTGGGGCAAGCCGGGCCGGACGGCGCGCCGGTCGGGGTCATGGCCGGGGCCGCCATGATCTTTTTCGCCTATATCGGTTTTGACTCGGTCTCGACCCACGCGGAAGAAGCCCGCAACCCGCAGCGGGACGTGCCGGTCGGCATCATCGCCTCCCTGGTCATCTGCACGGTCCTCTACATCGCCGTCACCGCGGTGCTGACCGGCATGGTCCCGTACAATCAAATTGACGTGGACGCTCCGGTCGCGGCGGCCTTTGCGCATGTCGGCCTGCCGTGGGTCCAGTTCATCGTCTCCCTCGGCGCCGTCGTCGGCATCACCTCGGTCATGCTCGTCCTGATGCTAAGCCAGCCGCGGGTGCTGCTCGCCATGGCGCGGGACGGCCTGCTGCCGCCGCGGTTTTTCGCCGCGGTCCATCCGCGTTTCCGCACGCCGTGGAAATCGACCATTCTGACCGGGATCATGGTCGGGTCAATGGCCGCGCTCATCCCCCTGGGGGTTTTGGCCGAACTGGTGAACATCGGCACCCTCTTTGCCTTCGTTATCGTCTGTTCGGCGATCATCGTCATGAGATATCTCCACCCGGAAGCCGAACGGCCGTTCCGCTGCCCCTGGGTCCCGCTGGTCCCTCTGCTCGGGATCGGTTTCTGCCTCCTTTTGATGTTCTCCCTCCCCCCGGCCAACTGGCTGCGGCTGGCCGTCTGGATGCTGGCGGGGATGCTGATCTATCTGTTTTACGGCCGGCAGCACAGCAAACTGCACAGTAAATGAGCAAAGACACCAGCTGGAACAAGGTCGCGGGCTGGTACGACCGGCTCGTCGGCGAACGCGGTTCCGATTACCACGAGCATGTCATAATCCCCGGCGCGCTGAAACTGCTCGCGCCGCAAAAGGGCGAAAAGATCATCGACCTCGGTTGCGGTCAGGGGGTCTTCTGCCGCGAGCTGGCGCGGGCCGGCGCCGCCGTGACCGGGATCGATTCCTCCCCCAGCCTGATCAAAACGGCGCGCCGCCGTTCCCCCGAAATAAATTATCTGGTCGCCGACGCGGCCGACCTGCGCGCTTTCGGCGCTAAAAGTTTCGACGCCGCCGCCTGCCTCCTGGCGCTCCAGAACATGGAGCACTGCGGCCGGGTGATCGCCGAAGCGGCCCGCCTGCTCAAGCCGCGCGGCCGCCTGCTGATCGTCATGAACCACCCCTGCTTCCGCATCCCGCGGCAGAGCGGCTGGGGGACCGACGAGCGGCGCAAACTGCAGTACCGGCGGATCGACAGCTACCTGACGGCGCAGAAAATTCCGATCAAGATGCATCCCGGGGCGGCGCCGGGGGTGACGACCTGGACGTTCCACCGGCCGTTAAAAGATTACTTCGCGGCCTGCGCCGCGCCCGGCCTGGCGGTGACCCGGCTGGAAGAATGGGCCTCCCACCGGCAGAGCAAGCCGGGCGCCGCCTCGCGCATGGAAAACCGCGCCCGCGCCGAGATCCCGATGTTCCTTGCGCTGCTGGCCGTTTTAATCTAAAATAAAAACATCATGCCCGATCAACTCGTTGACCTGGTCCAGCTCGACGCCGCGGACGAAAAATATCTCAAGGACCTTGCCTGCGGCCGATTCTTCGGCTGCCCGGCCGCGCCCATCGTCGAGGCCGAACTGCGGCTGCGGGACGCCGCCCCCTCGATCGCCTATTTTTCGATGGAGTACGGCCTCGCCCCCAGCGTCTATCACGAGTTCAAATCGGCCAACCCCATCTCCCCCCTCAACATCTCGTCGGGCCACGAGGTCTTTTCCAACATGCAGGCGATGGACTATTACCATCTCCTGCCGGTGAAAAAACTGCTCGACCTGCCGATCTACAGCGGCGGCCTCGGGGTGCTGGCGGGCGACAGCCTCAAGTCGGCGGCCGACGCCGGCCTCTCGCTGGTCGCGCTCGGCATCCTCTGGCACAAAGGCTACTTCAAGCAGAAATTCTGGTTCCGCGCCGGCGGCCAGGTGCCGGAAGAGACGGCGTGGGACCCGCATTCCTACCCGGGGCTCGTCCCGCTCAAGCCGCGCGTCACGCTCGAATTGAGCGGCCGGCCGCTCCAGCTCAAGCTCTGGAAATATTACGTCTATTCCAGCGACTTCAAGCGGGCCGTGCCGCTCGTCCTGCTCGACGCCAACGTGCCGGAAAATCCCGAGTATTTCCGCGAGCTGACCGACCAGCTCTACCGCTCGACCAACGGCTGGATCAAACTTTGCCAGCGGGCGATCCTCGGCCTGGGCGGCGTGCGGGCGGTCGAAGCGCTCGGCTATGCGGTCGGCAAGTACCATTTAAATGAAGGGCACGCGGCGCTCGCCTTCGTGGAAAAAGCCCGGCGCGCCGATCCCGAACAGCTGAAAAGTTCCTTTGCCTACACCTGCCACACGCCGGTCGAGGCCGGCCACGACCGCTTCGACCTGCAGGAGCTGACCGCCGTCATCGGCGGCGAAGCGGCCGAGATCGTCAAAAAATACGGCCGCGACGAACGCAGCCCCAACGTCGCCAACCTGACCCTGCTGGCGATGAGCGCCAGCGGCCACGCCAACGCCGTCGCCAAAAAGCACGGCGAGGTCACCCGCCTCCAGTTCCCGCGCTTCCGGGAGAAGATCGAGAGCATCACCAACGGCGTCCATACGCACACCTGGCTCTCCCGTCCCGTCCGGGAACTGCTCGACAAATACCGCGACCGGCTCGGCGATTGGGCGGCCGACCCGGCGCTCCTCAAGAACGTCAGGCAGCTGGCGGGCGACGCCGCTTTCCGGCGCGACTTCTGGGCGGCGCACCTCGAGAACAAACGCGCGCTGGCCAAGTTCCTGGAATTCTGGTATTTCGACGATAAGGCTTTCACCCTCTGCTGGGCGCGGCGCATCGCCCCCTACAAGCGCCCCGGCCTCCTGCTGCAGGACCCGAACCGCCTGGTCGAGATCGCCCGGCGGGCCGGCCCGCTGCAGATCGTCATCGCCGGCAAGGCCCACCCGGCCGACGTGCCGGCCTCGGTCCACCTCGACAACATGCTGGAAAAGATCACCATGCTCAACGGCGAACGCAAATGCCTGCGCATCGTCTTCCTGGAAAATTACGACACCTATTTCGCCAAACAGCTGGTCAGCGGCGCCGACGTCTGGCTCAACAACCCCCTGCCGCCGTTCGAGGCCTCGGGCACCAGCGGTATGAAGGCGATCCTCAACGGCGTCGTGCAATTAAGCACGCTCGACGGCTGGGTGGTCGAAGCGGCGGACAAAGGGATCGGCAGGATCTTCGGCTATGTGCCGCCGGCGGGCGAGATCGGCAGCGAAAGCGACCTCAAGCTGGCGGAGGATTCCCGCGAGCTTTACGACAACCTGGAAGCGCTCGCCGCCGATTATTACGCGCTGGCCTCCGGCCGGACCAGCCCGGAGGATTCGCCCTGGCTCGACATGATGATCAACTGCCTGGCCGAAAGCGGCTTCTTCAATACACAGCGGATGATCCTGGAATACCGTGACAGGATCTGGGCCGCTTAATATCTATTGCGTTTCGCGTCTTGCGGCGGCGATGCGCGTTTCGTCAAACGTTATTCGATACGCGTCCGG
>JAFGHC010000001.1 GCA_016939335.1 Candidatus Saganbacteria bacterium
AGAGGTGAATGACAAGGAGTCCCATGTCCAAAGACAAAAGGGACTGAAAAACGGCCCTTGACGATTTTTTTCAGAGGTGAAATTTTTCCCCGCCCTGTCCGATAAGCATCCGTAGGCGATTCCCTCGAGCGAATCCCGCAAAATATTATCGGAGGTAGATTATATGGCAGTTTTGGAAAAAACGTTTTTTGCGCACCGGAAGCCGCACGGCATGCCGATCATTTTGCAGGCTTGCCACGAACCGATAAAGACTAAAAGTATGGAAGGGGGCGGTTCCGGCCTAAGCGGTTACGGGCAAGCGATCAAGGCCCTGGACTACGGGTTAAGACATATCAATCATCCCTCCATCAGAGTCGCGCCTCTTTGCGACTATCGCACACGTTCCATTCTTTGCGGCAATGCCCCTATTTTGAAGATAAAAACCGGAGACAAAACATTCGAAATCGCCGTGATCGAAGCCGAAGAAGAGAACGGCTCTCCGTTCATCATGCTAGGTAATATCCATCAAGACGATTATTTTGGCTTCAGATCGTACCGGAGCAGCAACACGAACCATCTTACTGGCGGGAGGCAGGGAAATTATTTGTCGACCGTCATGGACGAAAAGACTCTGGTCTTTAACCTGGCGCTGGTCGAGCTGGCAAAGATGGTCAGGGAAAATCTGCGTCCCGGCGAAGAAAGCCTTATTTTCCACGGTCACGACCATATCACCGCGCTGGCCACGGCGCTGGCGGGCAAGGACGGGATCCCCACCGCCTTTACGGTCCACAACCCGGCTTTTACCACCACCATGCCGCTCGATTCGGTCAATTGCCTCGGTTTCGGGCTGCCCGCCGAAAAGTACGGCCGGGAGGTCGATCTGCTTGCGCTGGCGATGGAATGCGCCGGCAGAGTTGCCGCCCCCAGCCTTTCGTATGCCAATGAAATTTCGCGTGATGATTTCGAACACGGGCCGAAAACCCTGACCTACGGAACAATTCTTGGCCGCCGCAGGCGCTCGGGGGAATTCCCGGGAATTTTGAATTCTTTGCCCCCCGAATTTATTTTTCCGGCGGCCGGTCAGGCAGAAAAAGGGGGCAACGGGTTCCGCGTGCTATTCGCCAACCGTCTCGCCCCGCAAAAAGGATATGAACTTCTGGAGGGGGGCTTGTGGCTGGCAGCGCCCGCGCTTAAGGAGCTTGACCCGGACTTTAACATCACCGTGATGGCCGACGGCGACAATGAATCGGTCAAGCAAATGCACAACTTGGCCGTGCATGTTAATGGTTTTCATTATCTCCCTTATTCCGAAGAGGCGATGTTCAATCATTTGGCCGCGGCGAACCTGGCGCTCATGCCCAGCCTGTTCGAGCCCTGCGGCTTGTTCGCCATGACCGCCCAGGCCAGCGGCGTGCTGGCCCTGGGGACCAGGGTCGGCGGTTTAAGAGACATTCTGGGAGAATTTAATCACTTTCGTGACCGTGAAGATTTTCTGTCAAAATCACCCGCCTTGCGCAATCTTGAGGACGCCCTTGCCAGTTCTTATTTGCGGCTTGGCAAGTACGGCCTCTTTTTTTCCAAATCATCCCCCAGCGATTCTTTGTCCCCGACCGGATTCTGGCAAGGGTTCCTGGGCGTGCTCAGGCTTATTAAGGCCAAAGACCCCGGCCTGGCGGAACTAAGAGACCTCGCCCAAAAACACGCCCGGGAGCATTATGTCCCGCAGCGGATGGCCAAAGAGTATCTTGAGCGCGTTTATTTGCCGTTGCTGGAAGAGAAAAAATAGCGAATAGGCGTCTCTTGTTGAGGAAAAGCCTGAACCCCCATACTAAAGTATGGGGAATATATAATTGTGATAATTCCCCGCACTTCAGTGTGGGGGTCCAATTTCCCCTTCTCGGCCAATAGCAACTCTTGCCTCTTTGTTTTGGGCATAGTAAGATTAAGCTATGCTCGAGAAACTCGAAAAATTAAAAAGATCCCTGCAGGAGATGAAGCGCGTGCTGGTCGCCTTTTCGGGCGGCGTGGACAGCACTTTTTTGCTTTTTGTCGCCCGGGAAACGCTCGGCCGGGAGAACGTTCTCGCGGTCATTGCCGAATCACCAACATATCCGATCGAGGAGGTCAGCGCGGCGATCAAGCTTGCCGCGGCGCTCGACGCCGACTGCCGGCAGATCAGGACCGAGGAGTTCTCCGACGAGAATTTTCTCTGCAATTCCAGAGAGCGGTGCTATTACTGCAAGAAGGAGCTGTTCGAAAAACTGCGGGCGCTGGCCAACGAGCACGGCTTTCACCGGGTGATCGACGGTTCCAATTACAACGACCTGGCCGATTACCGCCCGGGGAGCCGGGCCAAAGCGGAATTCGACATTAAAAGCCCCTTGGAAGAGGTCGGCCTGACCAAGGAAGAGGTCCGCCGGCTGTCGAAGGAGGCCGGCCTGCCGACCTGGGACAAGCCGGCGCAGGCCTGCCTGGCTTCGCGGGTCCCTTACGGCCGGCGCCTTGACGAGGCGGTCCTCAAGATGGTGGCGGAAGGGGAAAAATACCTCCGTTCGATCGGCTTCGGCCAGCTGCGCGTCAGGCACCACGACTCGATCGCCCGGATCGAGGTCGATGCCGATTCGCTGGCGCAGGTGATGGGGCGCGACGTCATGGACAAGATCGTCAAGAAATTCGAAGAGCTCGGTTATATTTATGTCACGCTCGACCTTAAAGGCTACCGCCCCGGCAGCCTGAACGAGGGGTCTTAATCATGTACGATGCGATCGTGGTCGGCGCCGGGCCGGCCGGAGCAATGACCGCTTATCATCTGGCCGGGGCCGGCTGCCGGGTCCTGCTGCTGGAAAAACACAAATTACCCCGTTACAAGCCGTGCGGCGGCGGCCTCTCCCTCAAGCTTTTTGCGGCGCTGCCGGGTAACTTGAGCGGCGCGCTCAAAGGCCGCGTCGACCGGATCGGCTATTCCTACCGCTGCGGCGATCATTTTACCGCGCCGCTCGATCTTGAGCTGGCGATGGTCGACCGGCCGGAGTTCGACCGGCGGTTGGCGGAGGCCGCCGTGGCGGCCGGCGCCGAATTAAAGGACGGTTTGGCGGTCACCGCGCTGGCCAGCGAGCGTGATAGCTTTCGCGTCACAGCCGGTCGCGAAAATTTTGAGTCAAAATACCTGATCGGCGCCGACGGCGTCTACACCGTGGTCGGCGCCTGGTCCGGTCTGGTCAGGAACCGGCGGATCGGCAGCGCGCTGGAAGTGGAAGTTGCCGGCCTGGCCCAGGACCGGCGCGCGGCGCTGATCGATTTTGGCCGGGTCAGGGGCGGGTACAGCTGGTCATTCCCCAAGGGCGGCCGTTTTTCCGTCGGCCTGGGCGGGCGCCAGCCCGCTGGCTTAAAGGCGGAGCTGGCCAACTGGCTTGATCATCTTGGCTGCCGGGGAGCAAAGGAATTGAGACCGCGCGGCCACGCCCTGCCGGAAGCGCGGATCGGCGCCCCGCTGCAGCGGGGAAATCTTTTGCTGGTCGGCGACGCGGCCGGCCTCGTCAATCCCCTGACCGGCGAGGGGATCCGTTATGCCGTTCAGTCGGCGCAGCTGGCGGCGGAAGCGGTCATCACCGGCCGGGTCGCGGCTTACAGCCGGGCGGTCAAAGAGCGGATCACCGGCGACTTCCTTTTCTCCTACTGGCTGCGGGCGTTCTTTTTCCGCTGGCCGGGCTTTTGCTACCGCGTTTTCGTCAAGAACCAGGGGGCGGCGCGCGCCCTTTCGCGGGCTTTTTGCGGCGAGGCGACTTTCCGGGAGCTGTTCTTCAGTTCGGGCAGAAAATTGCTGAAAGGCAGGGTGCTTCATGCCGGATGAACGGATCTATTTGGATTACGCCGCCACCACGCCGGTCGACGGGCGCGTCAGGGCGGCAATGGGACCGTATCATTCTGAAAAATTCGGCAATCCCTCCAGCCTCCATTCGTTCGGCCAGGAGACCAGAGCGGCGCTCGAAAAGGCCAGGGAACAGGTCGCCGCGCTGATCGGCGCTTTGCCCGGGGAGATCGTCTTTACTTCCGGCGGGACTGAGGCGGACAACTTTGCGCTGGAAGGGATCGCCTTTGCCAATGAGAACAAGGGTAATCATATCATTACTTCCGCCGTTGAGCACCACGCCGTTCTGCACTGCTGTGAATTCCTTAAGAAGCGCGGCTGCGAGATCACGGTTTTGCCGGTCGACGGGTCCGGCCTGGTCTCTCCCGAAGCGGTCGCCGGAGCGCTCACCCCCAGAACGGTGCTGGTCTCCATTATGCACGCCAACAACGAGATCGGGACGATCGAGCCGGTCGCCGAGATCGCTGAAGCGATCAAGTCGCGGGTCGCGGGTCGCGAGTCACGGGTCTATTTTCATACTGACGCGGTGCAGACGGCGGGGCACATCCCGGTCAACGTGAACGACCTGGGGGTCGACCTCCTGGCGATCTCGGCGCACAAGCTTTACGGCCCGAAAGGGGTCGGCTGTCTTTACGTCCGTAAGGGGACAAGGCTCGCTCCCCTCCTGCACGGCGGCGCGCAGGAGAACAACCGCCGGGCCTCGACCGAGAATGTGCCGGGGATCGTCGGCTTCGGCGCCGCCGCGGAGCTGGCGCGAAGCGAGATGGCGGAAGAAAGCAAGAAACTCTTGCCTTTGCGGGATAAATTGATGAACGGCCTGTTGACCAGGATCCCCGATGTCCGGCTCAACGGCCACCCCGCCCGGCGGCTGCCGAACAATGTCAACGTCAGCGTCAAATATATCGAAGGCGAGTCGATGCTGCTCAATCTCGATCTGCTCGGCATTGCCGCCTCGTCCGGCTCCGCCTGCACTTCCGGCTCGCTCGACCCGTCGCACGTCCTGATGGCGATCGGCCTGCCGCACGAGATCGCCCACGGTTCGCTCCGCTTTACGCTCGGCCAGCAGACGACGGAAGCGGAGATCGATTACGTGCTGGAGAAACTGCCGCCGGTCATCGAGAAACTGCGGGCAATGTCGCCTTTGTATCCGGGAGGTAAAAAATGACCGGCCCGTATTCCGCCAAAGTGATGGACCATTTCATGAACCCGCGGAACGTCGGGGAGATCCCGGACGCCGACGGCGTGGGGCAGGTCGGCAATCCGGTCTGCGGCGATATCATGAAGATGTACATCAAGGTGAAGGATAAAATTATCACCGACGTCAAGTTCCAGACGTTCGGCTGCGGCGCGGCGATCGCCACTTCCTCCATGGCGACCGAGCTGATCAAGGGAAAAAATATCGATGAGGCTTTAGCCTTGACCAACAAAGCGGTGGCGGAAGCTTTGGACGGTTTGCCGCCCGTCAAGATGCACTGCTCGGTGCTGGCCGAGGAAGCGGTCCGGGCGGCGATCAACGATTACCTGATCAAGACGACCGGGCAGGGTTTGCCCGGCTTCAAGCCGCACGACGAGTCATTGCACAAAGAAGTCCACGGTAATTAAGCCGCAAGCCTATTGAGCGCGGCGAGGCCGGCCCCCACCAAGTAGGCCTTTTTATCAGCCAGACCGGGCATGATCAGCTGATTGCCCCCCGGGATGATTTGCTTAATCTGGCGTTCAAGCGCCTGGAAATACGGTGCTCCGACCGTGTCAGCAAAGTCTCCGGTGATCAGGTATTTTTCCGGCGGATCGGCCATTTGCAGGTTGCAGATGATTTGCGCTAAAGGCTTGCAAAGAGTGTCCAGCATGGCCAAAGTAAAAGCATCCCCGGCTTTGGCTGCCCGCGCGATGTGTTCGGCGTTGAGATCGGCCGCCTTCCCCGCCACTTGTTGGTAGAGCTGCGAAGCCCGGAAAGCTTCCGCCCGGGAGACCGACCGTTCTTGGACGATCCGGAAAGCGGCGAGCTCAGAAACGTCAGTTTCCAAATGGCCGAAACCGCCGCAGCCGCAAGGGCGCCGGGAGTTCTCATTGACCGTCAAATGCCCGATCTCGCCGTCCTGGCCGTCCGGCCCGACGAGCACCCTGCCATTGCTGTACTGTTTAAAGCCAACGCCTTTGTCTATGGTGATTACCCCGAAAGAATCAGCGAACTTAGCGTGGCCATAACATTTTTCGAACAGGGCCCTGGCGGTAACATTGTTGACGACCTCGACCGGGAACTTAAAAATTCTTTCCAGCTCCTCGGCCAGCGGGAAATCTTTGATTGCCGGCCCCCAAATGTTCGGGGCAAAAGAGACCACCCCTTTATTGACCGGACCGGCGATGGCGATGCCAATCGCCTTGACGCTGACTTTCGGCACCGCGTTTTTGATAAAATCGACCACCATCTGAGGGGGGAATGTTTGGCCCAGACCAATATCTTTGACCTGACTGACATTGCCGCTGTTGTGAAATATGCCGTGAGTAAACCTGATGCCGAGCGAAAAAACATATGTCACTTTACCGGATATGCCATTGGCCCTGGCGAAGCTGCTGCCGATCATTTTTTTAACCCCATTTCTTTTGCTATAATGTTATCGCCATAATGAGGGAAAATTTCACTGAAAACAGAAAAAAAGTGTTAATGGCCATGTCCGGCGGGGTCGATTCGTCGGTCGCGGCGGCGCTGCTCAAAGAACAAGGTCATGACTTGATCGGCGTGACGCTGGGGCTTTGCTGCGGGACGAAGGCGGCGGAGAGCGGCTGCTGTTCGCTTAATGCGGCGCGCGACGCCAAAAAGATCGCCGGCCAGCTCGGCTTTCTTCATTACACTGTAAACTTCAGGGAAGATTTTCAGCGTCTGGTCATTGACGACTTTATCAATGAATACCGGCAGGGGCGGACGCCCAATCCGTGCATACGCTGTAATCAGCTCATCAAGTTCGACCTGCTTTTACGGAAGGCTAAAGAGCTGGGGGCCGGCTTCGTAGCGACGGGGCACTATGCCAGGATAGTTCCGGGTCACGAGTCACGAGTTACGAGTCGCGTTCGCGACCCGCGACCCGAGACTCGAAGACTATTAAAAGGCAAAGACGCGAAGAAAGACCAATCCTACGTTCTTTACCGGCTGACACAGGAGCAATTGGCGCACATCATGTTCCCGCTCGGGGAGTTGACTAAGGATAAGGTGAGGGAGAAGGCGGAGGAGCTGAAATTGCCGGTAGCGGAGAAACCCGAAAGCCAGGAGATCTGCTTTGTCGAGGACGACGATTACGGCCGGTTCATCCGCAAGCAGGCGCCGGAACTGGTTAGACCGGGTGACATTGTCGATATTAACGGGAAAGTTGTCGGGAAGCACGAAGGGATCGCATTTTACACCATCGGCCAGCGGAAGGGGCTCGGGCATCACCGGGGCGAGCCGAAGTATGTGGTCGGGATCGATCCCGCCAGGAACGCGGTGATTATCGGCGACGATAAAGATTTGCTGAAGAATGAATTGGTTGCTGGTGACGTGACTTTTATTGCCGGTGACTGGCCGGCCGCGCCGTTAGATATCACCGCCAAGATTCGTTATAATGCCAGTGAGGCGCCCGCAACGCTATATCCTGACGGAAGAGTTGTTTTCCGGGAGCCTCGGCGGGCGGTCACGCCTGGCCAGTCGGTGGTCTTTTATCAGGGAGAAGAGGTTATTGGCGGTGGAATTATCAGCTAGGATCAATAAGTTCAAGCAGGAAAGGAACGCTGTCATCCTGGCCCACAATTACCAGCGGCCGGAGGTGCAGGACAGCGCCGATTTTGTCGGCGACTCGCTCGGGCTCTCGCTGGCCGCCTCCCGGACGGGAGCCAAAGTGATCGTTTTCTGCGGCGTCAATTTTATGGCGGAGACCGCCGCCATCATTTCACCCGACAAGCTGGTCCTGATGCCCGATCCCAACGCCGGCTGCCCGATGGCCGACATGATCACCGTGGAAAAGCTGAAGGAGTTAAAGGTCGGATACCCGGGCCGGCCGGTCGTCTGTTATGTCAATTCCGGCGCGGCGGTGAAAGCGGAGTCGGACATCTGCTGCACCTCGGCCAACGCGGTCGGCGTCGTCCGCTCACTGCCGGACAAAGAGATAATTTTCATCCCGGACAAGTTCCTCGGCCAGTTCGTCCAGAACAAGCTGCCGGAGAAAAAACTCATTCTTTTTAACGGTTACTGCCCGACCCACGCCAGGATCCTGCCCGAACACGTCGCCCGGGCGAAAGCGGCGCACCCCGGCGCCCCGGTCCTCGTCCATCCCGAATGCCGGCCGGCCACGATCGCGGCGGCTGACGCGGCGCTTTCGACCGAAGGGATGGCCAGGTTCGTTAAAGAATCACCGGCCGGAGAGTTCCTGATCGGCACCGAGACCGGGATGATCTACCGGCTGCAGAAAGAGAATCCCGGGAAAAAGTTCTATCCGGTGACCGAACTGGCCGGCTGCCCCAACATGAAGCTGACCACGCTGGAAAAGGTCCTCTGGTCGCTGGCAGAGCTGAAAACTGAGATCAAAGTATCAAAGGAAATTGCCGATAAAGCGCGCGCGGCGATCGCCAGAATGCTTGAGGTGGGTCGGCAGGATTAATGGATCGGGCCGATCGGGCCGCTCTCGCCTTCGCGGCGGGAGGCCTTGGCGCGGCGGCGGCGCATCGCCCGTTCGACCAGTTCGTAGATCTCTTCCATCAGGAACGGCTTCCTTAGGTACTCCAGGGCGCCGAGCGTGATGGCGTTGGCGTGCGACGATTCGGTGGCGTAAGCGGTGACGATGATGACCTCGACGCTCGGGTCGATCTCCTTGATCTTTTTCAGGACCTCCAGCCCGTCCATCTTGGGCAATTTATAGTCAATGAACGCGACGTCGAAAGCGTCTTTCTTGAAATTTTCCAGCGCGGCCGGCCCTTCGGGGAAAGTGGCGACGTCGTAATCCTTGATCTTGAGGATCATCTTGAAAGATTCCAGGACCGACGGCTCATCGTCGATGACCATGATCTTGACGCTGTCTGCCACTTATTTAACCTCCAACTGATAACTTATGACCGATAACTAATAACTTATAACGACTAATCAATGGATTTTAGCATCGGGCGGCGATTATTGCAATACGAATTTAGTTATGATACTCTTCAAAATAACTGACAACTAACGACACGTCCGCCGGTGACTCTTAAGTGACTGGCGGACTACAACACGGTCCGACTTCGTCGGACCTACAACGGGCAACTGGTTGTTAGTCGTAGCGAGCGAAGCGAGCGTGTCGTAGTTCCGGCAGAGCCGGAACGTGTTGTTAGTTATAAATGCCGGGGTAGCTCAGTTGGTTAGAGCGAGGGACTCATAAGCCCTAGGTCGCCGGTTCGATCCCGGCCCCCGGCAACCCGGTTTAATATTTACAGCTTATGTTTAAATTATCGGACAAAATGCTCGCGGCGCTGGCCTACGGCCTCTGGATCCCGGCGCTCTATATCGTCCTTACCCCCAGGCGGCGCGCCGAATTCCTCGGTTTTCACGGCGGCCAGGCGCTGCTGCTCTGGACCGGCATTTTTGTCGTTTTCTTCGCCGTCCGGTTCCTCGTCAACCTGGTCTGGAGCGTTTTCTACATTCCCTTTCTCGATACGCTGGAGGTGGTGACCGGCACGGCGCTCTGGGGCTACGCGCTTTACTGCGGTTTCCGCTGCCTGGCGGGGATCGAGTTCCGGCTGCCTTATTAATGGCCATGATTGAAAAGAAATTTTTAGAAGCGGTCAGGGAGTTCCAGATGTTCGAGCCGGGCGAGACGGTGCTGGTGGCGGTCTCGGGCGGGGTCGATTCGACCGCGCTGCTGAATTTATTGTTCGCGCACCGCGACGCGCTCAAACTGACGCTGCAGATCGCCCATCTCAACCACCTGCTGCGCAAGGGCGACGCCGAACTCGATGTCCGCTATGTGGAGGGGCTGGCCCAGCGGCTCAACCTGCCGCTCACCGTCGAGGCGGTCGACGTCGGCGCGCTGGCCAAGCAGGAAGGGCTCGGCATCGAGGCGGCGGCCCGGCTTGCCCGCTACGAATTTTTTGAGCGGACCGCCGCCCGCGTCGGGGCGGCCAAGATCGCCGTCGCTCACACCGCCGACGACAACGTCGAGACCTTTCTGATGCGCCTCCTGCGCGGCGCCGGGCTGCGCGGGCTGTGCGGCATCCCGCCGAAGCGGGGGCGGATCGTCCGGCCGGTCATCAAGGCGTGGCGGCGGGAGATCGAGGACTATGTCGGGGCGCTCAAGCTGGTCCCCCGCCGCGACCATACCAATTACGAATCAAAGTACCTGCGCAACAGCGTCCGCCTGAAGCTGATCCCGCAGCTCAAGATCTACAACCTGAACATCAAGGAGATCATCCTGCAGACGATCCTGCTGCTGACCGAAGACAGTCTTTATCTTGAGAGCCAGGCGGCCGGAGCGCTGGAGGAGGTGCGGGCCGCGGCGGCGGGCGACCGGCTGACGATCGACCTCGCGCGGCTCAAACGGATCGAGCCGGCGCTGCAGGGGCGCCTGCTCCGGCTGGCGGTGGAGCAGGTCAAGGGGGACCTTTTTCAGCTTTCTTTCCGGCACGTGCGCGACTTGCTTGATAAACTGGCGGCGACCGAGCGCTGGGAGCTGCATTTGCCGGGAGGGATTTTTGCCGCCGGCAACCGGGCCGAGCTGACGATCAGCCGCGAACGCGCCCCGGAGCGGGAAACCGTCAGCTACCGTTACACCGTGCCGATCCCCGGCCGGGTCGAACTGGCCGAGCTGGGCCGCAGTTTGACCTGTAATTTTGCCGGACAGCTGGAGCGGGAGGCCAGCCCGCTGGTCGCCTTTGTCGATTACGCCGTGCTGGGGAAAGAATTGATCGTGCGCAGCCGGCTGCCGGGCGACCGCTTTGTGCCGCTGGGGCTGAAGGGGACGAAAAAACTCCAGGACTTTTTCGTCGACGAAAAAGTGCCGCAGGCGGAGCGCGAAACGGTGCCGGTGGTGGAGAGCGGCGGCCAGATCGTCTGGCTCGGCGGCTGGCGCCTCGACGAGCGGGCGAAAGTGACCGCGGCAACGAAAAAGATCGTCCGGCTGGAACTGACATGACGGTGCGGGTCGTCGAACTTGACGCGCTGCCGGCCGCCGAGCGTGAATTGTCCGCGCTTGGCTGCGACCGGGCCGGCGTCAGGCTGATGGCCCCCAAGTCGGTTTTCCGCGCGGTCAGGGCCAAGGCGCTGCGCCCGGCGGCCGCCAATATCCTCAAGCAGGAAATGCTTTCGTTCGGCGGCGAAGCGGCGACCGCGTACGGTTCGATCGACCACTCCGTTGCGGCGACCGACGTGCTGATCTGCGGCACGCTCAAACAGTTCCGCCTCCTGACGGAAAAGTTGAAACAGCACCAGTTCGGCCTGCCGGCCCTCGCCGCCGAGATCGCGGCCGCCCTGGCGGCTTACGACCGGGCGCCGGCGCCGCTCAAGGTCGGCCCGCTGACTTTGGACTTCGGACTTCGGACTTACATCATGGGGATCCTCAACGTTACCCCCGATTCATTTTCCGACGGCGGCCGCTATCTGGCGCCGGCGGCGGCGCTCGCCCGGGCCGAGGAATTGAGCGAGGCGGGGGCCGACATCATCGATATCGGCGGCGAATCGACCCGGCCGGGGGCCGCGCCGCTCCCCGCGGCCGAAGAGCTCGAACGGGTCATCCCGGTCATCAAAGCGCTGGCGCGCCGCCGCGGCCTGGCCCTCTCGATCGATACGCGCAAAGCGGCGGTGGCGCGGCGGGCGCTCGAGGCGGGCGCGCACCTTGTCAACGACGTGAGCGGGCTAAGGTTTGACAAAAAAATGGCCGGTGTCTTGGCGCAGGACAGGGTGCCCGTTTGCCTGATGCACATGAAGGGAACACCGAAGACGATGCAGAAAAAACCGGTCTATAACGACCTGCTCGGCGAGATAATTACCGGCCTGTCAGAAAGTATTGCAATTGCGAATAATGCTGGTATACTACTGGAGAAAATTATCGTCGACCCCGGCTTTGGGTTCGGAAAAACCGCCGCCCACAACCTTGAGATCGCGGCGCGTTTGCGGGAACTGAAAGTCCTGGGACGGCCGATCCTGCTCGGTCCTTCGCGCAAATCAACGATCGGCCGGGTCCTCTCGCTGCCGCCGGAGGAGCGGGTGGAGGGAACGGCGGCCTGCGTGGCGCTGGCGATCAGCGGCGGCGCGAACCTGGTCCGGGTCCACGATGTCCGGGCCATTTCCCGGGTCGTCCGGATGACTGATGCGATCGTCAGGAGGGAGCGGTCATGGTAAAGAAGAAAAAGCGGGCGGCGAAAAAGCCGGCGCGCAAGGCGAAGAAAAAAGCCGGCAAAAAGAAGGGCGGCCCGGCCAAGGTCTATCTCAGCCTCGGCTCGAATGTCGGCGACCGCGAAGAGTACATTGAACAGGCGATCTTCCTGCTGGAAAAAAATCCCGAGGTCCAGGTGATCAAGCGCTCGGCCAATTACGAGACCGAGCCGGAGGGCGGCGCCGAGCAGCCGCCGTTCATCAACGCGGCGGTCGCCGTCATCACCAAACTGCCGCCCGAGAAGCTGCTCGACGTCTGCCAGGAGATCGAAACGGCGCTCGGCCGCGACCGGGAGATGGAGTGGGGGCCGCGCACCATCGACATCGATATCCTGCTTTACGACGACCAGATCATTTCCGAAGACAAACTGCAGGTCCCGCACCCGCTGATGCACGAGCGGATGTTCGTGCTCAAGCCGCTCAAAGAGATCGCCCCCGGCGCGGTCCATCCGGTGCTGGAGAAGAGCGTCGAAGATCTTTACGAGGAACGCAAGGCCGAGGTCGGCGAAAAGTACGATGACGAGCTGCCGGGGTTCAAGGAGATCAAGGGCGGGTCGTACGACGACTACGAGCGTTGGTAGGTTTCAAAGTAAGAAGTAAGAAGCAATGTAAATGGAATGTTTGACCGCCAAAAGCGCCGAAGAAACTATTGAGCTCGGTAAGAAAATCGGCGCTTTTTTGTTGCCCAACGAGATTATCGCCTTGACCGGTCAGTTGGGGGCGGGGAAAACCACCCTGATCCAGGGCATAGCTTCGGGTTTAGGCGTCAGAGCTTATGTCACTTCACCGACTTTTATAATTATCAACGAGTATGAGGGGCGCTTGCCTTTTTATCATATCGATCTTTACCGGCTGGATGAAGGTCTAGAAGTTGCCGATCTCGGGATCGAGGAATATTTTTCCCGCGGCGGCGTCTGCGTCGTCGAGTGGGCGGAGCGGCTGGGCGGCTTGCTGCCTCCGGGAGCGGAGGGGATCAAACTGGAGGTCATTTCGGAACAGGAGAGAAAGATATGCGTGTCCTCGGGCTTAGCGGCGCGGCTGGGAAATGACAGCTAACATTCCTGAAGGGGTCCTATCCCTATTTTGTGCATCAGCATCAATGTTCCGTTTTATCGAGTTGCTTTCCGCTGAATAATGAAAAAGGCGATTGTCCGCTCCGGCGCCGAAAGCTAGAGCCCACCTGGCCCCGTGATTTAGCATTAGATTTTGTAATTCGGGGATGGTCAGCCCTAATTTGATGGCCTCGAGATCTTCTTTCTCTTGGTTGGAAATGAAGCCGGCCAAAAGATCTCCGTTCCACAATCCGGCCCAAAAAGTGTGCCGATAAGGGTTGAATATCAGAGGGAATTCGAGCGTTTCTTTGGTCGCGGTAAGGCTTTCCCCGAAATAATATGCGAACTGATTTTTTATCTCGTCTTTTGAAAGCGCCGGAGAATTAAGCCGTTTTAGCGATGCTTGTATTTCCTGGAAACTGATAGAGAATTTACCTTGCCTGTTTGATAGGTCGCCAATCTCGTCAAAAACCCGGGCCCTGATCATTTGGCCGATTTTTCTGGAAATGATCGGGATCCCTCCGATATTCGGCGAAACAAAAACGTGCCTGATATCGCTGATACAAGTGGGCAGATATTGTTCAAGCGTCGTCTTATTTCCATCCCAAACCAGCGGCTTACCGCTAACCACCACGGAAAGATCAGGCTTGTGTTGCAGGCGTGTGATCCGAACCGCCTGAAAGCCGATCCCCGTAGCTTCCGAGTAAACAAGGCTGTAATAATGTCCGTTGCCTTCCCAAGGCAGGCCGGATAGCAGTTCGCGGCTGCGGAGCGGATCGACGATCCCTTCGTTATAAGTAAGTTGATTGAAATGCAACGGAGCTTCGTTGGCAGTTGTGGCAGCAACAAGGCTTTTGCCCAGAGCATCAACAGCCTGTCGCGAAGTTATCTCTCCGTGAGGATCGGCCGGCATTTTGTGCAGTTGGTAAGCTTCTCCAACGCTGACTGCTTCTCTTGGCAGATCGAAAAAACCGCTCCGGCGCAGCGCTTGGATATAGTTGGGGTCTTGAAGGAGTTTTAACTTCAGTCCTTGCGGGTGAACGAGCGCATATTTAGCTTGGGGTTCATAAGTCTTCCCGAAAAAAGACCTTTTCCCTAACGGTTCAACTCTAAGCGATACGCGGCTCATATCTGTTTATATTTCGCACGGAATGGTCATAAATTTCATAATTTGTTATACTTATCCTTATGAAAATCCTCGGGCTTAGCGGCGCGACTAAAGTAATCAGCCTCGGTTTAATAGACGAAGAGACCCTGCTTGCCGAAACGACGGTGGCGGACGGCCGCGCGGAAAAGATCATGTTCTACGTCAAAGAAGCGGGGCTCGAACCGGCGCAGATCGACGGGATTGCAGTGGCGGCCGGTCCCGGCTCCTACTCGGGCCTGCGCGGCAGTTTGGCGGCGGCCAAAACCCTGGCCCAGACGCTGAACGTGCCGCTGGCCGGCGTTTCCACACTTGAGGCGGTCGCCTACAATTTGATCGATCTTGAGGGGACGGTCATGGCCGTGCTCGACGCGCGGGGCGACGAATATAATTGCGCTCTGTTCGGGAGCTCGGGAGGCAGGCTGACGAGGCTGACCGATGACCTGGTAATGAAGCTGGCGGTTCTTCAAGCGCGGCTGTCGGGCATTTCGGGGGAGATTTGGCTGGCGGGCAAGACCGGTGAGCTTAGGGCGATTAAGCGGGATAACTTGCATTTTGCCGCGGACATTCACGGTCAGCCTTATGGGCTTAACGTCGCCAGGCTCGGCCGGGAAAAGTTCAAGGCCGGAAAAACGGACGATCCGCTTAAGCTCGCCCCTGTTTATTCCCACCAGCCGAACTTCAGGGAGTTTGAAAAATGATCGCGATCACACCGATGAAAGACAGGGACATTTCCGCGGTGGTGGAGATCGAGCGGCGCTGCTTCAAATTCCCCAAACCGGAAGCGGTCTTCCGCGAGGACGAGCACAAATATCTTGTCGCCAGGGACGAAAATAAGATCGTCGGCTATATCGGGGTCGAAAAGATCCTCGATGAAGTGCACATCATCAATATGGCGGTCCATCCCGATGTCCGGGGGCAGGGGGTCGGCAAGCGGCTGATGCAGCATGTTCTGAACGACGAAGAGGTCTTTTTCCTCGAGGTCAGGGCCTCCAACGAGACGGCCAAAAATATTTACCAGCGCTACGGCTTTCAGGTCATCAGCACCAGAAAAGCGTATTATCCCGACGGCGAGGACGCCTACGTTATGCGGCGGATCCCGTTTCAGTGAGGCTTAGAACATAAAGTAACGTTCCTGCCGTGCCGGCTTGTTCTTTGCTGGCAGCTAGCATTTTGAATGAAGATAAATAATCGCTGACCGCGGTCTGCACTTCCGGATCGCATCTCCAGATTCTGATCAGGTAGAAAGGCTCCCGGCAAACTATGTTGGCTCCCAGATAAACTATGTCGATCTGTCCGCTGGTCCGGGCAAGACAGTTCTGCCGGGCTTGCTCAAGTGTCAATGTTTTCCCGGCGAGAGTGAATTTATATGTCTGGCAGCTGCGGACCTGAGCCAGCAGTTCTTTAACGTTGTGAGGGTCAAGGACAAAGCAACGGCTAAAAGGGCCGCTTGATTCCCTTGCGGGTTTCAGTCGCGGGCCGCGGCGCAAGTTATTTAATCCCCAGCCAGTTAAAGATTCTGAGAAAAACATTTGTACTTACCCTCTTATCAGCCGATTCGGCGAAAAATTTCACTTTGTTTTCGGTTTTCCCGGGAAGGATGTGTTATAATTTTTCCGTCTTATGACGGGAATACTGGATCAGATAAATAGACGGATACTGGTCATGGACGGCGCCATGGGGACCCAGCTGATGGCCCGCGGCGTCCGGCCCGAAGCTTGCTTCGAGGCGCAGAATCTGGCAGAACCGGAGGTTGTTAAGGCGATCCATAAAGCTTATATCGGGGCTGGCGCGGACATCGTTGAGACCAATACCTTCGGCGCCAACCGGATCAAGCTCAAGGATTACGGCCTTGATAATAAGGTCCGCGAGATCAATGTCGCGGCCGCCCAATTGGCGCGGTCGGCCGGAGCACAATTCGTCTGCGGCTCGCTCGGCCCGCTCGGCAAGCTGCTCGACCCGCTGGGCGCAGTGACTTTCGACCAGGCGTGTGAGGCGTTTGGCGAACAGGCGGCGGCGCTGGCTGAAGGCGGCGCCGACATCCTTTCCGTTGAGACCATTTCCGACCTGCAGGAGATGAGAGCGGCGGTCATCGCGGCCAAGACCAGGACCAAACTGCCGGTGATCGCCAGCCTGACTTACGATGACGCGGCCAAAACGGTCTACGGCACGCCGCCCGAAGCGGCCGTTGTCGTGCTGGAAGCCCTGGGCGCCGACGTGATCGGCGCGAATTGTTCGACCGGGCCGGAAGGTTTGCTCAAGATCGCCAAACGGTATCTGGCGGTCACCAGGCTGCCGGTGATGGTAATGCCTAACGCCGGCATGCCGGAACTGATCGGTAATCAGGCTGTCTACAGGATGACCGGCAAGCGGTTCGGCGGATTTGCCGGCAAGTTCGCCCGGCTGGGGGTCAGGATCATTGGGGGATGCTGCGGGACGGGGCCGGAGCATATCAGCGCGGTCAAATCCGAAATTCGAAATTCGAAATTCGAATTTATTTCGAAATTCGAAATTCGCGATTCGAAATTCGCTTCGCGAACTAAAGCTGTTGAAACGCCAAAGGGCCGGCCTTTGCTGATCGGCGAACGAATTAACCCAACTGGACGGAAGTTGTTCCAGGCAGAGATCAAGGCCGGTAAAACCCAGATCTTGAGGGAAGAGGCCAAAGCGCAAACCAGGGCCGGCGCCGATTTGCTCGATGTTAATGTTTCCGTCCCTGATATTCCGGAGCCGGAAGCAATGGCGGCCGCGGTCAAGCTGGTCCAGCAGGTTTCCGACCGGCCTTTGTCGATTGACAGCCCCAACTACGCCGCGCTGGAAGCGGGGCTGAAGGTCGTTTGCGGGCGGGCCCTGCTTAATTCGGTCAACGGCAAGAGAGAAAGCCTGGAAAAGGTCCTGCCGCTGGCCAAAAAGTACGGCGCGGCGGTCATCGCGCTCGCCCTGGACGAAAAAGGGTTGCCCCGGACGGCCGGCGAACGGGTGAGGATCGCGGAGCGGATCGTCCTGTCGGCCAAAGAAGCGGGCCTCGCCCCGGCGGATATTTATGTCGATAACCTGGTCATGACGGCGGGGGTCGGCCTTGCCGGCTGTCTTGAGGCGCTGAAAGCGGTCCCGCTGGTCAAGGAAATGTTCGGCGTTAAGACCATCCTCGGCATCAGCAACGTTTCTCACGGCCTGCCGAACCGGTCAAAGCTTAACGCCTTGTATTTCCAGCTGGCGCTGGCTTACGGTCTGGACGCGGCGATCGTTGATGTGACGGACGGGGAAATGAAGCGGGCGCTCAAGGGCCCCTTAAGGCCCGTGAAGGCAAAAAGGGCTGAAGGCAGAGAAGCGCTGTTGAGGGCTTTTAAGGCGGAAGTGGAAAAAGCCCGGCGGTCGGGGAAGCCGGGCGAGAAAAAGCGTGAAACGTTGGCGCGGAACGTTAAGTTTTCCGGTTGCAAGGATATCGAATCAGCGGTCATTGACGGTAACGCCGAGGCCGTGGCTGAACTGGTCAGACAGGCCCTGGCGAAAAAATTTAATCCGCAAAAGGTCATCGACCGGGGGTTGGTCCCCGGCATGGAAGTGGTCGGCAGGAAATTCAACAAAAAAGAGTACTTCCTGCCGCAGGTGATCGAGTCAGCCGGGGCGATGACCCGCGGTTTCGAGCTTTGCAAGGCAAAGATACCGAAAGAGAAGGTCAGGACGACCGGCAAAGTCCTCCTGGCCACCGTCAAGGGCGACATCCATGACATCGGCAAGAACATCGTCAAAATGATGCTCGAGAACCACGGTTTCGCGGTGAGCGACCTCGGCAAGGACGTCCCGCCGGCCAAGATCGTCGCGGCGGCCAAAAAGGAAAAGCCCGACGTGATCGCCCTGTCGGCGCTCCTGACCACGACGATGGTCGAGATGGGCGCGGTCAAGGCCGAACTGGCGAAGGAAAAATTAAATATTCCCCTGCTGGTCGGCGGCGCGGTGGTGACCAAGGGTTACGCCGACCGGATCGGCGCGGCTTACGGCCTTGATGCGGTCGGCGCGGTCGCCCTGGCGAAAAAGATAATCAGGGAGGCGAAAAAATAATTATGAACGATGCCGTGGTTATAAGCTCGTCGCCGCGCCTGGTCGAGGGGCTGAAAGCGCTCTCGCGGCTGGCGGCGCTGGTGCTGATCCTGGGGGGAGGGATTGTTCTTGCTGGCTGGTGGTTTGACATACCGGCCTTGAAAAGCGTGAGCGCCACTTATTCTTCCATGAAGGCTAACGCTGCGCTGGGTTTTGTTTTGAGCGGGCTGGCTTTATGGTTGGCGCAGTTCGAAGTTGGCGCTGAGGCAGAAGCGTTCAAGCGGAATCTGGTGCGTTTGATCTGCTGGCTGGTGGTCCTGCTCGGCGCCCTGACGCTGGCCGAATATTTTTTCCAGTGGGACCTGGGGATCGACCAGCTGCTTTGCCGTGAAGCTCCGGGCGCGGTCGACACGTTAAGCCCTGGCCGCATGGCGGCCAATTCGGCCGTCTGTTTTTGCCTGGTCGGGCTGGCCATTTTGTGCCTTGATCTTGAGGATAAGAACGGCCGGCGCCCCGCTCAATATTTGATTATGGCGGTTGGTTTTATTGTGCTCTTGAGCTTGGTCGGCTATTTATTTCACGTCGAGGCTTTTTACGACCTATCAAAGTATTCCAAAATGGCGCTGCATACCGTTGCGCTGTTCGCCGTCAGTTTTTTTGCCGTTTTGTTCGCGCGGCCTGACCGGGGGCTGATGGCGCTGGTCACCAGCGAGAGCGGCGCGGGGGAATCCCTGCGGCGCCTGCTGACGGTCGGCTGCTTCGGCCTGCTGCTGCTGGCGCTGCTGAGCGAGCTGGGGGTTTGGCTGGATTACTATGACGAGGCCTTTCGCTCTTCGCTCTTTGTGGTCGGAGCGATCATTTACGTCCTGGTTTTATTGTGGTTGAACGCCACCCAGCTTTACCGGCGGGACGTCGAGCATCTTCAGCTCGATGCCGCCCTGGTCGCCGCCCGGGATGAGGCGCAGTCGTCCAGCCATCTCAAGGAACTGCTGCTCGATATCCTGCGGCACGACCTGATGAGCCCGGCCGGCGTGATCAAGTCGAGCGCGGCGATCGTGATGATGAAAGAGCCGGACGAGGCGGCCCGCAAGGAGTTCCTGCGGCTGATCGTCACCAGCGCCGACCACATTATCGACTTGATCGAGAACGCCAAGATCTACGCCCGGCTCGAGAATGCCGAGTCGCTCCCCCGGGAGCGGGCCGACCTGAACGAGGTCCTGCATCAGGTGGCCGATGAGCTGAACGTCGTGCTGCTTGAACACAAGATCAGGCTGGAATTGCTGCCGCAGGGGGAAAGGCCGGCGCTGGTCAACCAGATGGTCCGCGACGTGTTCGCCAATCTTTTAAGTAACGCGATCAAATATTCGCCCGACGGCGCCAGGGTCGAGGTCAATATCCTGGGCACGGAGAGGTCCTGGCTGATCTACGTCAAGGACTGGGGAGTGGGGATCGCGGACGCCGACAAGCCGACGCTCTTCACCCGCTTCAAGCGCGTCGAGAAGCAGGGGGTCAAGGGGACCGGGCTCGGCCTGGCGATCGTCAAGCGGATCGTCGAGCTCCACGCCGGCCGGGTCTGGATCGAGAACAATCCCGAGGGCGGCAGTATTTTTTACGTTGAGATCCCGAAGGAATAGGTTATAATAATTTTATGTACCGGCCGGAAATCAAGACCCTCGACTGCTCGATCCGCGACGGCGGGCTGATCAACGACCATCTTTTTGACGACAGTTTCGTCAAGGCGGTCTATCGCGCCTGCTCGCTGGCGGGGGTCGACTACTGCGAGGTCGGCTACCAGCTTTCTAAGAAGCAATATTCCCCCGGCAAGTTCGGCAAGTCCAAGTTCTGCGACGAGGATTTCCTCCGCGAGGTGACCGCCGGCGTCCCCAATGGGGCCAAGATCGCCACGATGGTCGATATCGGCCGGGTGGAGCTTGACGCGGTCAGGGAGAAGAAGGAGAGCGTGGTCGATCTGATGCGGGTCGCCTGCTACGTCAAGGACATCGACAAGGCGATCGACTATGTCAAGCATTTTGCCGCCAAGGGTTACGACACCACGGTCAACATCATGGCGATCTCCACGGCGCTCCAGCCCGACCTGGAGGAGGGCTTGCGCCAGCTGGCGGAGACGCCGGTCAAGGCGGTCTACATCGTCGACAGCTACGGGCATCTCTTTTCGGAGCAGGTCCATTTCCTGGTCAAGCTGTACCGGCAGTATCTCCAGCCGAAGGGGATCGAGGTCGGCATCCACACCCATAATAACCGGCAACTGGCCTTTGCCAACACGATCGAGGCGATCCGCAAGGGGGCCAATTATCTCGACGCCACGATCTACGGCATCGGCCGCGGGCCGGGGAACTGTCCGCTCGAGCTGCTGCTCGGTTTCCTGAAGAACCCGAAGTTCCAGCTGGAGCCGGTGCTCGAAGTGATCGAAAAAGAATTCCTCCCTCTGCGGGAGAAGATCGAGTGGGGGTATATTATCCCCTACATGATCACCGGCATCCTCAATCAGCATCCGCGCTCGGCCATTGCCCTGCGCGCCGGCAAAGACAAGGACAAATACGCGGAGTTCTACCGCGGGTTGGTCAACGACCGGGAAGCTCTTTAAGGAACGGGAGCGATAATTCTCAAAGGGGTGTCCGATGGACAGAAGAAGAATGATGCTGTTGCTTGTGGCCGTCATCCTGGTGATCGCCGGCTTTGGTTATTATTACTACAAAAACCTCAATGACCATCGGCTCACCGCCTCCGGCACGATCGAGGTGACCAGCGTCACCGTCAGCAGCAAGGTGGTCGCCCGGGTCATCACGGTCGGGGTGGACGAGGGTTCGCAGGTCAAACAAGGCGACATTCTGGCCGAGCTCGACCCCAGCGAACTGCAGCAGGCGGTGAACGGCGCCCAGGCGAGATACCAGATCGCCAGGGACGATTTTGCGCGCAACAAACAGCTGTTCGCCGACCGGACGATCAGCCCCCAGCAATACGACGCTTCGGCTGCGGCCCTGGATGTTGCCAAAGCCGCGCTCGACACCGCGCAGATCCAGTTCGCTAACGCGACCATCAAGGCGCCGCTCTCCGGCGTCGTCCTGGTCAGGGCGATCGAGCCGGGCGAACTGGCGACGGTCGGCACGCCGATCGTGACGCTGGCCGACCTCTCCACCGTCAAATTGACGGTCTACCTGGCCGAACGCGACCTCGGCAAGGTCGGCCTGGGGGAGGAGGTCGTTGTTTCCGTCGACTCTTATCCCGATCAGGAATTCCTGGGCAAGGTCACTTACATTTCCGACCAGGCCGAATTCACTCCCAGGTCGATCCAAACAAAAGAGGAGCGGACGACCCAGGTCTTCGGCGTCAAGATCGAGATCAGCAATCCCGACCGGAAGCTGAAGCCCGGGATGCCGGCCGACGCGCAGTTCAAGTGGACTGCGCGCTAGAGGCCAGCGGGCTCACCAAAAAGTTCAAGGACCTGGCTGCCGTTTCTCAATTTAATTTGCAGGTCCCGCGGGGGGAGATCTTCGGGCTGGTCGGCCCCGACGGCGCCGGCAAGACCACCACTTTGCGGATGCTCTCGACCGCCATGGAGCAGACCGCCGGCGAGATCAGGGTCCTCGGGTTGCACAGCCTTAAAGAAGCGGAGAAGATCCGCGACCGGATCGGCTACATGCCCCAGCGCTTCAGCCTCTACGGCGACCTGACCGTCGAAGAGAACCTTGATTTCTTCGCCGATCTTTATCAGGTGCCCGGCGCGGTCAGGGCGAAGAAGAAAGCCGAGCTTTTGGCTTTTACTAACCTGGCGCCGTTCACCAAGCGCCGGGGCGCGCAGCTCTCCGGCGGCATGCAGAAAAAGCTGGCGCTGGCCTGCAACCTCATCCATACGCCCGAGCTTCTTTTTCTCGACGAGCCGACCACCGGCGTCGACCCGATCTCGCGGCGCGAGTTCTGGCGCATTCTGAACGGCCTGACGGGGGTGACGATCCTGGTCACCACGCCCTACATGGACGAGGCGGAGCGCTGCCACCGGGTCGGCCTGATCCGCGAGGGAAAACTGCTGGTCTGCGACACGCCGGCGGAGGTCAAGCGCCAGGCCGGGGCGGCCACCCTGGAAGAAGCCTTCATCAGGATCGTCGAGGGGAGCGGGGTTGCCGGTGGCCGATAATTCGATCGAAGTCAAAGACCTGGTCAAGAAATTCGGCTCCTTTACCGCGGTTGACCGGATCAGTTTTACCGTCGCCAAAGGCGAGGTCTTCGGCTTTCTCGGGCCGAACGGCGCTGGCAAGACGACGACGATCCGCATGCTCTGCGGCCTGCTTGACCCAAGCGGCGGGGCGGGAACGGTCGGCGGTTTTGATATCAAACGGCAGAGCGAAGAGATCAAGAAGCACATCGGCTATATGTCGCAGAAGTTCTCTTTATACGAGGACCTGACCGTGGCGGAGAACATCGATTTTTATCAGGGGATTTACCAGACAAAAAAAGCAGAGCGCCGGGCGAAGAAAGAGAGCATCATCCGGAAGGCGGAACTGGCCGGCCGGGAAAAAGTTCTGACCGCCAACCTGGCCGGCTCCGTCAAACAGCACCTGGCGCTCGGCTGTGCGCTGGTCCACGATCCGCAGATCGTCTTTCTCGACGAACCGACGGCGGGGGTTGATCCCCTGGCGCGGCGGAAGTTCTGGTCGGTGATCAAGGAACTGGCCGGGGGCGGGGTGACCTTTCTCGTCACCACCCACTACTTGGACGAGGCGGAACGTTGCGGCCGGGTCGCGCTGATCGACGGCGGCCGGATCATCGCCTGCGATACGCCGGATAATCTGAAAACGGCGACCGGCACGTCTTCGCTCGAAAATGTCTTTGTCTCCCTGGTCGCCGCGGAGAAAAAACCGTGATCAAGCGGCTCTGGCCGATTGTCAGGAAGGAATACCTGCACCTGGTGCGGGACCCGCGCTCGCTGGCCCTGATGTTCCTTCTGCCGGTCATGATGCTGGTCCTTTTCGGCTACGCGGTCTCTTTTGACGTCAGGAACATCCCGACCGCCGTTTACGACCAGAGCCGCTCGGCGGCCAGCCGCGGCCTGGTCGGTAAATTCCTGAACAGCGGTTATTTCCGCCTGGCCGAGAACCTGACTTCCGACCGCCAGTTCGCCGATCGGCTCGACCGCGGCGCGGTTCGGGTCATCATCAATGTCCCGAACGATTTTGACAAAAAGATCGCCGCCGGGCAAACGGCCGACCTGCAGATACTGGTCGACGGCGCCGACCCGACCTACGCTTCTTCCGCGCTCTCCTATATTGGCGGCATTGTCCAGGCCTATCAGCAGGGATTGACCCGGGCCAGGTTGCCAATCGATCTCAAAACGCGGGTCTGGTACAACGAGACGCTGCGCAGCATCAACTTCTTCGTGCCGGGGCTGATCGTCGTGATCCTGATGCAGATGTCGGCCACGCTCACGTCGCTGACGATCGTGTCCGAAAAGGAGCAGGGTACGCTGGAGGCGCTGGTGGTCAGCCCGGTCCGCAAGAACGAGCTGATGCTCGGCAAGATCGTGCCGTACGTGCTGGTCGCCTTTTTTGACATTATCATCGTGACCCTGCTCGGCGTTTTCCTTTTCGGCGTGCCGCTGAAGGGGAATTTTTTCTTTATGCTCGTCAGTTCTTTTGTTTTCCTGACCGGCGCCATGTCGCTCGGCCTGCTCATCTCGAACGTGGCGCGCACCGGCCAGGAAGCGATGCAGGCCTCGATCCTGGCGACCATGCTGCCGGGGATCCTGCTCTCCGGCTTCGTCTTCCCGATCGAGAACATGCCCTGGATTATCCAGGGCCTGAGCTATCTCATCCCGGCGCGCTATTATTTGAGCATCGTGCGCAGCATTTTTCTTAAGGGGACCGGCCTGGCTTATCTCTGGCCCGATTTTTTGATGATGCTGGCCCTCTCCGTCATTTTGCTGGCGGCCAGCGTCCGGCGGTTCAGGAAGAGATTGGAGTAGGGGGGCAATGGACTCAAGATTGGCCCATTTCATTAAAAAGGAATTTTTGCAGCTCTGGCGCGACCCGCGGCTGCTCTTTCTCGCGCTGATGGCCCCGGTCATCCAGCTGATAATTTTCGGTTATGTTGCCTCGACCGATATCAACCATATCTCGACCGTGGTGCTGGACAGCGACAACTCGGTTTACAGCCGCGCCTACCTGCAGAGCTACAAAAATTCCGGTTATTTCGATTTCAATTATTATGTGCAGAGCCCGGCCCAGCTGCGCTCGCTGATCGACGGCGGCCGGGCCAAGCTTGGCCTTTGCGTGCCGGTTGATTTCGGGAAAAAACTGGTGCGCGGCGAGAGCGCGCCCGTCCAGGCGGTGATCGACGGCAGTAACGCGGCCACGGCGGGGATCATCCAGGGCTATATCAACCAGATAAATTTTGGCCAGGCGCAGGCCTGGCTGCGCAGGCGGCTGGCGCGCGCCGGGCTGACGGTCGAGCTTCAGTTGCTTAACCTGGAGAGCCGGGTCTGGTATAACCCCGACCTCAAGAGCGTCAATTACATGGTGCCCGGCGTTTTTGCCACTATTTTGATGATGATCAGCATGATCCTGACCAGCGCCTCGATCATCAAGGAGAAAGAACGGGGGACGATGGAGATGCTGGCGGTGACGCCCTTGCGGCCAACCGAATTGATCCTCGGCAAATTGATCCCGTTCGCCCTGGTCGCTTTTTTTGATATCCTGCTGGTCTTCCTGGCCGCCACCCTCTGGTTCAATATCCAGTTCCGGGGCAATGTCCTGGAGCTTTTTTTGCTTGGTTCGGTCTTCATGCTGACCGGCCTCGGCCTCGGCGTTTTCCTCTCGATCGTTTCCCAGACCCAGCGCCAGGCGATGATGACGACCGTTTTCCTGATCATGCCGCAGATCATCCTGTCCGGTTTCATCTTCCCGATCGCCAACATGCCCTGGCTGATCCAACTGGCCACCGGCATCATACCTTTGCGCTATTTTCTCGAGATCGTCAGGAGCATTTTTTTGAAAGGGGTCGGCTTGCGTTATCTCTGGCACGATGTCTGGCCGATGGTGCTGATCGGCGCGGTGATCATGGGCCTGAGCGTTCTCCGGTTCAGGAAGAAACTGGAATAAGCCGCCGGGCGCGGCCAGCCAAAAAGCGGCTGAAAAAACAGAGGAAGTAAGGTAAAATATAGGGGCAATGAACAACATCAAACTTCCAACCTCAAACTTCAAAACAGCGCCAAAAGCACCAACTTCCAAACCGTTTGGGATTTGGTTCTTAGTATTTGTAATTTGTTTTGAAATTGGATGTTTGAGGTTTGCGGCCCCCGCTTATGCTCTCGAAAGCTATGCCCTCAACCTCAAGGGAAGTATCGCTCTGGCGCTTAAGCAGAACCCGGCGGTGCAGGCCGGCCGGAAAAAAGCTGAAGCGGCCGGCGCCAAACTGAACCAGGCGATCGGCGCGTTTTTCCCGACGATCAGTCTGGACGGGAGCCTGAGCCGCAGCTATACGCAGCCCTCCTCGGTCGTGTTCAACGGTCAGGTCATTACCTTCGGCCTTAATGATCCCCAGACCACAAAAAACTTCCAGGCCTCGCTGTCACAGCCGCTCTTCGTGGCCGCGCTGCTTCCGGGCTATGGTCTGGCCAGGAAAGGCGCCGAGCTGGCTGATCAGGATTTGAGAAAGATTTCCCTTGAGACCGCGTTCAGCGTGACGCAGGCGTATTTCAGCGTGATCAAAGCGGGCCGGAGCGTCAAACTAGCGCAGGAATCGAAAGAGATGGCCAACTCCCACCTCAAGCAGGTCCGGACGATGGTCAGCGCCGGGGTGGCGACCAGAGCCGATTTCTTGCGGGCCGAGGTCCAGGTGGCCAACTCTGATGTTGCCTTGACCAAAGCCCGGAATGCTCTCGAGCTGGCCAAGGACGCTTTCAACAATGTCCTGGGGAACGATCTTGAACAGCCGGTCGAGTTGGAAGAGGAAGGGTTTGCCGGGGAAGTCGCTAACCTGCCGGAATACAAGACACTGCTGAGCCAGGCTTTTGCCAGCCGGCCCGACTGGCAGCAATACCTGCTGGCGACCGGCCTCAGCCAGGATAACCTGCGGCTGGCGCAGACCGAGTATTTCCCGACGGTGATGCTGAATGCCGCGTCCGGCAATCAAAGCGTCGAGAACCCGCTTTATAGCTCCAGTGCCAGCAGCTGGAGCGTGGCCGGAGCGGCTTCCTGGAAATTGTTTGACGGACTCGGACGGGAGAACAGAATAAAGGAGGCCTCAGCCAACCTTGAAGCGCAAAAAGCGACCGAAGAGCAGGTCCGCAACGGGGTGGCGCTGGAGGTCCGGGACGCTTATTTGACACTGAAGAGCGCTCTTGACATGATCGGTTCGATGAGAAAAGCGGTCGATTCGGCCGAAGAGAGCTATAAGGTCTCCAATTTGCGCTTTGCTTCCGGCGCCGGCACCAACCTGGAGGTGATCGACGCCCAGGTTTCGCTCAATCAGGCCCGCTATAACCTGCTGCAGGCGCTATTCGACGTGGAAGTGGCCAAAGCGAAGATCAATAAAGTTGTGGGGAAAGAGGTTTTGTAAAAATGCGCAATGGAAAATTTAAAATCAAAAGGTGGATGTGGATCGGCGGAGCGGCCGCGCTTCTGCTGGCCGTTTGGCTCGGCTGGCGCTGGTATAACCATGACGTTGTCGGCGTCAAAGCGGTAAAGGTCGTCCGCGGGGCGATCGAGCAGGTGGTCACCGCCAGCGGCCAGGTGGACGCGCCGGTTTATGATCTGGCGCCAAAAATGGGCGGCAAGATCATGAATATAAATGTGCGCGAAGGCCAGCGCGTCCGCGGCGGCGAAACACTGGCCGAGTTTGACGACACGACCAGGCTGGTCGCGCCGGACGGCGGGATCGTTGCCAAGGTCGATTTCAATCCCGGCGAGACCGTCGGCGCGGGGCAGACGGCGATCACCATCGTCAATTACAACCGCTCCTGGGTCGAGGCCCAGATCGACGAGATCGATATCGCCAGTGTCAAGATCGGCGACCGGGTCGAGATCGCTTCCGACGTTTACCCGGACAAGGTTTTTGCCGGTGAGATCTACTGGCTCGCGCCGCTGGCGGAGCTGCGCAAGGTCGGCGGCCGCGTTAAGCTGGATGAGGAATCTTATGTCTTTCCCTGCAAGATCAAATTCCTGGGAGAACACGAGGAGCTCAAGGTCAACATGTCGGTCAACGTTGATATCGCCGTTAAGAAGAATGAGAACGCGCTGATCGTGCCGCGCGAGGCGCTGGTCAGCAAGAACGACCGTTCCTGCGTCTTTGTGGTCGGGAACAATAATCGGGTCAGGGAAACGCCGATCGAGATCGGCATCCGTTCCTATACCAGCGTGGAAGCGCTTTCCGGCGTGGCGGCCGGCGACCTGGTTGCCGTCGCCGACGGTAAAAAACTGAAAGACAAGGGCAGGGTCAAAGTTGAGCGCTGACGGCAGACCGGTCGTCCGGATTACCGATGTCAAGCGGACCTACCGGATGGGAACGGTGGATGTCCACGCCCTGCGCGGGATCGATTTAAGGATCGAGCGGGGCGAGTTTGTTTCGATCATGGGGCCCTCCGGCTGCGGCAAATCGACGCTGATGCATATTCTCGGCTGTCTCGACCGGCCGTCCGCCGGCGCTGTCCGGTTGGACGAGGTTGACGTCGACGAGCTCGATGACAACGAACTGGCGGAGATCCGCAATAAAAAAGTCGGCTTCGTTTTCCAGACCTTCAACCTGCTCCCCAAGCTCAACGCCGTTGAGAACGTCGAGCTGCCGCTGATCTACGCCGGCGTCGGGTTTGACGAGCGGCGGGAAAAAGCGGCCGGGCTGCTGGAGAGCGTCGGGCTTAAAGAGCGCATGTACCACAAGCCGTCGGAGCTGTCCGGCGGGCAGAGCCAGCGCGTGGCGATCGCCCGGTCGCTGGCCAACGGTCCGTCGCTCATTTTGGCCGACGAGCCGACCGGCAATCTTGATTCAACGAGCGGCGAGGAGATCATCCGTCTTTTTCAGGAGCTTAATAACAAAGGGATCACGCTGATCATTGTCACTCACGACCAGGAGATCGCCGAACACAGCAAACGGATCGTCCGCCTCAAGGACGGCCTGATCGTGGCCGACGAGCCGGTCAATAACCGCCGGCGCGCTTCATGATCAACTTGTTCGAGCCGCTCAAGATCGCCTTCGCCTCGCTGCTGGTCAACCGGACCCGCTCTCTCCTGACCACGCTCGGCGTGATTATCGGCGTGGCGGCGGTCATCACCCTGGTCTCGATGGGGGAGGGGGCGAAAAGCTTCATCCTGGACCAGATCAGGGGCTGGGGGGCGGGGACGAACTTCATCAGCGTCAACCCCGGCGAGGCCGATGCGGCCGTGCCGGAACTCACGCTGACGATCGGAGACGCTAATGCCATTAAGACGCAGGTGAAGAACGTGCGGTACGTGATGCCGGAAGTGGTCGGCCGCGGCCGGCTCCGGTACGGTAAAAAGGAATATACGCCGCCCTTTACGCTGGGGATGACCGAGGATTTCCCGTACGCTTACACCCAGAAAGTGGCGGAAGGGCGGTTCTTCAACAAGGCGGAGATCGACGGCCGCAAGCACGTGGTGGTGATCGGCAAGAACACTGCCCGCAAGCTTTTCGGCGAGTACTCCCCGCTCGGCGAAAGGATCAAGATCAACGGCGTCGGCTTCATCGTGATCGGCGTCCTGGAGGAAAAGGGGACGCTCCTCTTTTACGATATGGACGATATCGCTTATTTGCCGATCTCGCTGACGGAGGCCGTCCTCGGGACAAAGACCGTGACCGATCTTAACGTGGTCGTGATCGATGAGGCGTCCGTTCCCCAGGCGGTGACGGACATCACCCGGCTGATGACCAGGCGGCACGGCAAGCAGGATTTCCAGGTCTTTACCCAGCAGGGGGGGATCGACATGATCAACAACATCCTCAATGCCCTGACCGGCATTGTTTCGGCGATCGCCGCGATCTCGCTGCTGGTCGGCGGCATCGGGATCATGAACATCATGCTGGTGGCGGTGACCGAGCGGACGCGCGAGATCGGCATCCGCAAGGCGATCGGCGCCAAACGGCAGGACATTTTCCTGCAGTTCGTGATGGAGTCGGTCCTGATCACCATGAGCGGGGCGCTGATCGGCATCGCCGTCGGCACGCTGGCCGCCTGGGGGATCATGACCTGGCTGAAAATGAGCGCGGTGATCGCCTGGGGGGCCGCTTATCTGGCCTGCCTGGTCGCTTTCCTGGTCGGCACTTTCTTCGGCGTTTATCCGGCGATGCGCGCCGCGCGGCTCGATCCGGTCGAGGCGTTGAGGTTCGAAGTATGATCTACTCTATCTGGGAAGAAATGAAGCAGGCCTGGCGGGCCTTGATGTCCAACAAGGTCCGCAGCGCCCTGACCATGCTCGGCGTGGTCATCGGCATCTTCTCGGTGATCACCCTGGTGACGATCGCCGAGGGGGCCAAGAACTACGTGACCGACCAGATCAAGAACCTGGGGGCCGGCTACGATTCTTTCGTGCTGGCTGCCGGCAAGGACCCGATGGTGCCGCCCAATCCTAAATTCGTCTACGCAGATATCGCCTACCTCAAGGGTCAGGTGCCGGAGATCCGCGATATCGTTGCCCTGAATCCCGGTTCCGGCCGGGTCAAGTTCGGCCGGAGCGAGACCAAGGCGTCGATGGTCATGGGGACGACCGCCAATTTTCTGGGACTGATGGGAGGCAATTTGACGCAGGGGCGGTTCTTCAGTGAGGCGGAAGTCGACGGGCGCCGCCGGGTGATGATCATCGGCCCGACCATCGCGCGCAACCTGTTCGGCGAGAGCGATCCGGTCAATGAGCGGGTCAAATTAAAGGGCGACCAGTTCCTTGTCATCGGGGTGACCGAGCCCAGGGGGTCGGTCGGGCCGCTGGACATGGACAAGCGGGTGATAGTGCCGATCACCACCATACAGAACATGCTCGGCACGAACAAGATCTTCCGTTTCAATATCTTTCCCAAGGACCCCAACCGGATCGCTGAAGTAAAGGAAAAAGTCACGGTGGCGGTCCAGCGCCGCATCCGGAGCGACGATTTCCGCTTCCTGACCCAGCAGGGGATCCTGAACATCGTCAACAATGTCCTGGCGGCGCTGACCGGGTTTGTCTCCGGCATCGCGGCCATTTCTCTTCTGGTCGGCGGGATCGGCATCATGAACATCATGCTGGTGGCGGTCAATGAGCGGGTCCGCGAGATCGGCGTGCGCAAGGCGGTCGGCGCCAGGCGCCGCGACATCGTGCTGCAGTTCCTGGTCGAATCGATGATGATCAGTTTGCTCGGCGGGGTACTGGGCATCATTTTGGGGTTGCTGGGGGCGTTCCTGATCATGTTCTTCATCAAAGGGACGCTGGTCATCGCCTGGTGGGCGGTGGTCATGGCGACGGTCGTTTCGGCGGCGGTCGGCATCTTTTTCGGGGTCTATCCGGCGCTCCGGGCGGCGCGGCTCGATCCGGTCGCGGCGCTGCGCTACGAATGACGGCTCAGGATTTCAGCCACTCTTCGAGCGCTTTTTTGACGTTATCGTCGTAATCAACAAAGACCTTTTCGATCACCCCGTCAGGGTTGAGGCAAAAAGTGGTGGGGATGATGACGATCTGGTAGCTGTCGATCGTGCTTAGCTTCTTGTCCAGCAGGATCGGGAAAGACAGAGCGGTTTTGGAGAGGTACGCCTTCAGCTCTTTGCTTTTTTTGTCAAAAGAAACGGCCACGATGGCCGGGCCGTTCTTCTCGGCGCGGTAGAGCGCCTGCAGATCGTCGAGCTCCGCCTGGCAGGCCTTGCTCCAGCTGGTAAAGAAGACCAGGATGACTTTTTCTCCCCGGTAAAGCCGCAGGTTGATGGGGGGCGCGGCCGGGCCGCTGGCGGTGGGAAGCTCCAGTTCGGGGGCGGGGGCGCCGCTGAGCGGCGCCGGCTCGGCCGCCCCGGCCGCCGCCAGGGCCAGCCCGCTCAAAAGCAGCAGGCAGATCAGTTTTTTCATGAGAGAAAAATTATACGCTTCCGGCAAAATAATTGTCAACCTCGCTCCAGGAATTCTCTGGCGGCTTCGGCCGCGACCGCCCCGTCGCCGGCCGCGGTGACGATCTGGCGCAGGCTCTTGACCCGCACGTCGCCGGCCGCGAAAACGCCCGGGAGCGAAGTCGCCAGTTTGTCATCGGTGATAATGTAGCCCTGCTCGTTGAGCTTGACCAGGCCGCGGACCAGATTGCTGCTGGGCTGATAGCCGATATAGATAAAGACGCCGTCGGCCGGCACGATCAGCTTTTTACCGGAAACAAGGTCCTTGACGATGACTTCCTTGACGGTCTTTTCCCCCTTGATCTCTTCCAGCTGCGAATGCCAGAAGAAATAGATCTTGGGGTGGCTTTTGGCTTTTTCCACGATCAGCCGGGCGGCGCGCAGCTCGTCGCGGCGGTGAACCAGGGAGACCTTGGCGGCAAAGCGGGTCAGGTACAGCGCTTCTTCGACCGCCGCGTTGCCGCCGCCGACCACGATCACGTTCTTGTTCTTATAGAAAGGGCCGTCGCAGGTGGCGCAGTAAGAAACGCCGCGGCCGCGCAGCTGCGCTTCGCCGGGGACGTTCAGCTTGGCGCTTTCGGAGCCGGTGGCAATGATGACCGCCCGGCCGCGGATGGTCTTGTCGTCGACCGGAAGCTCGAATTGCCCGTTCTCCGCCGGCTTGAGCGCGCCGGCGCTCCCCCAGAGGACCGGCACCCCCAGCTTCCCGGTCTGTTCCGCCATTTTGCGGGCCAGGTCGTGGCCGGAAACCGCTTCCGCGAAGCCGGGATAGTTCTCGATCTGGAAAGCGTTGGAGGCCTGGCCGCCAAGGACCATTCTTTCGATCAGCAGCGTCTTGAGGCGGGCCCGGCCGGCGTAAAGCGCCGCTGTCAGGCCGGCGGGCCCGCCGCCGACGATGAGCAGATCGTAGAGGCCGTCCAGGTCCGCCGCCTTGGGCTGTAATTTCGGCTTGACGGCCAGTTGGGTCGTCACGGTGACACCTCGGCGGCCGGGATCACGACTTTGCCTTTCCCCAGCAGCGAGATCTTCCGGTCCTTCAGCGAAACCATGACCTGATCGCTGCTCAAACGGCTGTTGCCCTGTTCGGCGCGGGCTTCGCCGGAAAGAATGATCAGTTCCTTGCCCGTCAGGTAGTTGGCGGCGGCGCCCCAGGCGCTGATATCCTCGTAACTGACCCGGACATCGCCGGCCAGCTTGATTTTTTTATCGGCCTGCCAGTAGCCGGCTGTTTGCGCGGTGACGCGGGCGGTGCGCCAGGTCACCACCGGGTTGCCCCGGGCGGTCAGCACGTCGGCCGCGCTGTTCAGTTCGAACTGGGCCGCTTCGACGGTGATCGGCGCGGCCAGCGGCGGCGCGATCACGACGCGGGGCGAGCCGTCAAGCAGGACTTTTTTGAATTCCACGTCGCCGGTCAGCTGATCGGCGTAACCGGTCACTTCGCCTTTGTTCAGGACAATGCCGCCGGTGCAGATAAGCTGCTGGTCGGCGAGCTTCCAGCTCAAATTATTGGCCCGGAACCAGTAGCCGAGGCCGTGCCGGTAGGCCGCCGGCAGGGTGAAAACGGAGGCCGGTCCGTTCCGGATCGTTTTCAGCAGGCCGATAAGCTGTTTTTCCGAATTGAGGTCGTAGCCGAGCGGCTGGTCGAGATAGATCTCTTTTTTCTTCATGTCCCAGAGGGCGGCGGGCGAGCGGAACTTGAGCGCCGGCCTGCCGTTCTTGAAAAAGAGGCCGTGGGTATTCTTGAGCGCGGCCAGGCCGGTCGATTTGTTGACGATGGCGCTCTCGGCCGCCAGCTGCCAGTATTTCCGGCTGCCGCTTGCTTCCTCGAAGGTCACCTTATTGAACGACAGGTCGGCGCGGCCTTCCTGCTCTTTCAGGGTCCGGTAGATCCGTTGGGAAATATCTTCCTTGGGCACAAAAAGGGCCCAATAGAACAGACCGGCTGTTAAAATAAGGGCCGCCGTTATTAAGATCGGTCTTAAGCTGTTCATTTGACTGTTCGGTCAGTAACCGAGTGCCCGCAGCCGCAGGGCCTCGACCCGCTCGACGAAGCCGCCCCAGGCGTCGTTCTTTTTATAGAGGCCTTCCGACAGCAAGAGATGGAGCGCCGCGACGTTGCTGTCGATCTTCAGCCCCTTTTTAGTGTAGGCGAGGGCGGTGTCGATCTCGTCCATTTCGCCCAGGATCAGCGCGGCGTAGCCGTAAGCCCAGACATTGTACGGATCGAGAATGAGCACGTTGTCGAGCTCGCGGATCGCCTCTCGTTTTTTATCATTGAAATAATAGGCAAAAGCCAGCCGGAAACGCAGCCGCCAGTCGTTAGGGCTGGCCGTGACCTTTTTCAGATAAAAATCCAGCCCTTTCTTGCGGTAATCAGGATCGAGTTCGACGGTCTTCTTGAGCTGGTTCCAGCCGTCCTGGATATTGTTGGTGTAGGCCATGGTGATGGCCAGGTCGAAGCGCGCGTCGGCGTCGTCCGGGTCCGCCTTGACGGCGGCCTGCTTCTGGTTGAGCTCTTTCTGGAGCTCGGGGGTGATCCGCCAGGCCGGCGCGGAAATAACAAGCATCAAGCACCAAAAAACAAACAATACCAAAATCCTAATACTTAATTTTTGAAACTTGGTAAATTGCGATTTGTTTGTTATTTGCGATTTGTTATTTGTCATTTAGTCTTCCCCAGTATCTTGGCCACAATATTGGTGGTCGAGCGGCCTTTGATCGGCGGGATGACGGTGACCTGTCCGCCCAGCGACTCGACCAGCTTCTTTTCCGGCAGGTCGGCGGCCTTGTAATCGCCCCCTTTGACGTGGATGTCCGGCCTGACCAGCTTGATCAGGTTGTCCGGCCGCAGCTCGTGGAAGATGGTGACGAAGTCGACGCATTCGAGCGAGGCGAGGATCTCGGCCCGCTCGAGTTCCGAGACGTAGGGGCGGTCCGGGCCTTTGAGCGCCGTGACCGAATCGTCGCTGTTGACGCCGACGATCAGGAGGTCGCCCAGCTTCTTGGCTTCGCGCAGGTAGCGGACGTGGCCGAGGTGGAGCAGGTCGAAGCAGCCGTTGGTGAAAACGATCCGCGCCCCTTCGTTTTTCAGGTTCCGGGCGATGGCGGCCAGGTCGTTGCGGGCCCTGATCTTCCGGGCGACCGGTTCGCGCCCTTCGAGCGCCAGTTCCAGCTCCTCGCGCGTGCAAACGGCGGTGCCGATCTTGCCGACGACGATCGAACCGGCCAGGTTGGCCAGGCTGGCCGCTTCTCTGGTTGGGGCGCCCGCCGCCAGGGCAAGGGAGAGTGTGGCGATGACCGTGTCGCCGGCGCCGGTGATATCGAAAACTTCGCGGGGGATCGCCGGAAGATAGGTTGAGCCGCGGCGGTCGAACAGCGTCATGCCGTCCTTTCCCCTGGTGACCAGGACGTAGCTCGCGCCGGCCAGCTTCAGCAAGGTTTTACCCGCCAGGCTTAAGCTCTTGTCGTCGAAAATGACCGTCCGCGCGGCGATCGCCGCCTCGCGCAGGTTGGGGGTGATGACGGTCGCGCCGCGGTATTTGGAATAGTCAAAGCCCTTGGGGTCGATCGCCAGCGGTTTTTTATACCGGCGCGCCAGTTTGATCAAAACCTGGCAGACCTCCCTGGTGAGCGTCCCTTTCTCGTAATCGGAAATGACGATCGCGTCCATCTTTGGCGCCAGTTCCCGGAGTTTCCTGATCAGTTTTTTCGTCACGGCCGGGGAAATGATGGTCCGGTCTTCCCGGTCGACCCGGACCACGTGCTGGGAAGCGGCGATGATGCGCGACTTGAGGATCGTTGGCCGGTTCGCGTCAATGATCAGGTTGCCGGTCGGCACGTTTTGCCGCTCGAGCGCGCGCACCAGTTTTTCGCCCGAGCTGTCGCGGCCGAGCAGGCCGACGAGGCAGGGGACGCCGCCCAGCGCCGCCACGTTGGCCGCCACGTTGCCGCAGCCGCCGGGGACGTGGGTGATCTTGACGACGTCGGCGACCGGCACGGGCGCTTCCGGCGAAATGCGCGAGACCTTGCTCCAGATGTGCTCGTCGAGCATCAGGTCGCCCAGCACCAGCACTTTTTTGCCGGCCAGCTCGCGGAAGTGCTTTTTAGTTTTTTCCATTTAAGATCCACCTCGCGGCCGCCGCCAGATTGTCGGCGGTATGGTCGGGTTTTTCCTTCAGCTTTTTTTCCTCGTCCCGGCCGTGGCCGGTGCGCACGAAAACCGTCTTGGTCCCGGCGCGTTTGCCCGTTTCGATATCGGACGATTTGTCGCCGATCATGAACGAGCCGGCCAGCTCCAGGTCCTTTTCCCTGACCGCCCGCTTGAGCATGCCGGGGTGGGGCTTGCGGCATTCGCAGGCCTGTTTGTAAGGATAAACACCGTGCTCGGGATGGTGGGGGCAGTAATAACTGGCGTCGATATGGCCGCCGCCGGAAAGGACCTCCCGGTGAATGATCTTGTCGATCGTCTGGAGCATGTTCTCGGCGAGCAGGCCGCGCGCGACACCGGCCTGATTGCTGATGATGACGACTTTATAGCCGGCTTCATTGAGTCGCTTGACCGCCTCGATCGCGCCGGGGATGAATTTGATCTGGTCGGGGGAGCTGATATAACCGGAGTCTTCGATCAGCGTGCCGTCGCGGTCAAGGAAGACCGCCTTGCTTTTGGCGCTCATATTTGAGAATTATATCATAAGATCCATTCTCAATCACCGGGAAGCCGGTCTGTTTCGCCGGTTTAGATGCGGGTGACGGCGGTCACTCATCCGGTAAATTCGGGTTATGTTCGGGCATTAGAGCCGACATTCGGGGAGCCGGGAAGTACGCCGCAGGGTTGCTTAACGGTTATGTTATAATTTAAGCGTAATGTACGCCGAGTCTTTTGCCAAGCTGATAGGCGAGCTCCAGAAACTGCCGGGGATCGGCCCCAAGTCGGCCCAGCGGCTGGCCTTCTACCTACTGGGGGCCTCGCGCAAAGCGATCGACGAACTGGCTGACGCCATGGTCCAGGTCAAGGAGCGGATGAAATACTGCTCGGTCTGCTACAATATCACCGATGTCGATCCCTGCCAGATCTGCGCCGACACCGGCCGCGACGAACGGCTGCTCTGCGTCGTGGCGGAACCGAAGGACCTGGTGGCGATCGAACGGTCCGGCGTGTATAATGGCAAATACCACGTCCTGGGCGGCGTGATCTCGCCGCTGGACGGGATCGAGCCGGAGAGTTTGCGGATCAAGGAACTGCTGGCCCGGCTGAACAGCGATAAGATCAAGGAACTGGTGCTGGCGATCAACCCGACGACCGAAGGGGAGGCGACCAGCTTTTATTTGACCCGGCTGCTCAAGCCGCTGGGGATCAGGCTGACGCGCATCGCCTTCGGTCTGCCGGTCGGGGCGGACATGGATTACGCCGACCCCGCCACACTATCAAAGTCGCTTGAAGGGAGAAGAGAGATTTAATGAGAACAAAATCAAGCCTCCAACTTCAAACTTCAAAACAAATATCAAAAATCAAAATACAAATATTAAATACTTTGTGTTTTGGCTTTTGTTTTTTGCCTTTTGTTTGGATGTTGGATGTTTGAAGTTTGACGTTGGAAGTTGATAAGGGAGGTTTTATGAGAGCTTTAAAAGATTACTTCAGCACCTGGTGGGTAATAATCGCCCGGCCGATCCTGTTCTATGCCAGATTAAAAGAGGAGAACTGGCGGGAGGGGAGCCTGACTTTTTTCCTGATCACCGCCTGGCTGCTGGCGCTGATCGGCGCGCTGACCGTTTTTTTCGTCCTCTGGCTGCCGACCGGCTCCACTCTGGTGGCGGGGATCAGCGGGTTGAAATTTTTTCTCATCGTTCCCGTCCTGCTGACACAGGCTTTTGCCATGTTCCTGATCACCTTCCTTATCCTTGGCGGGCTGCTGACCGTCGTTTTCGGCGCCGGCCTGATCATGCTGGCTTACATGCTACATTATGTATACGAGTTGCTCGGCGGCCGGGGGAGCCTCAACCGGCTGATCCAGTGTTTCCTTTACAGCGGCGCCGTCATCCTTTTCCTGGCGCCGGCGGCCGGCTGCGCGGTCCTGACCCGTTACAACCTGCTTGAACTCTCGCTTTTCCGCGTCGGCTTTAATATCGTTTACGTGTTTCTGGCCGTCTACGCCTACGGTTTGTGGGCGGTCGCCGGGCGGAAGACTTACGGACGTTCAAAATGGCAGGCCTTTGCCGGCGCGCTGGTCCCGTTCTTGCTGGTCTTGATTTTCGGCCTTATTTTTGATAAACTGGGGGTTACAAAGTTGGAATTATGGATAGCACCGTTGAAATAAGATGGCATGGGCGCGGGGGGCAGGGGGCCAAAACCGCCGCTCTTCTTCTGGGCGAGGCCGCAATGTCGCTCGGCAAATATATCCAGGCTTTCCCGGAATACGGGGCCGAGCGGATGGGCGCGCCGGTCGCTTCTTTCAACCGCATCTCGGCCGAACCGATCCGGGTCCATTGCTCGATCTCCGAGCCCGACCTGGTGATCGTGCTTGACCCGACGCTGATGGGCAAGGTCGATGTGATCGCCGGGCTCGACAAGAATGGAGCGATCATTATCAACACCACCGAAACCGCCGCCGCTGTCCGCCAGACATTGAAATTGCAGGGGGCGAAAGTCTATACGGTGGACGCTTCCGGCATTTCCCGGGCGACGATCGGCCGCGAGATCCCCAACACGCCGATGCTGGCGGCGCTGGTCAAGGTTTCCGGCCTGTTCGATTTTGAGACCATGCTCAAAGACACCGAAGGCAAGCTTAAGAAAAAATTTATCTCCAAGCCCGAGGTCGTCAAGGGGAACCTGGACGCGATGAGGCGGGCGTACAGCGAGGTCAAGGGCGAATGAACGGCAAGCCTGGTTGGCGGGAATTGGCCGAAGGCGATGTCGTCCCGGCCGGCACGGCCGAACAATTCGAAACCGGTGACTGGCGCACCGAGCGGCCGACTTGGCATCCCGAGCGCTGCATCCAGTGCCTGCTCTGCTGGATCTCCTGCCCCGATTCCGCCATCGTGGTCAAGGACCAGAAAATGACCGGCTTCAATTACCATCATTGCAAGGGCTGCGGCATCTGCGCCAAGGAATGCCCGGTCAAGCCGGAGAAAGCCATCACGATGGGGCCGGAGAGATAATGACGAATTTCGAATGCCGAATGACGAATGAAGGAGTTATTGATTAATGGCGAAGGTTGTTGCGAGGACGGGCAACGAAGCGATGGCGGAGGCGATGCGCCAGATCAATCCTGACGTGGTGGCCGCTTATCCGATCACTCCCGCCACCGAGATCGTCATGATCTTTGCCAAATACGTGGCCGACGGGCTGGTCGACACCAACTATGTCGCCGTCGAATCGGAGCACTCGGCCATGTCGGCCTGCGTCGGGGCGGCGGCCGCCGGCGCCCGCGTCATGACCGGCACCTCTTCCCAGGGCCTGGCTTTAATGTACGAGATACTGCCGATCGCCGCCGCCCTGCGGCTGCCGATCGTCCTGAGCGACGTCAACCGCGCGCTTTCCGGCCCGATCAACATCCATTGCGACCATTCCGACACCATGGCGGCCCGCGATTTCGGCTGGCTGCAGATCTTTTCCGAGAATTCCCAGGAGGCCTACGACGGTTTGATCCAGGCGGTCCGCATTGCCGAGGACCCGCGCGTCCATCTGCCGGCGATGGTGACGACCGACGGCTTCATCATCAGCCACTGCCTGGACAAGATCGAGCTGCTCGAGGACAGCGAAGTCAAGGAGTTCATCGGCCCGGAACGCAAAGCGCCGAACAGCCTGCTGAATTTGGAAAAGCCGGTCTCGATCGGCCTGCTCGACCTGCAGGACTATTATTTTGAGCACCGCCTGCCGGTGGCCGAGGCGATGCGGGGCGCCAAGAAGGTCATCCTGGAAGTCGCCGATGAATTTGCCAAGAAGTTCGGCCGCAAGTACGGCCTCTGCGAAGCTTATAAGCTGGAAGACGCGGAACACGTCGTCGTGGCGCTCGGCTCGACCTGCGGCACGGCCAAAGTCGTGGTCGATGAGTTGAGAAGCAAAGGGGTCAGGGCCGGTTTGCTCAAGATCAGGGTCTTCCGCCCCTTCCCGGGTGAGGAGATCGCCGCGGCCCTGGCCAAGGCCAAAACCGTGGCGGTGCTCGACCGCTCCGACAGCTGGTCGGCGCAGGGCGGGCAGGTCTTTACGGAGGTTCGTTCGGTCATGTTCGACCTGCCGGTGAAGCCGAAGATAATAAACTTCATCTACGGCCTGGGCGGCCGGGAGATCGATCAGGGCCAGATAAGGCAGGTTTATGACTGCCTGCAAAAGGTTGAAAAACAGCCTCTGGTCCAATACTTGGGGGTCAGGGAGTAGAGGGGAATAATTCCCCATACTTTATATGGGGTTTCGACTTGGGGGTCAGGGAGTAGCGGGGAATAATTCCCCATACTTTAGTATGGGGTTTCGAAAAAATTAAGGGAAATACTGGGAAATGGCAAATTTAAAAGAATTAGCTTCACGCAAGGAACTGCTGACCGGCGGGCACCGGATGTGCCCCGGCTGCGGCGCGCCGATCATTGTCCGCCAGATACTCCTGGCCAGCAAAGACCCGGTCGTGGTCGTGGCGGCCACCGGCTGCCTCGAGGTTTCCACGACGATCTTCCCGTACACCGCCTGGAACGTCCCGTACCTGCACAACGCTTTCGAGAACGCCGGGGCCACGCTCTCGGGGGTCGAAGCGGCTTACAGCGCCTTTAAGAAAAAAGGGAAGATCAGCCAGCACGTCAATTTCATCGCTTTTGGCGGCGACGGCGGGACCTATGACATCGGCCTGCAGTCGCTCTCCGGCGCGCTGGAGCGCGGCCACGATCTCCTTTACGTTTGCTACAATAACGAGGCCTATATGAACACCGGCGTCCAGCGTTCGGGCGCGACGCCCAAAGGGGCGAATACCACGACGGAACCGGCCGGCAAGGTCAGGCAGGGGAAAGTCGAGTGGCGCAAAGACCTGACCGAGATCGTGGCCGCCCACGGCATTCCTTACGTGGCCCAGTCGATCGCCGGCAACTGGGCTGACCTGACGAAGAAAGCGGAGAAGGCTTTTTCGATCCGCGGTCCGAAGTTCATGAATGTTTTACAACCTTGCCGCCTCGGCTGGGGCTATAAACCCGAGGACACGCTGAATATCGCCCGGCTGGCGGTGGAGAGCTGCGTCTGGCCGCTCTACGAGGTCGAGAACGGCGTCTATAAGGTCAATTCCAAACCCAAAGCGAAAAAGCCGGCGGCCGATTTCCTGAAGACGCAGGAGCGGTTCCGGCACCTCTTTAAACCGGGTAATGAACAGTTGCTGATTGAAATCCAAACAGAAGTTGACCGCCGCTGGGAAGCGCTGGTGGCCAAGGAACCGGCGGTCAGGACAGGAGCGTGAAATGAATAAAAAACAGTTGGCCGGCAAGATCGCGGAGCAGTCCGATCTCTCCAAGGCGGAGGCGGAGCGCCTGATCGACCTGATGCTCGAAAAGATCCTGGCCGCCCTGCAGCAGGGCGAAAAGGTCAGGCTGGTCGGTTTCGGCAATTTTGTCGTCAGGAAGCGCAAGGGCCGGATCGGCCGCAACCCGCAGACCGGCGCCACCATCACGATCGACGAATCGCGCTGCCCGGCGTTCGTTCCCGGCATCAACCTGAAGAAATCGATCAAAGGTAAATGAGCCCGGCCAAGATCAAAGAGACCGCCGAAGAGATACAGAAGCTGCTTGACGTCCTGCCGCTTGATATCCAGAAGGCACTCAAAGGTTCACCCGACCTGGCCACCCTGGTCGAGGTCGTGCTTGACCTGGGCAAGCCGGCGGAAGCCCGTTTTGCCAAGCGTTCGATGCTGATCGGCGGCACGGTCAACCAGGGCGATATTGATTATGTGACCGCCCGCATCGGGGCCTTTTCCGGTGATAACCGGGCCGGCATCGAACGGACGCTGCACCGGATCTCCGCCATGCGCAACCGGCCCGGCAAGATCATCGGCCTGACCTGCCGGGTCGGCCGGGCGATCTACGGCACCAACGACATTATCCAGGACGTGATCGAATCGGGCAAGAACATGCTGTTCATGGGCCCGCCCGGCATCGGCAAGACGACCAAGCTGCGCGAGGCCGCCCGCGTCCTCTCCGACAAGTTCAACAGGCGGGTGATCGTCGTCGATACCAGCAACGAGATCGGCGGCGACGGCGATATCCCGCATCCCGGCATCGGCAAAGCCCGCCGGATGCAGGTCGCCGCGCCGGAGCTCCAGCACCGGGTCATGATCGAAGCGGTGGAGAACCACATGCCCGAGGTGATCATCGTTGACGAGATCGGCACCGAGGCGGAGGCGCTGGCCTGCCGGACGATCGCCGAGCGCGGCGTCCAGCTGATCGCCACCGCCCACGGCAACACCTTGGACAATATCGTCAGCAATCCGACGCTTTCCGACCTGGCCGGCGGCATCCAGTCGGTCATTCTGGGCGACGAGGAGGCCAAGCGGCGGCGCAGCCAGAAAGCGATCCTCGAGCGGAAAGCCCCGCCGACCTTCGACATTGCCGTGGAGATCCGCGAACGCGACATGTTCGCCATTTATCAGGACGTGGCCCAGGCGGTCGACGGTCTGCTGCGCGGCCGGCCGCTCCAGCCGGAGGTCCGCCTCCGCACCGGCGCCGGCAAGATCGAGATCAAGCAGGAAGCGAGCAAAACACAGCCCGAGCCGAGCGCGGCCGAGCTGAAAAAGGCGGCCCGGGAAAAGGACGAAGGGCCGCTGCGCATTTATCCTTTCGGCCTCAACAACCAGCAGCTGGAGCGGGCGCTGCGCGCCATGCGCCTGCCGGCCGTGGTCGCCCCCGGCCTCGATGAGGCCGACCTGGTGCTAACGGTCAAGTCCAAAGCGCGGCCGGGGACCAAGATCATGGTCGCGGCGCAGCAGCACAACCTGCCGGTCCACGTCATCAAGAAGAACGTCTCGTCGCAGATCGTCAAGTTCCTGAAGTTCTATTTTAAGGTCGGCGGCCGCGAGGAGGCGGAGGAGACCGCCCTGCGCGAGGTTGAAGAGGCAATTGAGCGGGCCCGCAACACCAAAAAATCCATAGACCTGAACCCGCAGAACTCGTACATCAGACGGCTGCAGCACCAGCGGGCCGATGAGGCGGGGCTGCATTCCGAGTCGGTCGGCGACGAGCCCAAGCGTCGGCTACGCATTTACCCGTAATTCCGAATGCCGAACTATCGAATTAATTAATATCCGGATAATAAAACCTTAATTCGTCATTCGAAATTCGCCATTCGTCATTTTGTAAACCAGGTGCCTCTGCCAGTTGGCGTCGTCTTTTCGCGGATAGTCGGTCCGGTAATGCGCGCCCCGTGATTCCTGCCGGCCCAGCGCGGAGCGCGCGATCAATTTAGCGACGAGCAGCATATTCCTTAATTCCAGTTCGTCCGCCGAAACCGGGGCAAAATCGATTTGTTTTTCAACTTTCACCAGCTTATTCAAGGCGTCCTCAAGGCTCTCCTGCGAACGAATTATTCCCGTGCCGTTCCACATGGCGCTCTTGATAACGAGTTTAAACCGCTGGGCTTCAAAGTCCTTCAGGCGTGGTTTTGAATTTGTTGTTTCGAATTTCGTAATTCCTTCGTATTTCGTGTTTTGTATTTCGTATTTTGCCGCCACGGCCGCCCGGTGGCCAAAGACCAGGCCTTCAAGCAGAGAGTTGGAAGCCAACCGGTTCGCGCCGTGTACCCCGGTCGAGGCGCACTCGCCGGCGGCGTAAAGCCCGCCGATGTTGGTTTTGCCGTCGCTATCGGTCATGATCCCGCCCATGAAGTAATGGGCGGCGGGGGCGACGGGGATATTGTCTTTGGTGATATCAAGGCCCCGTTCCAGGCAGGTCTGATAGATCATCGGGAAACGGTGTTTGACCTTGTCGGGCGCGATCGCGCGCAGGGAAAGGTAAACGTGGTCGCTTCCCGATTTTTCCATCTCTTCGACGATCGCTCTGGTCACGACGTCGCGCGGCGCCAGCTCGTGGATGAAGCGTTCGCCTTTCTCGTTCAGCAGGACGCCCCCTTCGCCGCGCACCGCCTCCGAGATCAGGAACTGGGGGAGGGCGATTAGGTCCTCGAAACCCTTGAGCTGGACCAGCGAAGTCGGGTGGAACTGGACGAATTCCATATCGGTGACCTCGGCCCCGGCGCGGTAAGCCATGGCGACGCCGTCGCCGGTGGCGAAGGGCGGGTTGGTCGTGTAGAGGTAGGCCTGGCAGACGCCGCCGGTCGCGAGCAGAGTGGCTTTGGCCGAATAGATCCTGGTTTCACCGGTTTGCTGGTTGAGCGCGGCGGCTCCCAGGCAGCGTCCGTTCTCGGCCAGCAGATCGATCCCCATCATTCGCTGATGGATAGCGACTTTGCCTTCGGCCGCGACGCGGCGGCCGAGCGTCTTTTCGATCTCCGCCCCGGTCTCGTCGCCGGCATGGAGAATTCTCCGGCGCCGGTGCGCCCCTTCGAGGTTAAGGGCGTATCGCGTGCCGCCGGCCTCGGTCTCCGCCTTGTCGAACTGGGCGCCGAGCGCGATCAGCTCTTTGACCCGCCCGACCCCTTCGGTCACCAGGACCCTGACCGCTTTCTCGTCGCACAGCCCGGCGCCGGCGGCGAGCGTATCTTCGAAGTGGAACTCCGTCGAGTCGCTGACCTGGTCGATCGCGGCGGCGATGCCGCCCTGGGCTTTTTCCGTCGCCGTTTCGCCGATCTTTCCTTTGGTCAGAAGGGTGACTTTGCCGTATTTGCTGGCCTCCAGCGCGGCGGAGAGGCCGGCGATCCCGCCGCCGACGATGAGGAGGTCGCAGGTGTGGTTATTTTCCATCATAGTTTAAAATTTACTGGGGGACAGGGATTTGAACCCCGATAAGCAGATCCAGAGTCTGCTGTCCTACCGTTAGACGATCCCCCAGCGCTAGATTCGCCAGGCCTGCTAGCGCAATGACCAATTAACAATTTCCAATGACCAATGAAGGTGTGACTTTCATCACTTTAATAAATATCGCGAGGCGATACCGTCATTGGATATTTGACATTGAACATTTGTCATTTCTTCAGTACGGCAGATTCCACCAGCGCGGCTGCAGGAGCAGGACGAACAGGCCGTAAAGCGTGACGAACGCCGCCGCGGCGATAAAGGCCAGAAAACCGCCCTTGAGCGGCTCGTGCCACTTGCTCCTCATCCAAAGGGCAAAAAGCAGGGCCAGCGCGCCGACCAAAGCGACCGACCCTCCCTTAAAGGCCGGGTTCATATTAGTTATCTCGACAAATCTGACCGCCCATTCGTTCATAGAAAAATTATAGCTCAATTCGTCAAGGTTTTCCACTAATCAGCCCATTGCGAAGCTGGTGATTGAATAACCGCCAAAGAACCTGGAGAAAATATCGGCTCGCACTTTATTTTGCCTGCCCGCCGAAGGAGGGGCCAAAAGCGGGCTTTTTCTGATTAAAAAGGGAGAAAGGCGTGTGCTAACTATAGTATGTAGACCCGATATAGTCAAGGCGTATACTATAGTTAGCATTGCATATGAAGAAGCAGATATTAATTGATTTTGGTAATAGGGTTAGAAAAGAACGTATGAAGTTAGCCTGGTCCCAAGAAGAATTGGCTGAAAGAGCCGGGGTTCATAGGACTTATATCGGAATGATCGAAAGGGCAGAGAAAAATGCTACGCTAGAGAGCATTGAGAAGATCGCAAAAGCTCTCAATATCAGTATTGCGGAGTTTTTCTAAAACCATGAAAATTATCAACACATATTCATTTAGGGGCGGAGAAAAGTATCTTAAAAAAAAGCACCCGAAGGAACTTCTGGAAGTCCTTGGCGCAATCGAAGCAGTAGATGCCACTCTTTGTCTTACAAAAGAAAGCAAGGAAAAGACGAAAAAAGGACAGGTGCTTTTCTCCCCCGTAGATATGAATAACTATCTAAAGCTGGTTTTTCATAAAAAAGGATGGACATTGAAAGCAAAGTTCGGAAAGAAGAAAAAATATGCCGAACCACGCCATGCCTTTGGTAAGGGAAGGTTCCGAGAAATGGACGGCATTAAAAACAAAGTGGGGCTGGAAATACAATTTGGCAAATATGCTTTCATGGGATATGACATCTTTTCCAAAATGATCATATTCAAAAATCTTGGTTATATAAAATGTGGCATTGAGATCGTCCCGAGCAGTGAATTAGTCAAACAAATGTCTACAGGGGTTTCCTCTTTTGATCAGCTACTCGTTGATTTTGAAAATCGAGGAGAAAGCAATATTGATATTCCGGTGTTTATAGTGAGCATCGGGCTTACCGGCGAGGAAAAAACCAAGTGCCAAACGCTAAGAGAACTTTTTAGGACAAACAAAAAAGAAGCTCTTTCTAAAATCAAATTACGTAAATATAGCGGTTCAAAGCCCGGCCCCAAATAGACCTACCCGAGCCTTCTTAAATTCATCTGGCAATTCCGCTAGTTTTACGTTCTTCGTTGGCTGGTAAACCGGAGTGCCCATCATACGCCTACTGAGTGTGCCGTTTGCGGCGGCTTTTATTCTCTCCTCCGCAATATCCAAATACTCTTTCATAATATCTGAACCATAGCCTTTGCGATTATGAATAACCGCCGCACAAAGCGCGCTTCCAACACCAAGATAAGGATCAAGAACAACATCACCCGGGTTTGTCATGGATAAAACAAGCCGCTCAATAAGCTCAATCGGAAATTGGCAAGGGTGATCCGTTTTCTCCGGATGATTGTTTTTTACATTAGGAATTTCCCAAATATCGGAAGGGTTTTTGCCGAGTGGGTTACCTGAAAGCATTCCGTATTTTCCGTTTTTTTTGAAATTCTTTTTGCCCGGATACTTCTGCGGCACACGAATTGGGTCAAGATTGAAGGTGTAGTTGTCTGATTTTGTGAACCAGACAATCGTTTCGTGTCGCCCCGAAAATCTTTTTGTGCAATGCAATCCGTGGCCGAAATGCCAGATGATCCGGTTGCGTAATTTCAAACCATATTTTTTCCCTATTGTATATATGAGGGCGTCAAGTGGGAATACTTCGCCATCTTTGCCAATATGATTTCCAACTTGCCAACAAATACTGCCATCATCAGACAAGATACGGATCGCTTCTTTAATCGTTTCTTCTTGATCGGCAAGATAACTATTCAAGTCTCTTCGCTTCTCATATTCCTTGCCAATATTGTAGGGGGGCGAGGTGACAACAAGCTTTATGGATTTGTTAGGAAGCTGTCTCATAAGATCAAGACGATCACCTTGAAAAAGAACTACGTCCGCACCCTTTGTCGGCTTGTATGCGATTTTGACCTTTTTTTGTGGAAGTAATGATGCCTGCGGTGAGTTCTTATTTGTGCCGACATCCAATGGCTTTTGTCTTGTTTCAATTTCTGGATGTTCCGTCCCGATCACGTCTAAAACAATTCCCTGGATCGCAACCGGTGTCCCCTTATCAAGAATTATCGGCTCGATATTTTTATTCGCGGGTTGAAGTCGTATGTGTCCCTTCTCTTTATAATATTTCTTTAGCGTGGCCTCTTGATTATCAATCAAGGCAACGACTTTCTGCCCATTTTCTGCGGTGTTTTGATTTTTTACGAGAACAATATCCCCATCATTGATGTTTTCATCAATCATGCTGTTCCCGGCTACTCGAAGCGCATAAAAATCACCATTTTGAGGTAATTTGGACTTTGGGACAGCGATAGTTTCTTTTTCTTCGACGGCTTCTATCGGTTCTCCGGCAGCAATAGTTCCAAGCAGGGGAATGCTTATCAGCGCCTCATTCTTGTAAACATTGATAGCGCGTGGCTGATTTTCTCCGCTCCTTAATAAACCAAGAGATTCCAATGCTTTTACATGATAATGTGCTGTTGAGACAGAAGAAAGCCCTAAGTGGTTTACTATTTCCTTGTAAGAAGGGGCGTATCTGTGTTTATTTTGGAAGCTATTAATAAAATCTAGTACTTGTTTTTGCCGTTTTGTTATCATGTGCCTCACCCTTGACTTTCGAATTACTTTCGATTATAATCCGGCTACGTTTTGATGTCAAGCAGTGAGAGTAATGCTTTGCTTATGATAAATAGGAGATGAAATAATAAACATGAAAAAAGCGCTTAAAGACGAAGAACTAAGATCAAAAGTATTAAATATATTGAATATGGCCGGCTTTAAAACAATTCCCAAGAAACCCGGGGATAAAGGGGAATATATTGTGAAATGTGCAGGGAAAAGCAAGCCGGTTGATATTTGGATAGATTACGATGGATTGAAGATTATTTTTGAATGTACGGGGGAGAAGGATTTTTCAATTTCGGCTTTTGTTGCCGATAAAATGGCGGTTGCAGAGCAAGCAAAGGCAAAGCTCGTTCTAGTTATAACTCAGAAAGATATTGATGAAGAAAATAGGGGATTTATTAAAAACCAAGGCATTTCTTTGTGGACAAAAAAGGAGCTAGACTACTATGATGCAATTGTGGGAACAATAGGAGAGTGGGCAAGGCATGAGATCATTCATTTTTTAGGTTTAGAAACAAAAGAAGATAAAGACGTAACCAATGTCCTATCTCTGAAAATTAAGCAGCCATTAAAGACCTCAAAAGATGATGTTTATCTGTTTGCTTTTCCCCCTGAAAGATTATTGAAAACAGCTGTTATCTTTAGAAAAGCTGTCGGCGAATCAACAACTTATCAAAGAATACTTGATAAGACACGATTGCCAGGGATTGCCAAATATTTAGTGAAAAATGACATTTTGTTCCCTGTTGATCTAATTGTTTCGCTGAGCGATAAGGTCACTAGTACAAAAATAAAGGATGGTTCTTTTAGCTGTGAAGATGGCATAAAATATCATGATTCACTAAGCAATGCAGAAGTACATTTACTAAAAATACCAATGGAATACGGATCTTTAGAGATAATTGATGGCCAACATCGTCTTTTCGGGTTTACTAAAGTCGCAGACAATAAAATATTGAAGAATTTTAATTTGATTGTTGCCGCGATTAAAAGCCCGACAAATGAGCAGAAGAAAGATATCTTTGTAGCCATCAATTCCAAAGCGAAAAAGATGGACCCTAATTTAGTCGCATATCTAGAATATGTTGATGAAGAAGAAAAGTGCCGAGAAGACTCAAAGCTTATGGCAATTAAAATTGTAGTCAAATTGAGCGAGGCATCGCCATTTAAAGGTATTATTAGATTGTATGACCTAGGGGATGAGCCGATTACTTTAAAGGGTTTTGCGGGCTATACATTAAAATCTCTAGTTGGCAAGAAAGGCCTTTTGAGGAAGTATTATAATAACGATTCCTCCGAATATTTAAAATCTATTAGGCAATTCTTTAATACATTAAAATCAATTATAGGGAATAATAAATGGGATGACATTTGCTCAAACCGAGTTGTTTCTGCTTTATTGATGCTTCTTCATTCAACTCTTTCTGCGATAAAAAGAAAATATGACATAGATGATTTAAAGAAATATCTTGCACCATTAAAAAGCTTTGATTTTAGTAAAAAGGCTATGAAAGGTAAGTACATTGGTGCTTCTGGATGGAGAAAGCTGCATTCTGAAATGGTTAAATCCATATCGTCTAAATATAAAGAATTTAGGGAATAACAATAAAATCCTTAAATATTGCTGCAAAGAGGATGGGTTAATTAGTTATGAATGATCCAACCCAAATTGTGTTATCTGCCCTAACTTTGCTCGGCGTTGGTGGCATTGTTGGCGGATATGTCGCTTACTTGCTCGACAAAAAGAAAGAACGGGAATTTAAGGTCTTAGAACAGAAAGAAAAAAGGTATAAATCAACCCTCTTGTATATGGACGCTTTATTTGAGCCTAAAAATATCAAATATTTATCGAGCAGACAACCCGGCATAGATAATGCTCAAGATATTATTGAGTATTTGAAAATGGAGTATCATGAAATGACGCTTTACGCTTCAAAAGAAGTGATTTTATCGGTCAAGACATTTCTAGATAATTCAACGCATGAAAACTTTCTGAGGACCATATTAGTTATGAGGCGTGATTTATCCACAAAAAGCAGTGATATTGCCATAGAAAACATAATGCTTAAAAAGGAATAGCTGTTAAAAGCAGTATGAGCAAATACCTTCATTCAATCGATCTAAGTAATTGGCTCACTTGTTGGAATCTTTCTTTAAATGGCACTTTGGTTTCCCCTAAGCTATTTCAAAAGTATAACCCATCCTTTGTGGTCAAGCATGTCAACTTGTTGCTTTCTGAGATCACAAGCACTCCAACGCCAACAGGAATAATGATTTTAACCAATAAACACCCAAGAAGAGTGGTTGTGGAAATCGAATATGAAGAAGTTAGACAAAAATCTTTTCAAGACAAACCCAGTAGATTTAATTGCTTATGGGCTGCCGAAAACTCAAAAGAAGGCGAAATACTAATCGAGAAGATGTTCCCCCATGATCCTAATAGGAAGTCATTCCTTGTGGAAATACTTCCAGATTCTAAAGTTCATAAGGCCGATAAGAGATGGTATGAAAAATATTACGACAATCCCGATGTTGGATGCATTAAAAACTATTGGGAAGGAAAACCCTTTAATAATAATCCAAGATGGGAATATTTGATTGATGGGGGATTTAAAATAAGCAATGAAGATATTATATTATTAAGAGAGCATTCCATGAGAACTCACGTACATATCCTTGGGAAAGACCTAGTTGAAAACATATATAAAATTAATCCCATTAAGCGGGATTAAATTCGACTACGTATGTTCATCTTTGCCCATTGCACACATTAATTAAAAGAATTTGCCGCCAAAGAAAAACTTGAAATTGTCCAATCCGAAAAGGTCGGCCTCCAAAGGCGGCCAGGCCCGGAAATTGGGCGGCGGTTGGACGGCGGCAATCGCCGCCCATCATTGATGTTTATCCGCCGAAGCGTTAGCGTAGGAGGAAAAATCGGTTCGGATATTTTCAAATGCGGTCAGCCGCCCCCGATTTTATTCGAGATTCGTAATTGCTGAAGTCATTAGCCATCAGTCGTTAATCATTGGTCATTTCCCTAGAACGCCTGCTCCTTCTTCATGAAGGCCAGCTCCCAGAGCCGCATCCGGCGGTCGCGGCGGATGGTGACGAAAGAGTCGCCCAGCGCTTTGATCCCGGCGTAATAGATCTCGTTGTAAGCCGCGCTGTTCGACAGGTCGTAGACGTACTGGGCGCCTCCGATCAGCCGGTCGGTCTGGAGGTAAAGGTCGAGCGCCGCGTTGTCGAGCAGCTGCCAGCCGTATTCCTCGTAAAAGAACGGGCTCCGCCCGCTGTTGAGCAGCACTTTGGTCAGCACTAATTCATAATAGAGGCCGGCAAAGTTCAGCAGCGGGCGCCGCACGGTCAGCGAACTGGCCAGCCGGTCGCGCTGGGCCGACCCGGGATCGTAATCGTTGTGCAGGAAGTCGAGCGAGAGGAGCGCCCGGTTGACGTAGGGCTTAATGTAAGGTGTTTCCAGGTAATAACTGCCGTTAAAGCCCAGCCCCTTCCGCTCATAATTGCGGTCGACTTCCTGCGGCGCGCCGTTCTCCGGCCAGATCTTTTTCTCCCTGATCCGTCCGTAGGAATAATAGGGCGTCAGCGTATAAGTATGGTCGTAAAGCAGCCCCTTCAGCCGCGCGTTGGCGAGCAGGTCCGGATAACGGTCGAGCCGGGCGCGGTTGAAGTCTTCGTTCTGGCTGTAATCGGCGCCCACGGCCCAGAGCGGCTCCAGCCGGGCGACTGCCTGGACCGCCGCGGCCCGTTCCTGGAAGGCGGCGCCGGGGCCGGGCGGCGGCGGGACGCGGAAATAATTGAAGACGTACGACAATTTCGTCTGGGCCGGCGCTTTCTGCCAGCCGGCGTAATTGAAGTTCAACTGGTGGTTGTCCGAGAGCCGGACGACCTGCTGGATCCCCAGCCCGGCGCCGTCGAGCTCCGACTGGCGCAAAGAAACATCGCCGAAGAGCTTCGGGTCGAAGAAATAGTTGCTGTGGACCGCCGCGGTGCCGCCGTGATAAATGTCCTGCCTGGCCTCGAAGGCCGGGAAGGGGAGCGGGAAATAGCTGCGCCGCTGGTCGTTGAAATAAAGCGGGATGTAGTAGCACGGAACGAAAAAGGCCCGGAAGACGTTCCGGCGCGCCAGCATGTAGCCGGGATAGATCTCCAGTTGCCCGAGATCGGCGCTGAAGAGCGGCTGGTCGAAGGGGGCGGCGGTCACGTTGTCCATGGTGATTTTTTCGCCGTTGTACCGCAGCTCTCCGGCCTGCAGATAGGCGGTCAGGTAGCCGAGCCGCAGGTTCTCGCCGGAAAAGTTCCTGCTCGCCGGATCGATCCGGAAATGATCGCCGGAGAGCGCGTAGCCCTCGAACGTTCCCCGGAAGCCGCCCGCCAGCTCGATGACGTCGCGCCGCAGGTCGACGGCCGCCCGGTTGGCCTCGATCGTCAGGCCGCCGTAAGTGAGCGCCACGCCGTAGGCGTTGTTGTCGTCGGCGAAATTCTTCTTCCCCGCCGCTTCGTAGGCGCGGGGCGCCGCGATCACCAGTACTCCGTCGTTCAGCTTGGCGCGGTGGGTCCGGGCGTCCGCCGCGTTGAAGGGGCACAGGCCGAAAACGGCCAGCAATAGGAGAAAAATGGCAGGCATGCTAATATTATATACCAATATGGGGCTGAAAATTAAATTGGGGCTCGCGGCCGGTCTTATCCTTCCTTTACTGGCCCTATTCTTACTGGCCCACGGTTGTTCCCCGAAAAGGGCGGCCGTTCAAGTTGTAAACGCGTCCGCCGCCGTTTTTACCGGATTCCCCGTCCTGGAATACCACATGATCGGGCGGCCCGAGGGCCGCTGGCAGCGGACGCCGGAAAAGTTCCGCTCGGACCTCGAATGGCTTTACGCCAATAATTATTACCCGCTCAACCTGCGCGACCTGCTGAACGGTTTTGGCGCCGTGCCGGCGGGGAAAACGCCGGTCGTTCTCACCTTTGACGATTCGACGATCGGCCAGTTCAATTATCTGGCCGGCGGGAAACTCGATCCCGATTGCGCGGCCGGCATCCTCAAACGGTTCCATGACCAGCATCCCGGCTGGCCGCTGAAGGCGACCTTTTTCGTCTTGATCGAAACAAACGCCCCCTCGCACAACCTGTTCGGCCAGCCGGAATACGCGGCGCGCAAACTGCGCCAGATAGAAGAGTGGGGGATGGAGATCGGGGCGCACACCTATTCGCATGACCGCCTGGACCAGGTCAGTTCCGCGGCGGCCCGGCGCTCGCTTGAACGGGAAACGGCGTTTCTCTCGCGGTTTATCAGCGCCGAGATCGTCAGCCTGGCGCTGCCGGAAGGGAAGTATCCGCCCGATCTCTCGGTCCTGTCAAAATTTAAGCTGGTGGCGGAGGTGGCCGGCGGGCTGAACCCCGTTAAATTTGACCCGCTTCACATCAAAAGGGTCCAGACGATCGGCCCCGAGTGGCGCAAGTTTTTCGGCCGGCGGGATTAGGGCTCAACGATCGGCAGATTGACGATAAAGCGGCTCCCCTGGCCGAGCCCGGCCGATTCGGCCTTGATCGTGCCGCCGTGGACCTCGACGATCTTGCGGGCGATCGCCAGCCCAAGGCCGACGCCGCCGTGCGTCCTGGTCAGGTGATCGCCATCCTGGTAAAAGCGGCCGAAGATCTTCTCCAGGTTCTCGGGCGCGATGCCGAGGCCGCTGTCGGCGACCGAAAACATGATGCCGCGCGGCGCACGGGCGAGCGTCACCAGCACCTTGCTGCCCTGCGAGGAGAATTTGACGGCGTTGTCGAGCAGGATCTTGAAAACGTGGATGATCCGGTTCCTGTCGGCCATGATCACCGGCAGGTCAGCGGCAAAATCGGTCTCCAGGGCGATGTTCTTCTTGCCGGCCGCTTCCTTGATCTCCTCCAGCGCCTCGGCGGCGGTCTGGCCGATGGCGATCGGCTCTTTATTCAGCGTCAGGTCCTTCGTGTCGAGCCAGGAAAAATCGAGCAGTTCGTCGACCAGTCCCTGTAATTTCAGGGCCTGGCGCTCGATCAGCGCGACGATCCGTTTGACGTTGTCCCCCATGCCTTCGGCAATGGCTTTTAACTGGTCGATCCCTTCCTTGATCGGGGTGAGCGGCGTGTAAAGCTCATGCGAGATGACCGCGAGGAAGTCGGCCTTGATCCTGTCGACCTCGCCGATCTTGTCCGACATGTCGTTGAAAACGGCGATCAGCTCGCCCAGCTCGTCGTTGCGCTTGATATCGATATGGGTGCCGTACTTGTTCGCCTGGACGTTTTTGACGCCCTCGGACAGCGCGGTGATCGGGGCGATGAGCGTCTGCGAGCCGAGCCAGCCGATGAGCACGGCAAAGATCGAGCCGGCCAGCAGATAGATCAGCGCCGTGTTGATCACGTCCTGCTGGAGCCGCTCGATGTCGCCCGCCCGCACGTCGATGCCCAGAACGGCCTGCGGCCGGTTGCTCTGGTCGTAGATCGGGGCGTAGCCGGAGAGCCAGCGCCCCCATTTGTCGGCGTTGAAATTCCGGTCGGCGGTCGGGCCGATCAGCGCCAGCGTCAGGTCGGGCAGCGCTTGGACATCGTATTCCTCCCGCAGGTAGGCCATGTTGCTTTTATTCCTTAATTCGCTGTCGGCGACGAACATCCAAGTATCTTTTTTGACCGTCGGCACCATGATATAAGCGTTGATCAGTTCGTCTTCGTTGATCTGGATCAGGCGGTTGAGCTTCCGCTTCAGTCTCCAATAAGCTTCGGCGGTTTCGGTGCCGGTCAGCACCTGGTCAATTTCTTTGCCGGAAAACGACAGACTGAACGACGCCGCCGTGTTTTTCAGCTCTTTATGGGTCGTTTCCATCATCAGGGCGCGGGTCTGGGTGTAATAACTGAACGAGAAGATCCCGACAACAAGCAGGATCACGCCGGCGATCAGCAGGGTCAACTTATCCTTAAGGCCGAATTTATTGATCAGCACGTTGAAATAATACAATATCGCTTGCCGCGAGGCAAGGACTAAGGTTGATAAACGAAGTTCGTTTCCGCGTCCGCCAGTCTGGGGTGCCGCTGGTCTTTGGCCGAGATGATCGTCCGCGCGACCTGGTCGAGCGGCCACTTGATGCCGAGCGCCGGGTCGTTCCAGAGGAGGGCCCGCTCGTCAGCCGGGCTGTAAACGCCGGTGCAGGCGTAAATGACGTCAGTGTCGTCGGCCAGGCAGAGGAAGCCGTGGGCGAAGCCGGGCGGCAGATAGAGCATCCGGTGGCTCTCGCCGGCCAGTGTCTCGCCGTACCACTGGCCGAAAGTCGGCGAGCCTTTGCGGAGATCGACCCCGACGTCGAAAATTTTCCCCCTGGTGCATTTGACCAGCTTGCCCATCGGCGCGGGGTTGATCTGGTAATGGAGGCCGCGGACGACCCCTTGCTGGGAGCGGCTCTGGTTGAGCTGGACGAACGGCCCCGTGAGGCCGAAGCGGGCGAATTCGTCGCGGTTGAGGAATTCCAGGAAGAAGCCGCGCTCGTCGGCGAAGGCGTGCGGCTCGATGGCCAGCAGGCCGGGCAGGGGCGTCTTGGCGACCTTAAATTTTTCCATAGTTTTTCTTCTTTAATTTTGCTTGCCTACGGCAGGCAGGCGCAGCAAAATTTATAGAACCGAGGGGACGATTGTCAAGCCTCTTGAATCATTAAAAGCATATCACCTCCGGATAACCTTGTAAATTCCCTTGACTATCTATCCCCTACTTAATTGAAACAGGATGCATGGCAAGAGTATAATGCTCTCAAGGCGGTGAATAATATGAATGAAAAGAAAAAAGATGCAACCGAAATAAAAATGTCGCAATTAAAACTCAAGGCGATCGAAATATTTGGAAAAATATGGAATGCGGGAACAATTCTTTTGTTGATCTATATTGCTTGGACGATTAGAAACGACTCTTGGTTCTGGCCATTGCTTGTCTTAGGCCTATTATTCCTCCCTCGCTTTTATGAAATTGATAAAAAGATCACTGTTATGGAAGAGATGAATAAAGACATTGAGGGATACATGTATAAAAAGAAATATTATGATCTCAACATAAATTTAGATCATTATGGCTTTATTTTACAGAACATAACGATGTTTTCATTCGAACCAGACATTGGTTTAATCAAAAAGATAGCCAAACTTATAAAAAGGAATGAAACGGATATCGAAAAGAGCGTCTTTGAGATTAAAAAAGTTGCAATTACGATAAATAATTATACAAACGACTTGCGAGTGATTCGCACGGTTTGGATTACGCGTAAAGATGAAAAGAGGACAAACGAGTGGGTGGATTTTCCCAAGGATAAGCATTATGACTACACAAGTCAGGTGGGTTGGGCAGGAGACGTCATCCTTTTTTCTTGGGGAGCCATGGGGATATATTTGGATATGATGGCTGAAGGCGGGACAAAGATTGTCGTTGCCATTAGCGATCCTGACAGCCTTATTAATAAAGACATCGTGCTATTTGAAGCGCCTCTTTCTGGTAAAGGCCTTAAAAAGTATTCATTGTACCCAGACGACGCCGCTCACAAAGAAATATGGAGAGAATATAGGTCGTATTCTAATATATATCAGGAAGAAATACAGGATTTTTACTGGCATTTGAACATGGTTACGCATAGTGTAATAGTTGATTATATGAAGAAACATGACGAATGGGAGAAAGAATATGAAAATGAAAAAGCAAAAAAAAATACAAAGGAAGAAGCGAAAATAACATAATCGACTGCTGATAAGATTTATTACAGATGATTTTAAGCGGATCGAGGTCGATGATAAGAAAATAGCCAAAGTCGAATTGG
>JAFGHC010000004.1 GCA_016939335.1 Candidatus Saganbacteria bacterium
AGAGGAAGGCCCGGCTAACTACGTGCCAGCAGCCGCGGTAATACGTAGGGGCCAAGCGTTGTCCGGAATTATTGGGCGTAAAGGGCGTGTAGGCGGCCTGATAAGTCAGATGTTAAATCCACAGGCTCAACCTGTGGCCGCATTTGATACTGTCGGGCTAGAGAGTGGTAGAGGAAAGTGGAACTTACGGTGTAGCGGTGAAATGCGTAGATATCGTAAGGAACACCAGTGGCGAAGGCGACTTTCTGGGCCACTTCTGACGCTGAGACGCGAAAGCCAGGGGAGCAAACGGGATTAGATACCCCGGTAGTCCTGGCCCTAAACTATGTTCATTAGGTGTTAAAGGTATCGACCCCTTTAGTGCCGCAGCTAACGCGTTAAATGAACCGCCTGGGGATTACGATCGCAAGATTAAAACTCAAAAGAATTGACGGGGGCCCGCACAAGCGGTGGAGCATGTGGTTTAATTCGATGCTACGCGAACAACCTTACCTGGGCTTGACATGATTGTAGTAGTGAACCGAAAGGGGAACGATCCCGAGCAATCGGGAAGCTTTCACAGGTGCTGCATGGCTGTCGTCAGTTCGTGTCGTGAGATGTTTGGTTAAGTCCAACAACGAACGCAACCCCCATTGCCAGTTGACAGCGTTAAGACGGTCACTCTGGCGAAACTGCCCCTGATGAAGGGGAGGAAGGTGGGGATGAGGTCAAGTCATCATGGCCTTTATGCCCAGGGCCACACACGTGCTACAATGCGGCGTACAAAGGGATGCAATTCCGCGAGGAAGAGCAAATCTCAAAAAGCGCCGCTCAGTTCGGATCGAAGGCTGCAATTCGCCTTCGTGAAGCTGGAATCGCTAGTAACCGCAGATCAGCGTGCTGCGGTGAATACGTTCTCGGGCCTTGTACACAAAATTTAAAGACGCTTGGCAGTTTATTCCGCAAACGGGTGAAAATCCCGTCCTGGCCGGCCCAATTAACCAGGTAGCTGTAAGCAGGACATTTTCCGCGAGGAGGTGTCTGAAGGGCTGAAGGCAAATGCCAGCCTGACATTAAAAGAAGCTGAACGACTCTTTCGGTGTGTCAAGAGGAAGTTCAACCACTGCGCTTCGTCAGGATGGCAGAAATGGTGGAATAGATGATCCAAGGAGATCTCACTTTGATGGGGATCAGAGCAGAGTGAGAAGTCAGCAGATCCATAGTAGCCGATTCGTCGGCAAAGGGAGAAACCTATGCAAGATGAAAGTTACACGCTTGCACCTGATTTTATTTCAGGGTTCGTATCAGGAGAGGGTTGCTTTTACATAGAAAGCGGTTTTGACAGCAAATATAAGCTTAAACACCGTATTCGACCCGCTTTTTGCATTGAACTTCGGTCTGATGATCGGGAAGTGCTGGAGGCGATCAGAAAACAGTTAAATTGCGGAAATATCTACAATTTAGACTTTGGTCGATATCAGGGTTATGAGGCTAAAGGCTGGCAACCGCATGTAAAATATCGTGTTGGTAATCTGCACGATATCGCTGATAAAATTGTTCCGTTCTTTAAGCGTTATCCGCTTCATGGTAAAAAGAAAAAAGTTTTTGACATTTACTGTGAAATAGTAACTGCGATAAAGAACGGCCAACATCTTTCAGCGGCGACGTTGCCTCTAATCAAGGAAAAAGTTGATCTCTTGAAATCACTGAATAAAAAAGGCATGTAGGGCTCGCTGGATGCGGGAAAGCCGCTCGTCCAGTGGGAACCCGGAACAGTCCCAAGTTACCGAAATCCGCCCGTCACACCATGGAAGCCAGAAACACCTGAAGTCCCCGGTTCGCCGGGGCCTAGGGTGGTGCTGGTGACTGGGGTGAAGTCGTAACAAGGTAGCCGTACCGGAAGGTGTGGCTGGATCACCTCCTTTCTAAGGAGTAACTGTCACTTAAATGGGACATTATTCCAGGTCGGTCTCGCATCGTCTCCTTATCTAATTATCCCGACGACTTATATAATTATATATATTATGTAATGTCGGGATCCCGATGTCTCATAATTATTTTGTAATTATGACCATCGGGACAAAACGATTAAGCCCTGCTTCGGCAGGGCTTTTTTGTTGGCTTTTTTTGAGAACTTTGATCCCCTGGGGGGCTTAGAGGTCAATCCCGCTTCCGGAATTACCACAAAGGCGCAAAGAACGCTAGGGGCTCAAAGAGTGATATAATTTATTCATGAAGCGGCTTACATTATATATTTGCTTTTTACTGTTTTTGGCCAGCGAATGTCTTGCGCTCCCCCGGATTGTGATCGAGCGCCAGCTGGCTAAACAGGGGCGCTGTTTCACCGTCACGCTGGTATCGCCTGAAGGGATCTCTGCCGCCACGGCCGGCTTCCTGGGCAAAAAGGTCAAGTTCTTCCGGGCGGGTGATGATCTCCGGGCGATCATCGGGGTCCCGCTGGCGCAGCGGCCGGGCTACTATCCGTTGTCGCTCAACTTTGTCAACGACAGGGGCGAGACAGAGCAATTCGTTAAATCGGTCAAAGTCCTTCCTTGCAAATTCCCCCACGTTTCTTTCTGGCTTAAACCGGAAAAGCACCGCTTGCTCTCGACCCCGGCGGTGGTCAATGAATGGGAATTGATCGCCCAGCCGCTCCGTCTTGAGGGGGAGGAACAGGCCTGGCAGCGCAAGTTTATTTTACCGGTCAAGGGACGGATCTCAATGCCTTTTGGGGTGATCGAAAAGGTCAACGGCAAAAAGCAGGGGCGGCACCGCGGCTGCGACATTGCCGTTCCCGTCGGCTCGCAGGTCCGCGCGGCCAATAGCGGCACCGTGGTCTTTGCGCAAAAGCTGACGGTTTACGGCGGCACAATGGTCGTCGATCACGGGCAGGGCATACATACGATCTATCTTCATCTGTCAAAATTCCTGGCCAAGGAGGGGCAGAGAGTCGCCAAAGGCGAGGTGATCGCGCTCTCCGGCAACACCGGCTATTCGTCCGGCCCGCATCTTCACTGGGGGATGTCGGTGCATGACTTGCGCGTCGATCCGCTGCAGTGGACTAAGGTGGCGTTTTAAATGAGGAGCATGAGGGTAAGAGTATGGTTGGGGAACCACACATTGAAATGTGTGGAATTATTCCCCACAATTTATTGTGGGGTTTCCACTCGCCCAGTGAAATTATGAAAATTAAAGTAATGAGAATTATAGATGTAAACCTCAACCGGGCAACCGAAGGATTGCGCGTGGTCGAGGAGATCTGCCGGTTCATTCTGGAGGACGCGAAGCTGACGCTGGCGGTGAAGCAGCTCCGCGGGCGGCTCTCGCAAGTGATGAAACATGAACTCGCCAGCCGCGATGCGGCCGGCGACGTCGGCCGTGAGCCTTATACGAAGAACGAAAAGGCGAGAAATGGCATTGCGGGCGTTTTTCTGGCAAACATTAAGCGGGCGCAAGAAGCGGCAAGGTGTTTGGAGGAATTTTCCAAGTTGTTAAAGCCGGTTTACGGCAAATCTTTCAAGGTCATTCGTTTTGAAGTATACCAGCTGGAGAAGAAGATCGCCCCCAAACTTTCTAAAGCGCTCAAGCTTGATTTCGACCTCTATGTCGTCACTCACGACCCGCGGGCCGCCCGGCGGGCGATCGCCAGGGGGGTGAAGATCATTCAGTACCGCGATAAGCGGGCTGACAAAAAAAGCTATCTGAAAACCGCCAGGAAACTGGCCGCCTTGGCCGGGGAGAATGACGTCGCTTTTATCCTGAACGACCACTGGGAGCTGGTCGGGGCGGCTGGCGCTGATGGGGTTAACGTCGGTCAGGAAGATTTAAAGAGAACCTCGTTTTGTTCGATCAGAAAGAAGCTTGGCGCAGACGCGATCATCGGCGTTTCGGTCGCCAGCCTGGCGCAGGCGCGGCGGGCGCAAAAGCTCGGCGCCGATTACGTCGGGGTCGGCCCGGTCTTTTCTACGCCGGTGAAAAAAGAGGCCAAAGCCGTAGGCTTAAAGGAATTAAGGAGAATTGTCGGGAAGATTAAAATCCCGGTCGTGGCGATCGGCGGCGTTAATAAAGCTAATGTCAGGAAAGTTCTGGGTACCGGTTGTTCCCGCGTGGCGGCGATCAGGGCGGCCGGGGAATTAGCCCGTAGCCGCCAGCGGATCTGGCGCGGCGCTTAATCTTTTTACCGCCTGGCTTAATATGGCCTGATCGTACGGCCAGCTCATCAGCCGGAGCGGACGATAGGCGTTTTCTTTTTCGCGGGCGATCACTTCCGCGTTGCGCAGCAATTGACTGACGTAGAAAGCGGCGGCTTCCGGCACTTGCCGCTTGAGCGCAGCGGTCAGCTCTTGCCAGAGCGGCGTTTCTGCCTTGAGCGCGGCAAGCACCCGGTTGGCCTTGCCCTGGTCCGCGCCGACCTGCCGCAACACAACTCCCTGAAGCAAGATCTCTTCCGCCGGGCCGTGCGGATTTTCCGCCAGCAGGGCGGTGATCTCCGGCCGCTGTTCGGCGGGAGTTCTTTCCATCAGGCCGGCGTAGACGCAGCCGATGAGCGCAGGAGCGCAGGAAAGTTTATAACCGGTCCGGGCGGCCTCGGCCAGCAGGCGGTTAAGTTCGGCCCGGGCTTCCGCCAACCGGCCTTGGGCGGACAAGCCTTTGACCGTAACTTGGCTTAAGGCCAGAGAGAGCAGGGTGCGGCGATGGTTGATCAGCCGTTCGTCAATCAGCACGCCGCTAAGAGGGTTGTCCGCGGCCAACTGCTGCAGTTCGGCCTGGAAATTCTTGCCCCAGCCGGGAATGGCATTGGCCGCGGCCTGGTCTTCGATCACCGCGCACAGCAAATTACTTATTAGTTTATTTGACGGGGAGGTCTCGTTTCTCCTTGCTGTGCGGGCAAGGGGAATGATATCGGGGTGCTTGTTTTTTGGACGGGGCTCCGGCCGCGCGGCGTAGCGCCCGGTTACGGCCAGCAAGGCGGTGATCAGTTCCGGGCGAAGGGGGAGGCTGGCAATCCTGTTGATAACGGCAAACATGGCCGGCTCTTTTTCCGCCGAAGCAAGCCGCGGCTCCAACTGCCCGTAAGCCGCGATCAGCGCCTGAACGATCCCCGGCCCCGCGGTTTTCACTGCTTCGTCGACCACCCGGTGTTTATTAGCGTCTTCCAGTTCGTCCGGCAGATATTGGTCGAGGGCATGCCGCTCAAAACCATAGCGGATCAGGGCGGCCAGGCAAGCGCTTCCCCGGCCGGCGTTTCTCACAAAATAACCGAAACGGCCGGCGGCCAGCAGCGTCTCAGGGGAAAAAGCGGCGTTGAACAGTTCTTTTCTGCCGTCATTGATCAGCATACGGGCGCCGTCGGCGACCAGTATTCTGGCCCGGTCGTTTTCCAGCAACTTTAACGACTCATTTATTGATTCGTAAGGCTTGGTGAAAGAGGAGAGAAAATTCCCCAGCACGAACTTGAGCTTTTCATTGGCCGCCTCGGACAGCCAGGGAAGACGCCGGTTCCAGCGGAAGGCGACCGCGAAGAAAGCGGCACGTTCCGGCTCGTCCAGCGATAAGGCGTCGTTGATGATCGTCCCCGGGGTGAACAGGGCGAGCAGGCCGTCGGTCACGCAAGCGACAAAATCGGCGCCGGCCCCGAGCTCGGTTTCAAGACCGGCAGAGGCCGCCAGCACGCCGCGCCCCAGTGCGATCCAGCCGTCAGCGTCCAGCCGCTCGGCCGCCTGCCACAAAAACGCCCGCTGCTCGATCTTTTTCCTTTCGGCCAGTTTCTTTGTTGCAACGTCGCGCTCCAGGCTCTCTTTGCGCGCGGCTTCGTCGAGCCGCTCCAGCTGCTTGTCATGCAGGCGGCTGACCAATTCCACTGCCGCCAGGAACGCCTCGACGTTTTCCGTTGCGGCTAACCGGTCGATGACCGCGCCAAGTTCTTCGTCTTTCTCCTGGCGGGTTAACAAGTAAGTAGTCAGCAGCCGCTCGGCTGATGGGTAGAGATGGTTGAGGCGATCCGCTATTACGCCGAGCCGGTAAGCCTGCGCCAGCGCTTCGGGCGCGGGAACCGGGCCGCTTTTTTCAGACGGCTGCAAACTGCCGAGCAATTGAGCCGCGGTCAAAGCCGCCGGCTGTAGGGATAACTGGGCAAGGACGGCAAGACCATCGGCCGTGCGGCGGTAAAAAGTTTCCGGGGTCAGACCGGGTTCGTTCCGCTGCAGTTCGTGATAGGCCCGACTGACGAGAGCACCGTTTTTGGCGCGGAAGGCATTCAGCCGGGAGACCATCTCCGCCGGTTTACGCTCGCGCCGCGCTTTGCCGGCGGCGGTTTTTTCTTCCAGAAATTCAATTTTCAGTTCCGCTCTGGTCCGTTCCGCCGCGGTGGGCAGGCGGTGAGGCGAGCGAAGTTCATGCCCCTGAAAGGGCGGATGCGGTTTGCCCGCCCGACCGGCCGGGTGTCCGACCTTGATCTTTTCCGGTGGTCTGATTTCGTTGGCTGACATGGTAATTCCTTTCCCTACATATTATCGTCAAGTTTCTTGCGAAATTTCGCTGATTTTGATATAATTTTAAAAAAGAAAGGGTAAGATCATGGCAAAGAAACACAGGATCGCGGTAATCGGCGGGGACGGGACCGGCCCGGAGGTCGTGGCGGAGGGGTTAAAAGTCCTCAAAGCCATCGCCAAAAAGCATAACTTTGAGTACGAGCTCAAGGAATTTGACTTCACCGGCCAGCGCTACCTCAAGACCGGCAAGCTGGTCTCCGACCAGGACGTCGAAGAGTTAAAAACATTTGAAGCCATTTACCTCGGCGCGGTCGGCGACCCGGACGTCAAGCCGGGGATCATCGAGCACGGCGTGCTTCTCAAGCTGCGGTTCGCGCTCGACCAGTACATCAACCTCCGTCCGGTCATCCTGTACCCGAACGTCTGGACGCCGGTCAAGGACAAAGGGCCGGACGAGATCGATTTTGTCGTCGTCCGCGAGAATACCGAGGGGTTGTACGTCGGCACCGGCGGCTATCTGAAGAAAGGTTCGCCGGACGAGGTCGCCACCCAGGTCTCCGTCAACACCCGCAAGGGCGTTGAGCGCTGCCTCCGCTACGCTTTCGACTACACCCGGAAGCGGAATAAACGGAAGCAATTGACGCTGGTCGGCAAGACGAACGTGCTGACCTACGCCTGGGACCTCTGGGAACGGGCTTTCCACGAGATCGGCCGGAAGGATTATCCCGAGATCAAACGGGAATATTCGCACGTTGACGCGACCTGCATGTGGTTCGTCAAGAACCCGGAGTGGTTCGACGTCATCGTCACCGACAACATGTTCGGCGACATCATCACCGACCTGGGGGCGATGATCCAGGGGGGGATGGGGATCGCGGCCGGCGGCAACATCAATCCGCAGGGCGTTTCCATGTTCGAGCCGATCGGCGGCTCGGCCCCCAAGTACACCGGCCAGAACGTCATCAACCCGCTGGCGGCGATCGGCGCCCTGCAGATGCTCCTCGAGAATATCGGGGAGGAGAAAGCGGCGGCCGACGTCGAAAAAGGGATCCGCTACGCCTGCACGCAGATGAAGTCGATGTCCGCCGGCAAAATGGGGATGTCGACGACCGAGGTCGGGGACACGGTCGCTGGAAATATCTAAGTGACGATTCCCCACATTTAAATGTGGGGAATTAATTATTTCTTTTTAGATAATTGATCAGCCCGCCCGCGTCGATGATCTTCTGCATGAACGCCGGAAAGGGCTGGGCCCGGTAAGCTTTGCCGGTGGTCAGGTCTTTTATCTCTCCTGCCGCTAAGTCGACCTCAACCTCATCGCCTTCCTTGATCTCTTCCGCCGCCTGCGGCGCTTCGAGGATCGGCAGGCCGATATTGATCGAATTCCGGTAGAAGATCCTGGCGAATGATTTGGCGATAATTGCCGAGACACCGGCCGCTTTGAGGGCGATGGGGGCGTGTTCGCGGGACGAGCCGCAGCCGAAATTGTCCCCGGCCACGATAAAGTCGCCCTTGCTCATTTTATCGACCCATTCCGAGTCGGCGTCCATCATGGCGTACTGCGCCAGCTCGGCCGGGTCGGAGGTGTTGAGATACCGGGCCGGGATGATCAGGTCGGTATCGATGTTATTGCCGAATTTCCAGGCGTGGCCTCTCATTTTAAGTCCTCCGGGCTGCCGATAAAGCCTAAGACTGCGCTGGCCGCCGCCACCGCTACGTTGGAGAGATAGACCTCCGATTTCGGATGGCCCATCCGGCCGACGAAATTACGGTTAGTGGTCGCAATTGACCGTTCGCCTTCGGCTAAAATCCCCATGTGGCCGCCGAGGCACGGCCCGCAGGTCGGCGTGGAGACGGCCGCGCCCGCTTTGATGAATATTTCCATCAACCCCTCTTTGATCATCCGCAGTTCGACCTGCTGGGTGGCCGGCAGGATTATCAGACGGACGTCGGGATGGACTTTTTTCCCTTTCAATATCTTGGCCGCGACACGCATATCTTCGATCCGGCCGTTGGTGCAGGAGCCGATGACCGACTGGTCGAGCTTGATGTGGCGGTTTTTGCTGACCGGATGGACATTGCTCGGCAGGTGCGGGTAGGCGACCTGCGGCTCAAGCTCCGAAACGTCCCAATCGTAGATCTTGGCATACTCTGCGTCGGGGTCCGATCTCAATGCCGAATTACGAATTACGAATGACGAATTAAGGTTTTTTATCCGGCTTTTTAAATACTGAAAAACCTTGATGTCCGGTTCGAAGATCCCGTTCTTGCCGCCGGCCTCGATCGCCATGTTGGCCATCGTCAGGCGGCCTTCGACCGAGAGCTTGCTGATGACCGGGCCGGTGAATTCCAGCGACATGTAGCGGGCGCCGTCGACCCCGATCTGCCCGATGGTGTAAAGGATCAGGTCCTTGGCCTCGACCCATTTTGGCAGTTTGCCACGATAGACGAATTTGAGCTGTTCCGGCACTTTGAACCAGACCTCGCCGGTCGCCATGGCGGCGGCCATATCGGTCGAGCCGACGCCGGTCGAGAAGGCGCCGAGCGCGCCGTAAGTGCAGGTATGGGAGTCGGCGCCGATGATGAGGTCTCCGGCTTTGATCGCGCCCATTTCCGGGAGCAGGGCGTGTTCCACGCCCATACAGCCGATCTCAAAGAAGTTGACGATGCCGTATTTGTGCGCGAACTTGCGCATCACCTTCACCTGCTCGGCCGACTTGATGTCTTTGGCCGGGGTGAAATGGTCGGGCACCAGATAGATCTTCTTTTTGTCAAAGACCCTGCTGACGCCGATCTTTTCGAACTCTTTGATGGCGGGCGGCGCGGTGATATCGTTGCCGAGGACAAGGTCAACCTTACAATTAATTAATTGCCCCGGCTCGACGCTTTTGGCGCCGGCGTGTTTGGCGAGTATTTTTTGTGAGATCGTTTGCGGCATGGATATATTTTAGCATAAACCTGGGCGGGCGGCCAATGACGGGTGAAATTTGCGGCCGGAACGGGCGAGAAAATATTATATGTATCTCCATCGTATCCTGACCGTTTCAGTGCGCGGGCAAGTGCCGAAATTCCTGCAGACCGATATCAAGCGGCACGGCGTCCCGGCTTTCCCCGCTAAATATTTTAAGCGGCCGGAATGCGGCTTGCGCATCAGGGCCTTGCTTTCGGACAGTTTCCACGATGAGCCGTTAGTGCTGGCGCTGGCGACCGGCCGGGTCGAGAGGGTCAGATTGTCCTTGGCGATCGCCGCCCGCCGGACCGACGGAATGCGCGATTTGGGGCTGGCTTATATTCTCCTGGAACCGACCGGCAAGAATGATCCGGTGGTCACCCGGATAAACAAGGTCGAGATCGAGAAGATCATTCCATTGGGAGAACAGGTCAGTTATGAGCCGTTCATCGATCCTCCGGCTGAACCGACCGCCCCGCCGCTACTGCCGGCGAACAGGCCAACAGTTATCCGAGCACCGAAAAAACGGGTTGAGATCGATGATGGTTTTCTGACATTTGTCTATCGTAATTTGATCAGGGACCATCCGGGACGAAATTGGGATTATGCTTCTTTTGTCACTGCGCACCCGGGAATCGTGGGCCGTTTCCGGGCTGGTAACTTGACCAAAACCGAACTTGAGACCGCTTTAAGTCAGTCGTTTGGTTGGCCGGTAGAACCGAAAAAGCCGACCGGGCCCGAACCAACAGGTGAAGGCTCTGCGCCAATCAGCGCTCACACGGCAGAAGTCTACAAGATGATGGATAGATACGATGTCGGATATCAGGCGGCGCAAACCTTAGTTGTGAAATTCCCGGATCTGACGGCGCGCGATCAAGCCGCTAGGATACAACATGGCTGGGGAGTAACTGCCCGCAAGCCGCGCTGATCTCTTTGCCTAAACTTCTCCGGATCGTCACGTTCGCTTTAAGTTTCTTCAAATAGGTCCGCGCCGCGTCAACATCTCCGGCCGTAAATTCTTTCCCGGTTGGATTATATTCGATCAGGTTGATATGGCTGTCGATTTTCCGAGAGATTTCGAACAGCTTTTCCAGCTCTTTTGCCGAATCGTTGACGCCTTTAAGCAGGACGTATTCGATCGTGATCCTTTGTTTTGACCTCTTTTGATAACCTATAATTGCGGCAATGGTTTCGTCGATCGTTGGTAAGGCGGAATAGGGGATCAAGCTCCGGCGGAGTTTTTCTTCCGGCGCGGCCAGCGACCAGGCGAGCTTCAGCGCCCGTAGCTCACGGCCGAACTTTTCGAGGCCGGTGACGATTCCGACCGTGGAAATAACGATCTTGCGCAGCGCGATATTCTGCCCGAGTTCGCTGTTAAGTAATCGTACCGCTTTCGTCACCCGGTCATAATTCAGGAACGGTTCGCCCATCCCCATAAAGACCAGATTGGTGATCTTTTCGGTCTTGGCAAAATGATAAACCTGGGCAATGATCTCGCCGGCCGTCAGGTTGCGTTTGAGCCCCATCCGCCCGGTGGCGCAGAACCGGCAGCCGACCGGACAGCCGGCCTGGGAAGAGACGCAGACGAACTTTTTCTCTTTCCCCCAGTCCATGAAGACCGCTTCGATCGCCAGGCCGTCGGGCAGCCGAAAATCGGTTTTGATCACGCCCGGAGCCCGTTCGTTTTTAACCGCGGTAAGAGGCGAGGGGAATTCCAGCCCTTGATGAAAGGAGCGGAAGAGCGCTTTGGCTTGCGCCGGCGACAACCCGGTTGCCGCTAATTCTGGCAAAGTGAGTTCGTGGGGTTCGGCCATGGGATAATTATACACTTACAGCCCTCATCCGCTGACTTTTAACCCGCCTCCTTCTCCCAAAGGGAGAAGGTAAAATACAATGTCCATACCCTCTCCCCTTGGGAGAGGGGGACGGTTTGTGCCAGCGGGTGAGGGCTCTATGAGAATTGTGTTATAATCTAACCATGGACAAAAAAATCATGATCGCGGTGGTCGGCGAGAGCCACGCTTCGCCGGAGATCGCGAAACTGGCCGAAGCGGTCGGAGCGGAGGTCGGGAGAGCGGGCGCCGTGCTGGTCTGCGGCGGGCTCAAGGGGGTCATGGAAGCGGCGGCCAGGGGGGCGAAGAGCGCGGGCGGCACGACGATCGGCATCCTGCCGAGCAGCAAAAGGGAAGACGCCAATCCTTATGTCGATTACCCGATCATCACCGGGATCGGCTACGCGCGCAACAAGCTGGTGGTCAAAACGGGCCAGGCGGTCATTGCCGTCGGCGGCTCTTACGGCACGCTCTCGGAGATCGCCTTCGCGCTCGGCTACAAGATCCCGGTCGTCGGCCTCAACACCTGGCAGCTGATCCATCACGACGGGCAGATGGACAGGGAAATCCACCGCGTCAACACCCCGAAAGAAGCGGTCGCGCTCGCCCTCAAGCTGGCGCGCGAGGCCAGGCCCGAAGAACCGACGGAATTCCGGAAGTAATGCCCACGCAGCGCCAGTCCGCGTTAAAAGGTGTGCTTACGCCGCAGATGAGGGCGGTCGCCAAGGATGAGCATATTTCTCCCCTTGAACTGCTCAAGGCGATTGCCAAAGGAACGATCGCGATCCCGTTCAATCCGCTCCATAAAAATTGCCGTCCGACCGGGATCGGGCGGGGATTACGGACCAAGGTTAACGCCAATATCGGCACCTCGGTTGACTACCCCGGCCCGAAGGAAGAGCTCAAAAAACTGCGGGCGGCGCTGGGAGCGGGAGCCGATGCGTTGATGGACCTTTCGACCGGCGGCGATCTAAAAGCGATAAGAAAGGCGATCATGCGGGCTTGTCCCGTGCCGGTCGGCACGGTGCCGATCTACCAGGCGGTCGTGGAAAAGAAAATGACGGCGGCCGGCCTGTTCTCCGTGGTCGAGGCACAGGCCAAAGAAGGTGTCGATTTCATGACGGTCCACTGCGGCGTGACCCGCGCTTCGGTCGCTGAACTGAAAAAACACCCGCGTTTAATGGACGTTGTCTCCCGCGGCGGCGCCCTGATGATGAAATGGATGCTTGATAATGATGAGGAAAACCCTTTTTATGAGGGCTATAACAGATTGCTCGAGATCGCCGCGCAGTACGACGTCACGCTTTCCCTGGGCGACGGAATGCGGCCGGGGTCGATCGTTGACGCCGGCGACGCGGCACAGGTCAAAGAGCTGAAAATTCTCGGCGAGCTGACCAAGCGCGCCTGGCGTGCCGGGGTCCAGGTCATCATTGAAGGGCCGGGGCATGTTCCTTTTGCCCAGATCGTCAAACAGATGAAACTGCAGAAAAAATATTGTTACAGCGCTCCCTTTTATGTCCTCGGCCCGCTGCCGACCGACGTTGCTCCCGGCTACGATCACATCACGGCGGCGATCGGCGGGGCGCTGGCGGCGGCCTCCGGCGCCGATTTTCTCTGCTATGTCACTCCGGCCGAACACCTTGGCCTGCCGGAGCCGGCCGACGTCAAGGACGGGGTGATCGCCTCGCGGATCGCTGCCCACTGCGCCGATATTGCCAAGGGGCTTCCCGGGGCGCTGGCATGGGACAGGGGGATGTCGAAGGCGCGCAAGGAGCTAAACTGGGGCAAGCAGATCCGCCTGGCGATCGATCCCGTTAAAGCCAAGCAAATCCATGACAAGCGGACTCGTGACCCGCGACTCGCGACCGGAGACACCTGCACCATGTGCGGCGAATTCTGCGCGATGAAAGTTTCCAGCGAGGCGCTTAGACCGAAGCCAGGACGTAGTATTTGACCTTGCGGACGCCGAACTGGCGGGCGTCGTCGTAATCGCGGAACCAGATATCGATCCGTTTGTGATAACGGCTGTTCATCCGGTCTTCCACGGTAAAAACCCGCCCTTTATAACCTTCGATCGCCAGCTTGGTGCCGATCGGGAAATGGTTGGAAGCGATCACCCCTTCGCGGCAGCGTGTCCCCGAGGCGGTGATCCAGGGGCTGTCATCGGTCTGGTTTGGCAGGGAATTGTAAGCCGTAGCCACGATGACGCCGCTGTGCGCCATCCGGTAGCCCAAGGGGATCGTCCTTGGCCAAACGAGCATGCCAAGTAAAAATAGGCATAAGATAAGCAAAAATGACATTACGGCCCTCTGTTTTGACGGTAACGACTTGACCGATTTCCTCATACATATATATCGTAATAACTGGGCTAAAGATTGCGGAAAATCAGGCAAAAATCCATAAGGTAACATACCCCAGATGCGGCGAATTCTGTGCGATGAAGGTTTCCACCGAGGCATTGAAATTTTAACCTTTTAATGTCGATAAATATGGGTGAGAGCGTTAAAGGTACATTTTAATCCATATCCCTCTTGTTACCGTTTGCCGGGAGATCAAACTCCTGGTAGAAAGCAATTGCCTCAAATTGAAGGCTTAGTCCGGCGCAATATTGTCCACGCTTTGACTTTTCATGAAATTCCGCCCCAAATCGATAAGAAGCTTGCTCAACTCCCCCCCGAAGACCAGTTATTAAATCTTAATGGAGGGCAAAAAGCATATCTTTCGTTCACGGTCTATAGCCTAAAGCAGATGGTTGCTGTTGGGACGATCTCTGCGGAAACCGCCTGGACGCTCTTCGATCAGGAATTCAGGAAAACTGCGACGATCAATGAAATTAATTTTCAGCGGGGGCGCGAGGAACTTTTTAGGCAAGTTAAATCGATCAGGGGCGAGGGCCAAATGTCTTTGCTTGAATTTGAGTTTTGTGCCCGGGCGGGGCGGGCCGGGTTGGATCAATATCAAGGATTTCAACTGTGGGCGTCCAGTTTGAGATTTCTCAACCTACTGGACGAACCGCTAAAAGATGAATATCGCAAAGCGCTTTGGCTGGAGATGAGATTGATTGAACGGCGGGTGGGGATAAGGAGCTTAAACAGCGATATTACTGATTTTGGCTGTTTGTCCGGTAGAGGTGATTATTCTGACTATGAGAAAATAGTTCTGTGCGCGATCGACCTCTACGACACTGCCGGAAACTCTGTTACCATGCCGATAGATTCTTTTATCAAAGCTGAAATTGGGCATTGGATGTTCGGTCCCCTGGGCCTCAGCTACAATGGCATTGTTCACGAGGAAGGGAGCAAGGTAGTAGCTGAATTGATGCATAAAATGAACGATGTCGGTTTTACTCCCAGGATCGCGCAATCGCTCAAGGCCGGCCCGGATGTGGAGCCCCCGCCGGAAGCGGCAGTTTTTAGCCAAGGTTTTTCTTCACAGGTCCTTGGGCTGTTTGATTTTCAGGCTGAAGAAATGGGGATGGGCGTGTTTTCGGCCTTTCCTTGCCGGTATGATGCTTGTGGCCAGGGGATCAACCGGCTCCGGGCCGTTGATTTTATTGTATCGGACCTCCTGAAATCTTACGCGGAAGCCGAATATCTGGAAACCCAGATCCGTCAAACTATTCTGGGAGAATTTCGAGCCGGCCGGATCAGGGCGGAAGATGTCTTCCGGTTATATAGGAGGCTCGGACTTCATCTGGCCATCGCGCAGGTCGAAGGCTTCCTGTTTGACGAATTGAAAACGGTCGCCTGTTCGGGTGACGTAAAAGCAACGGAAGAATATTATGCCGATTTTCAAAACAGAACGATCAGGGCGCTGCGCTCTTCTCTGGGGGCCTCAAGGTCGGAGGGGCAATTGACCGAGGTCCAGCGAGCCCATTTAGGGCAGGCGCCAGAAATCGTTGGGCAGGCGCGATATATCGATCGAAAAAAAATAAAAGTGAACGGCGAAGCCTTGCGAAATGAACAGTGAAATTTATTCGAGTTGTCGCAGATAGAATCTTGGAATGAAAATGCAACGAGTGAGATTAAATCTTGGAGCTTTTAATGCGCATACCCGCCCGGAAACAAGGGCCGTTCATCTGCCGCTCTCCGAAAATGTTCTGCGTGCTTCTTTTGCAGAAGTTTCTCCGGAACTTTACGGGTGTCTTTCTGCCCGGATGCGTGAGCGTAATGAGACTATAAGCACACTGGCACAGAAGACAAGGCTAAACAATAAGCAAACACGAGAAATTGTTTTTGGGCAGAAGCCGCCTATTGATGTCGATGGTAATTGGACGAACGAAGTGCTCTGGATATCGGAAGCCTTGTTAACCGAACCTGAATTCTTATTCGGCCAGGTCCGCGACGTGATCGTTGCCCGGATGACGGAGCAGCCGAATGAGCGTTTGCCTCAGGAACCGGCCGAAGAGATCAGGCACTATTTCCCCCAACATATTTAATCACCGCCCCGTGTTATAATTCTTTCATGAAACTCTCGCAGCTCGGCGAGTTCGGGCTGATCGAACTTATTGCCAGGCGTGAATCTAAACGCAGGGGGACCGTTGTCGGGATAGGGGACGATGCCGCTGTACTGCAACTTCCAACTTCCAACCTCCAACCTCAAAATAAGAACAAAAGCCAATACCAATTAATAACAACCGATGCTTTGATAGAAGGGGTGCACTTTAAGAGAAAGGGGCTTTCTTTTTTCGCCCTGGGGGGAAAGGCGCTGGCGGCGAATATCTCTGACATCGCGGCGATGGGCGGGCTTCCCAAACACGCGCTGGTGACGCTCGGCTTGCCGAAGAACCTGCCGGTCAAGGCGGTCGGCGAATTTTATCGCGGCCTCAACCGGCTGGCCAGGAAATATAATATCGATGTGATCGGCGGCGATACCGCGGCTTCCCCCCGGGCGATCATTGTTTCCCTCACTTTGCTCGGCCGGGTGGAAAAGAAGAACATTCTTCTCCGTTCGACCGCGCGGCCCGGCGACCTGATCTGCGTCACGGGACGGTTCGGCGGGCCGGCATCACGAAAATTCGAAATTCGAAATTCGAAATTCGAGATCAGGCTGGAAGAAGCGCGGGCCATCGCCCGATCCGGCCTGGCGACGGCGATGATCGACAGCTCGGACGGGCTGGCCCGCTCGGTCATTGAGCTTTGCCGGGCGAGCCGGACCGGCGCCCGGCTCTGGGAGATCGAGGTCCCGGTCGCGCCCGGGGCGACGGTCGAACAGGCGCTGGGCGGCGGCGAAGAGTATGAGCTGGTCTTTACGGCCGGAAAAAACAAGATCGAAAAACTTCATCGCGGCGGCCTGAAGTTCAGGGTGGTCGGCGAGATCGTGGCGCCGCAGTTCGGGCTCAAGCTGTTCGACCGGCGTGGTAGAATCAGAGAGTTGAAAACCGGAGGCTACGAGCATTTCGTAAAATGATAAACCAGCGGCGCCTGATCAAGACCTTCAAACAACTGGTGCGGATCGACAGCCTTTCGCTGCGGGAGGGGAAGATCAACCGGTCCCTGCGGCAGCAGCTGCGCGCCCTCGGCCTGCGCGCCGTCGAGGCCGGCCGGGTGAGGGGGGGCGAGGCGGGGAGCCTGATCGTGACCGTGCCGGGACGGGGCGCGAGCCGGCCGCGTCTGCTTTTGAACGCGCACACCGACACCGTTTCGCCGGGCCGGGGGATCAAACCGGTCGAAAAGGACGGGGTCATCCGTTCCGACGGCAAAACGATCCTGGGCGCCGACAATAAAGCCGGAGTGGCCGCTCTTTTGGAGATCCTCCGGACGATCAAAGAGCGGGAATTGCCGCACCCGCCGCTCCGGGTCATCTTTACCGTCGCCGAAGAGATCGGCCTTAACGGCGCCAAGGCCCTGCCCGGCAAATACCTGAAAGCCGATTTCGGCCTGGCGATCGACGGCGGGGAGATCGGGACAGTGGTTAACCGGGCGCCGACCCAGTACAATTTGACCGCGACGATCGTCGGACGCGCGGCCCACGCCGGCCTCCGCCCGGAGGAGGGGATCAATGCGATCAAGGTCGCCGGCGAGGCGATCGCCCGGATGAAGCTCGGCCGGATCGACCGCGAAACGACCGCCAACCTCGGGCTGATCAAAGGTGGAGTGGCGACCAATGTCGTGCCGGCCGAGGTTGAACTGCGGGGTGAGGCGCGCAGCCACAACGCCGCCAAGCTTGAACGTCAGGTCGAGCACATGGAACGGACGCTGTTCAAGGCCTGCCGCCGGCACCGCGCCCGCCTGAAATTGAAGGTCGAACGGGCGTACAGATCGTTCACCGTAAAAGAGACGGATAAATTCCTGGCTTTTGTCACGGCGACTTTGCGGCGCGCCGGTCTCCAGCCGGTCGTGCGGCGGACCGGCGGCGGCTCGGACGCCAATATCTTCAACGAGCGGGGCATCCCCTCGATCATCCTGGGAGTGGGGGCTGACCGGGTGCACACCCTCCGGGAAAATATCCGGACCGCCGACCTGATCAAAGGGACGGAAAACATCCTGGCGGTCATTCTGGGAGTGGCGGCGTGGACCAGCCCGAAGAACAAACGATAAGCTCGCGGACGCTCTTTACCGGGCGTCTGCTCAAGGTCAGGCGCGACACCGTCCGCCTGCCGAACGGCGTCGAGACGACGCGCGAAGTGGTGGAGCACCCCGGGGCGGTCGCCGTGATCGCCCTGACCGGCGCCAACGAACTGGTGCTGGTCCGGCAGTACCGCCGGCCGGCCGGGCGGGCCTTGCTCGAAGTGCCGGCCGGCGTGCCGCGGCCGGGTGAGGACTGGGCGGCGGCGGCCCGGCGCGAACTGGCGGAAGAGACCGGCTATCGCGCCGGTTCAGTCGAAAAACTCTGGGCCGGCTACGCTTCGCCCGGCTATTCCAACGAGGTGATCAGCTTCTTTGTCGCCCGCGGCCTGACCGCCGGCCCGGCGCGGACCGATGAGGACGAGCTGATCGAAGTCGTCCGCCTGCCGCTTGACGAATGCCGGCGGCGACTGGCGGCCGGCGAGATCGACGACAACAAGACGATGATCGCGATCATGGCCGCCGAACTTTATTTAAAGAGATGATTGCCATGCGGGCGGAGATAAAAGACTTTATTGATTATTTACGGATCGAGCGCGGTTATTCGCCCAATACCACCGCCGCTTACGAACGAGACCTCACGCAATTCTTTAAATACGCCGGCGGCAAACCGGCGGAGCGGATCGGGCGCGAAACGGTCAAAAGCTATCTCGATTATTTGAACAGCGAAGGGAATTCGGTCGCTTCCCTCGAGCGCAAGCTCGCCTGCCTGAAATCATTTTACAAGTATCTGGCCGGCGAGGGGAAGGCGGCGGAGAATCCGACGGCCGATTTCCGGCTGCCGAAGAAGGCCAAACGTCTGCCCAAGGCGCTTAATATGAACGAAACGGTCCATCTGCTCAACGCCGCGCGGGGGAGCACCCCGCTGGCGCTGCGCGACGCCGCGCTGCTCGAACTGCTGTACGCGACCGGCCTGCGCGCCTCCGAAGCGATCGGCTTGAACCTCTCCGATATCAATTTTGACGTTTCCTTCATACGCTGTTTCGGCAAAGGCGCGAAAGAGCGGGTCGTGCCGGTCGGCAAAGCGGCGCTCGCGGCGCTCAAAAATTATTTGGAGCAAGGGCGGCCGCGCTTGCCGCAGAAGGACAGGGAGGCGTTATTCCTCGATAAGAACGGCGCGCGGCTGACGCGCGAGGGGCTCTGGCAGACGATCAAGCGCTACGTCAAAAAGGCGGGGCTGAAGGCCAAGACCTCGCCGCACACGCTGCGCCACTCGTTCGCCACGCACCTGCTGGAAAAAGGGGCCGATCTGCGCTCGGTCCAGGAGATGCTCGGCCACGCCGACATCGCCACGACGCAGATCTACACGTCGGTCTCGCGGGAGCGGCTGAAGAAAATGTACGCGAAGGCGCATCCGCGGGCTTAGGAGGGGGAAATGTTTGACCTTTCGTTCTTTGTTTTAACTTTGCCGATCCTGCTGGTGGTTATCACGGTGCACGAGTTTTCGCACGCGCTGGTCGCCGACAGGTTAGGGGACCCGACGCCAAGGCTGGCGGGACGGTTAACCTTAAATCCGATCCCCCACATCGACCCGATTGGGTTATTAATGCTGATCATCGTCCGCTTCGGCTGGGCCAAGCCGGTGCCGATCAATCCTTACAATTTCCGGGACCCGCGCAGCGGGGCGCTCCTGGTCAGCATCGCCGGCCCGGTCTCTAATTTCCTCTTTGCCTGGATCGTCGCCGTTTTTTACCGGACACTGCCGCTTGATTACGCCGGCCTGCCGGCCGCGGTCATGAGCTATACGATCTTCATCAATTTGGCGCTCGGCGTTTTTAACCTGATCCCGATCCCTCCGCTGGACGGGTCGCACGTGCTGGAATTCTTCCTGCCGCCGCACCGCTATGAGATCATGCAGCAGCTGGAGCAATACGGCTTTATGCTGCTCATTGCGATCATTTTCTTCGGCCAGCCGATACTGTTCGCGGTCATTGACTTTTTGTACAGACTGCTGGTGTAGCCGTCCCATGAACTATCCCGCGGCCATCAAATATTTGAGATCGCTCGAGAAATTCGGCATCAACCTTGGCCTCGAAAGGGTGGCACGGCTGCTTGACGGGCTTGGCGGCCCCCAGCGAAAAATAAAAACCCTGCACGTGGCCGGCACCAACGGCAAGGGCTCGACCTGCGCCATGATCGCGTCGATCCTCAAAGAGGCTGGCTATAAAGTCGGCCTTTATACTTCACCGCACCTCTTGTCTTTTAACGAACGGATCAAGATCAACGGCCGGGACATCTCGGATGATGATTTCTCGCAAGGAGTGGCAAGGATTGTCAGGGAGGAGAAGGGATTGGCAGGGAAAGAAAAGCCGACGGTGTTTGAAGTTTTGACGGCGTTGGCGTTCTGGTATTTTGCCAAGGAGAAAGTTGACTACGCTGTCGTGGAAGTGGGAATGGGCGGGCGCCTCGACGCGACCAACGTGATCACGCCGCTGGTTTCGGTCATTACCAATGTCGATCTTGAGCACACGGCGGTTTTGGGGAAGACACTGGCCAAGATCGCGGCGGAAAAGTCGGCGATCATCAAACCGGGCGTGCCGGTCGTCACCGCCGAGACCAAGCCCGAAGCTTTGCGGGTGATGAAATACCAGGCCGAAAAAAATCACAGCCTGCTGGTCCAGGTGGGCAGCCTGGGTGAGGGGTTCAAGACCAGCTTGCCGGGAGAACACCAGAAGCTCAACGCGGCCTGCGCCGTGGCGGCGGTGCGGCTGGCGGGCATTCAAGCGGGCAAAGCTTCGGTCCTGTCGGGATTGAAAAAAGTTAAATGGCCCGGTCGCTTTCAGGTCGTGAACAAACGCCCTTTGACAATTCTCGACGGCGCGCATAATCCGGCGGGCGCCAAAGTCCTGGTGGAAACTCTTGAGCAAAGATACCCCGGCAGGAAATTTGTTTTTGTCTTCGGCGTGCAAAAAGACAAGGACGCGCCGCCGATGCTCGCGCAGTTCGGCAAGATCGCGGAAGAAATAATCATAACCCGCTCGACCAACAAAGCCGCCTCGGGGGCCGTGGACGGGAAAAAGGCGGTCCGCCTTTCAACGGCCCTCGAACTTTCGGCCGGCCGGGACCGCGTGATCACCGGCTCTTTGTACCTGCTGGCCGACGCGCTTAAATGCCTTGACGGCGCTCCCGCCCCATAGTAGAATTGGCCTGATGATTGACGACTATCCGAGCAAACTCCCCCCCGGGGATCTCCCAGAGAGTGATTTAGGCCGGCAGGTCGGGGCGCGCCGGGAAAGTCGCCTGATCGCTTTCTCGAAAAACGTTCTGATCTTCTGCTTGCTGGTCGGCGTGGTGGTCGCCAGTTTCTGGGTCAGCTTCCAGCTGGGCAAAAAGATCCTGCTGCCGACGAGGAAGTTGCCGGAACGGATTTCCGTGACGATCCCCGAACCGCCGCCCGCGATCAAGTCGCTGCAAAAACTGCAGGCGATGATGTCGGCCGAAGCGGAGGGCGAGCGGACCGATAAGCCAAGCAGCAAGGCCGCCCGGTCGAAAAAAAAGAAAGCGAAAAAACGGCTGGCGGCCCAGCCCGGCCAGCGCGCTTACGGCCAGCATTACTATAAGGTCCAGGCCGGCCTCTTTGTCAGCAGGGCGGAGGCCCAGGCGCTGGCCGACAAACTGACGGCGGACGGCGTGGCCGTCTTCATCAGGAAAGTCGGCGGCCGCTGGCGGGTGCAGGCCGGTGCCTACCGGACGCGGGGGGCGGCGGCGGCGATGGGTTCGAGCTTGATACAAAAGGGCTATCAGTCCGAGGTCATTTACGAATAGTTAGGAGGGCAGTCGAATGTCAGTTTATGATTACGTCTTCGGCAAATTCTCCCGCGATTTAGGGATCGATCTGGGCACGGCGACGACGCTGGTTTTCGCCCGGGGCGAAGGGATTATCCTCTGCGAACCGTCGGTCGTGGCGATCAACAAAGATAATAACCGCGCCCTGGCCTTCGGCAACGAGGCCAAAGGGATGCTCGGCCGCACGCCGGCCAACATCGTCGCCGTCCGGCCGATGCGCGACGGCGTGATCGCCGATTTCGAGATCACCGAAATGATGCTGCGCCATTTCATCACCAAGAGCCATAACCGTTCGGCCTTTGTCCGGCCGCGCATCGTCATCGGCGTTCCTTCGGGCATCACCGGCGTGGAGAAACGCGCGGTGCTCGACGCCGCCATGCACGCCGGCGCGCGCGAGGCCTACCTGGTCGAGGAGCCGATGGCGGCGGCGATCGGCGCCAACCTGCCGGTCTCCGACGCGCAGGGGAGCATGATCGTCGATATCGGCGGCGGCACCACCGAAGTGGCGGTGCTGGCGCTCGGCGGCATCGTCGTCTCCAAATCGATCAGGGTCGCCGGCGACGAAATGGACGAGGCGATCGTCGCGCACTGCCGCAAGAACTACAATTTGCTGATCGGCGAGCGGACGGCCGAGCAGATCAAGATCGACATCGGTTCCGCTTATCCGCTGCCGGAAGAGAAAACGATCGAGGTGCGGGGCCGCGACCTGGTCACCGGCCTGCCCAAGACGCTGACGCTGACCTCGTCCGAGGTGCGCGACGCGCTGGCCGAACCGGTCGCCACCGTGGTCGACGCCGTGCGCATGACGCTGGAAAAGACCCCGCCCGAGCTGGCGGCCGACATCATGGACCGCGGCATCGTCATGGCCGGCGGCGGCTCGCTGCTGCGCGGCCTCGATAAGTACATTGCCCAGGAGACCGATATGTCGGTCTACGTCGTGGACGACCCGATCTCCTGCGTGGCTTACGGCACGGGCAAGATTCTGGAAGAGATAGACACTTTGAAGAAAGTGCTGATCATGCCGAAAAGCAATCTGTGACGAAGCATCCTTCTTTTAGAAAAAAAAGGTCATACACTTTACCCGTCGTCATTATCGGTCTGGCACTGCTCGCCTCGTTTGTCGTCCCGGTCCGTCTTTCGCTGCTGCGCGGCGCGGCGACCGCCGCCCTGTACCCTTTCCAGTTCGCGGCCGCCGTTTTCTGGCGCGGGGCGGTAACGCTGCCGGTCAACATCGTGAACATCAGGAACCTGGGCCGGGCGAACAGCGAGCTGAAGGCCAGGCTGGCCGAAGTGGAGCCGAAACTGGCGCGGTTCGACGAGTTAAGTTCGGAGAACGACCGTTTGAGGGAAGCGCTCGGTTTCCGGGGCGGCAACCGTTACCGGCTGGCGCTTTTGCCGGCGCAGGTGATCGGCCGGGCCGCCGGCACCTGGAACTCTATTATTGTGATCGGCCGGGGCGCAGCCGCGCGGGTGCGGGTTAACCGGCCGGTAGTCGTGAAAGATGGCCTGGTCGGCAAAGTGATCGAAGTCTCAGCCTTCAGCGCGAAGGTGCTGCTGCTGACCGACCCGCAGAGCTCGGTCGCCGCCACCGACCAGCGCAGCCGCGCCGGCGGGGTGGCCGAAGGCTACAGTCCCAACAAACTGAGAATGAAATATGTCGGGGTGACGTCCGACGTGGCGACCGGCGACGCGGTCGTGACCTCGACCGCGTCCGGCCTTTTCCCGGCCGGGATACCGGTCGGCACCGTCGCCAAAGCGGAGAAAAAGGAATCCGACCTGTTCTACGAGATCGAACTCAAGCCGGCGGCCGATCTCTCGCGCCTGGAAACCGTCTTTGTGGTCGAGTAAAATGCGTTCCCTCAAATTCGGCCTTTACCTGCTGGCGCTCTTCGTCCTGCAGACCGTGGTTTTTCCCCGGCTCAATCTTTTCGGCGTGGCGCCCGACCTGGTCCTGATCTTTGTCGTCGGCTGCGCGGTCACGGCCGAACCGCTGCCGGCGAACCTCCTGGCCGCCGGCTGCGGTTTATTCCAGGATCTGCTCTCGGCCGGGCCTTATCTCAATTTGCTGCTCAAAGTGGTGATCGTCAACGCCGGCAGCGCCATCAAGGAAGGTTTTGCCGGCGATGAACTGTCGCTTTCGGCCTGGCTGATCGCGCTTTTTACGCCGCTGCACCTGATAATCGAGGCCCTGGTCGTTTACTTTTTTTTCGAGCGGCAGTTCAGCCCGTTCTATCTGGCCGGCCGGGTGGCGCTGGCGACGCTTTATAATCTGCTCCTGCTGCCGCTCCTCTTCCCGCTGGTCAAGGCGTTAAACGATGCCGGATAGAAAAAACAATGTCCTGGCGCTGGTTGCCGGGCTGGCATTTTTTATCCTGCTGCTGCGGCTGGCGCAGCTGCAGTTAATTGAAGGGCGCAAATACCGGAAGCTGGCCGGTGACAACGCCGCCAAGACGGTGGTCGCGCCGGCGCCGCGCGGCATTATTTACGACCGCAACGGCCAGGTGCTGGTCGCCAACCGGCCGGTCTTTTCGGTCCAGGTCCTGCCCGAATTGCTCTCGTCGTCCGACACCGCCAAGCGGGACGGGGTCCTGGCGCGGCTGGGCGGGTTGCTGGGCGAGCCGATCGAGGTCAAAGTTTCCCCCGGCCGGCCGATCATCGTTAAGAACAATATTCCGCCGGCGGTCGCCGCCCGGATCGAGGAGCAGCGGGACGGGCTGGAAGGGGTGGTGGTCAGTGTTCAGCCGGTCCGCTATTATCCCTACGGCAGCGTTGCTTCGCATCTCCTCGGCTATGTTGGCGAGATCGAGTCGGACGAACTGCAGCGGCTGAAAGCCGAGGGTTACCGTCTGGGCGACAGCGTCGGCAAGGACGGCGTGGAAAAACTTTACGACCGGCTGATCCGGGGCGTTGACGGCGGCAAAAAGATCGAAGTCGACGCCTTCGGCACGCCGACCCGCCTGCTTGAATCGCGCGAACCGCTCCCGGGCGCCGACGTCAAGTTGACGCTCGACCTCGACCTTCAGCGGGCGGCCGAGCAGGCGCTCGCGGGCAAGGAGGGAGCGGTGGTGATCCTTGACCCCAGGACCGGCGAGCTTCTGGCGATGGTCAGCCGGCCCAATTACGATCCCAATCTGTTTATCGACCCGCTCGACAAGTCCAAGTGGTGGGCGCTGACCCAGAAGAGCCATCCTTTCATGAACCGGGCGCTGGCGGTCTATCCCCCCGGTTCGATCTTCAAAGTCGTGACGATGAGCGCGGCGCTGAGCGAAGGGGTGACCAAGCCCGACGAGATCTTTAACTGCCCCGGTTATTACCGCGTCAACAACCGCTATGCCGCCTGCTGGAAAACGGGCGGCCACGGCCGGCTGGCGATGGCCGAGGGGCTGACCCAGTCGTGCGACGTCGTTTTTTATGAACTGGGCAAGCGGCTCGGCCCGGACCGGCTGGCGCCTTATGCCGTCAAATACGGGCTGGGCGAGAAGACCGGCATCGACCTGCCGCAGGAAAAGAAAGGGCTGGTGCCGACAGGCGACTGGAAAAAAAGGGTCTATGGCGAGCCGTGGTATGACGGCGATTCGATCAATTACGGGATCGGGCAGGGGTTTGTTCAGGTCACGCCGCTCCAGATGGCGTGCGTCTACGGCACGCTGGCCGTCGGCCGCCGGATGAAACCCTATGTCGTGGCGGAGATCAAGGACCGCGCCGGCGAGGTCCTTTATCGGGGCAAGGAGGCGACGGCGGCCGCGGCGCCGGTCGGCGAAAATATCCTCTCGGTCATCGGCCACGCTTTGCGGGAAGCGGTGATGCGGGGGACCGGCATTGCCGCGCGGATCGAAGGCCTGCCGGCGGCCGGCAAGACCGGCACCGCCGAGAATCCCGGCCTGCCGCACGCCTGGTTCCTCTGTTTTGCCCCGGCTGACGACCCGCGGATCGTGATCGCCGTTTTTGTCGCCCACGGCGAGCACGGCGACAAGACCTCGGCCTACGTCGCCCGGGACATTTTGACCTGGTACCGCGACCACCGGCTGGCCGCGGCCGGCGGGGGCGGCGCGGCGGGGACGCAAGAAGCTTTTGACAGCCAGTGACAAATTTGCTAAAATAATAGCGTCATGGAAAAGATCGAATTAGAAGCTAAGACCAGGGAAGAATTTGGCAAAAAGCTCGGCCGGGTGAGGAAACTCGGCTTAATTCCCGCCGTGGTCTACGGCAAAAAGATGAAACCGCTCTCCGTGGCGGTCGACCGCAAGCTTTTTGTCAAGAAGATCTTGAGCTCCGACCTGGGGCGGAACGCGATCGTTTCGCTCAAACTGGAGGGCAAGGCCAAAGAGATACAGGTCTTGACCCATGAAGTGCAGCGGAACAACCTGACCGACGAGATCCTGCACATCGATTTCCTCCATATCCTGATGGATGAAGCGATCAAGACCAGGGTTCCGGTCGAGCTGACCGGCCTGCCGGTCGGCGTCAAAGAGAGCGGCGGCGTGCTGGTCCACGGCTTGCGCGAGGTCGAGGTTGAATGCTTGCCGGGCAACATTCCGGAAAAGTTCCAGCTCGACGTTTCGCCGCTCAAGATCAACGATTCTTTCCACGTCAGCGACCTGCCGAAGATCGCCAAGGTTAAAGTCCTGTCCGGTTTGACCGAAATGATCGCCACCTGTTCGCCGCCGACCAAGGAAGAAGAGGTGGCCGCGCCTGTGCCGACGCCGGGTGAAGTGCCTTCGGAAGTCAAGGCTGAGGAGACAGCGGTCGCCGAAGAAAAAGTTAAAGAAAAAGCTGCCCCGGGAGCGGCACCGGGTAAACCTGCGGCTGCTGCAGCCGGCAAACCGGAAGCTGCTGCCGCCAAGCCTGAAAAAAAATAACCGCAAGTTTTTCCCTTTTTAGCACGATAAAATTAATATATGGGAGAATTTACCACCGAAGGCGGGGGCGTTCATCCAGGTAAGCCGATTATCTGGCCGACCGGCAAGGCGAGCAGCACGCCGGTCAGCAGCTCCTCGGAAGCGCAGACGGCCGGCGGGGTGCGCGGTGTTCCGACGCAATCACCGGCCAAACCGAGTGAGGTCAGCGCGCCGGCCACGCCCGCGCAGCCAAGCGCGCCGGTCGCCGCTCCAAAACCGGCCCAGCAAGTCGCCCGGCCGCTCACCGTCGAGGATATCCGTTCCCATCTTCTTGCGCTTCAGGTCGAGCCCAACGAGCTCAACACCAAATTAGCTTCGCTCATGCTGCGCAACGGGCTGGAGGTCTCGCGCGGCAACCTGGTTCAGCTGCTGACAATGCTGCAGGGGACCGACAAGTCCTCGGCCATGCAGGAAGCCTCGGTGCTACTATTAATGAAAGGGATCAATTCGCCCGAAGCGGTCAAGGTGCTGGGCCAGTTCTTTTCCGAAAACCCGGCGCAGGCCGCCCAGATGATGGCGCTGCAGCAGGGTCTGGGGAACCTGGCCTCGGCGCTGGGAATGGGGAAAGGCTTGCTTGATCCCTCCCTGATCGCCCAGATGACCTCGATGCTGGCCGCTTTCGATTCGACCCTCGAAGAACTGACTTCCCAGTTTGCCAGCAAGGGGAAAGCGTTCAACCGCGGCGCCGCGGTGAGCGACCTGCGGGCGCTCAAAGCGCTGCTGCAGGGCGTTCATAACAAAGCGCCCTCGTCGGACAGCGCGCCGGCCCAGGCGCTGTCGCAGGCGCTGATCGAGGCGCAGGGGAAACTCGACGGCCTGATGCAGAACATGGTCGCGCAGGCGATCCTGTCGCAGAGCGGACGCTCGGAGGTCAATTACCACTACCAGCAGATCCCCAACGCCATGACCAACCCGCCCAAGGATTTTGAGATCGTCATCAAGCGCGAAGGCGAGGGGAAAGAGGCGCTGATCAACCCGCGCAACACGCAGGTGGTCATGTCGATGGAAACGGAGAACCTGGGGAAAATGGTCGTCTCAATGCTCGTCAAGGACAACAAGGTCTACGTCATCTTTGTTTTTGACGAAAAAGACTACGGCGAAGAGGGGCGCTCGCTGATCGCCAAGGATTTCGGCGCTTTCCAGCAAAAACTGGCTGACAAGAACTTTCTCATCACCGGCTACCAGGTCAAGGTCGACCCGGCGATGGCCAATATCAAGCCTTACCTGATCCCAATGCTCCCGCGCCTGGAAGACCTGCTTAGACGGATCGATTTAGAGGCATAATTATGGCAGAAGAAAAGATCAAAGGGCCCGGCGAAGAGCTCGACGGAATCAAGGATAAGCCGGCGCCGGGCGAGCGCAAGACGGCGGTGGCGCTGCGTTATGACATTGACCGCGACAAGGCGCCGCTCGTGCTGGCTTCGGGGCGCGGGCCGGTGGCCGACGAGATCTTGCGCATCGCCGAGGACAACAAGATCCCGCTCTACGAAGACCCGGAACTCTCCAAGCTGCTGGCCAAGCTGGAGCTTGATTCCGAGATCCCGCCCGAGCTCTACACGCTGGTGGCGGAAGTCCTGTTCTTTATTTATAAACTTGACAAAATGGCGGAAAAGCGCGAGCGCATGATCACCCGCATCAAAGAAGAGGAAAAAGAGAAAAAACGGCCGTAACCGCCGGCCAGCCGCTCCCCGGCCGCTCCTCCGACAAATCAGCATTGAAAAAAACATTTAAGGTGTTAAAATACTCCCGATGGTCGAATCCAAAATCCTGGAAATCATTAGGCGCCGGCACAGCGTCCGCAGCTACCTCGAGCGGCCGATCGAGGAGGAAAAACTCCTCGCCATCCTTGAGGCGGCCCGCCTGGCCCCTTCCGCTTCCAATTCCCAGCCCTGGCATTTTTACGTCGTGCGCGACAAGGACAAGATCGACGCGCTGGCCGGCAAGATGCCGCTCGGCTCCCAGCTGATCGCCAACTCGTTCATCGCCCAGGCGCCGGTCGTGGTCGTGGCCACCGCCGGGCCGCTCAGCTTCCTGACCCGCATCGCCTCGTTTGTCGTCAATAAAAAGTGGTATTACCTCGACCTCGGCATCGCCCTGGAGCACATGGCGCTGGCCGCCTGCGAGCTGGGGCTCGGCTCGTGCTGGATCGGCTGGTTCGACCAGGAAAAGGTCAGGCGGCTGCTGGCGCTCCCCGCCGGCGAAGAGGTGATCGCTTTCCTGACCCTCGGCTACCCGAGCGACCCGGCGGTCCCGCCCAAGCAACGCAAAGAGCTGAAAGCGGTCGTTAAATATGTTTAAGAAAATAGCGCTTGCTTTGTGCGCCGCGGCGCTGCTGGCCGGCCTGGCTGCGGCGCAGGAGTACACGCCGCAGCAGATAAAAAAAGCCAAAGCCGACCTGGTGGCGGTGCAAAACGAGATCACCCGGCTGAGCGGCATCTTGCGGACGACGGTGGTCAGCGCGCAGCGGGCCGATATCGTTGCCAAGATCAAAGTCGCCCAGTTCAAGGCCGCCGGGCTGCAAAAGATCATTAATTCCGGAGCGCCGGCCGCCGCGGCCAAACCGCCCGTCCGGAAGACCGTGCCGCTCGAAAAGAAGGCCGCCGCGGCCAAGCCGGCGGCGTACGGGGGCCTGACGCTGCCGGAGGTCAGAAAATATAAAGCGGAGATAGTCAAGCTGCAGAAAGACGTTGCCCGCTTGACTAAAAAATTGAAGTTCATACGGTCGAAAAAACAGAAGGACGAGATCCAGGTGAGGATCAAGTGGGAGAAGGCGAAGATCGCGCAGCTCAAAGAAATACTTTATCCCAAAGCGCCGCCGCGGCCCGCGCCGAAGCGGGTCTTCCCGCCCTCAACGGTGGAAGCGATCGCCACGGTCGAGTCGTTCCCGGAAGAAATGGTTTCGGCCGAAGTGCGCAAGCCGGAACGGCGCCGGCTGATCGGCATTCAGCCCGAGGTCGGCTGCCTGGGCGGCGTGTTCGCGGGGGCGGGCGGTTTTTTTGCCGAGGGCCGGCTGCCGCTCAAGCGCTCGTTCGGCCCGGCCACGACGGCGCTGCGCCTCTCGGCCGGCTACGTGCAGACCAATTCCGCCGACCGGCGCTACGTGCCGGTCAACCTTGACCTGATCCTCAATTTCCCTCCCGGCTGGTTCAGCGGGGTGGAGAACTATCTTGGGGGCGGCCTCAATTATGTCGCGCTGACTTCCGGGCGGACGCAAGGGACGGTGGGGGGCGAGTTGTTCTACGGCATCCAGAGCGACGGCTTCGGCGGCATTGTGTTCGGCGAGATCGGTTACGCGCTGCTCCGCACCGGTTTTTCGCCGTCCAGCAAGGGCCTGACCGTGGCGGTCGGCTTCCGGGAGCCGTTGTGGTTCTAAGGGGGAGTCCCTCGTTGATTTTTATATAACCGCTTGACAAGAATAGGTTGTTTGTTATAATCAGCCCAGAAGGAGGTGAAAAACATGAAGAAAGCGTTAGTGGTTATTACGATCGCGGCGTTTGTGGCTACTCTGGCGGGGAGTATCGTTTTCGCCCGGACCCTCGAAGAGGAACGGGATGCGGTACGCGCTTACCTGAAGGTGGTTGATGCTAAGATCATCAAGTACCGGACGGCGGGCGATAAAGTCAAGATGGTCAAATTGCAGAAGGAAAAGCAAGGGACCTTGGCCCGCTGGAACAAGCTGAAAGCGCAGATGGCAGCTCCGGCTACCGTAGCGCCAGCGCCACCGCCACCGCCCGTTGCTCCAGTTCCGCCACCCGCTCCGGTTGCCGTGAAAGCGGCTCCCACCGGTGCGTTGTTCGGCTGGGGCCTGGAAACTGCCTGGACCGGCACATATTTAATGACCGGAAAGGGCAAGATCAACGGCGGTTTGGGTGCCAAAGCTGAAGTCGTCCTCGACGACATGTTCGGCCTCGGCAGCATGGTTGGTCTCACAGCCAACTCTGTCAAGTGGAAAGTCGGTCTGGGCGGTCACTACGGCGTTGATATCAACGGGACCCGCATCAAAGCGATCCCGATCAATTTAGACGCTATGGTGATGCTGCCGGCCGAATGGATCGGTGGTATGGCGACCTATGTCGGTGGTGGGTTAAACTACACCATCTACGGGTCGGGGCAGAAAGCCGGTTCCTACGGCGCGGAAGTCTACGTCGGGATGCTGACGGACCTCGGCCTGGGACTGGGCAAAACTGGCATCGAACTCGGTTGGGCGGCTATCCGCGCCAACGGTTCCTCGCCGGCTCTGTCTGCCAAAGGCTTGACCTTGTCGGTCAGCCAGATGGTGACCCTATAAAGATAACGGGGACCTGATCCTTTTAAAGAGAACTTGGATACTTTAAAACGGGTTGGTCCCCGTTTCTTTCCCCTTAATTCTTCTCCTTCGCCTTATTCTAACTCGTACATAATCGCGGCCAGCGCGGCTAACCCGGCAGTCTCGGTCCTCAAGATCCTCCTGCCTAAGCTCACGGGAACGAAGCCCGCGTCTTTGGCAAGCTTGACCTCGGCGGCGGAAAAGCCGCCTTCGGGGCCGATGACGATCAGAATATTCGAATATCCGGTTATCCGGTTATCCGTGAAAATTTTTTTCAGCGAACGGTCCTGTTCCAGTTCCCAGGGGATCAGGGCCAGATCAAATTGATCTTTCAGCTTTAAGATCTCTTGGAACTTCATGGTTTTTTCAATTTGAGGAACAATTGCCCGTTTCGCCTGCTCGGCGGCTTCTTTGGCGATCTTTTGCCAGCGCTCCTGTTTGGCTTCTTTGGCCACGCTTCGTTCGGTCAGCATGGGGATGATTCCGTTAACGCCCAGTTCCACGCATTTCTCAATGATCAGGTCCATCTTCCTTGCCTTAGGCAGACCCTGGGCCAGCGTGATCTTGACTTTCGGCTCGCTGGCCGCGGCCCGCGAAGCAATGATCTCGCAAGCAACGCGTCCCCGGGTGAGAGCGGCGATCTTTGCTTCGTGGACCTGTCCGTCGCCGGTGAGTAACTCGAGCCGGTCGCCCGGCTTCATCCGGAGGACGTCTTTGATCTGGCGGGCATCCGCGCCGATCACCGAAGGGAATTGTTCCGGGGGGACGAAGAACCTATGCATGGGGGAATTTGCGGAGCAATTCTTCCTGCTCTCTGGTCAGCCTGTCCGGGATCCTGACTTCGACGAGGACGTAGAGATCGCCCTTGTCGCGCCGGCCGAGATGCGGCAGCCCTTTCTCCTTTAATTTAAAATTGGTGTTGGGCTGGGTGCCCGGCGGGACCTTCAGTACAGCTTCGCCTTCAAGCGTCGGGACTTTAATTTCGCCGCCCAGGATCGCCTGCAGGAACGAGACGCTCGTCCGGTAATAGAGACTGGCCCCGTCGCGGTTGAAGAGCGGGTGCGGCTCGACGGAAATGAAAACATAAAGATCGCCCGGCGGCCCGCCCTGGCTGCCGGCGTTGCCGGCGCCCGGCACGCGCAGGCGATGGCCGCTCTCGATCCCGGCGGGGACTTTTATTTTGACCCTGTGCTTTTTCTTTTCGCGGCCCGAACCGTGGCAGGCGGGGCAGGGGTTCTGGATGGTTGTTCCGGCGCCGTGACAGGCGGGGCAGGCGACGACTTGAGTGATGCTGCCGAAGATCGTCCGCTGGTTCTGCCTGACCTGGCCCTGGCCGCCGCAGGCCGCGCATTTGGCCGGCTGCGTCCCCGGCTTGGCGCCGCTCCCTTTGCAGGCCGCGCAGGCGGTAAAGTGGGCGACGGTCAGCTCTTTTTCCGCTCCCCTGGCCACTTCTTCGAGCGAGACGCGCAGGTCGTAGCGCAGGTCGTCGCCGCGCGCCGGGCCGGCGCGCCGGCCGCCGCGCTGGCCGCCGAAAAAGGCGTCAAAAAGGTCGCCGAACTCGCCGAAGCCTTCAAAGCCGCGGAAGCCTTCGCCGAAGTCGAAGCCGCCGAAACCGCCGCCCTGGGGCCCGGCCTGGCCGTAATAATCGTACTGTGACCGCTTATTGGGATCGGAGAGGACCTGGTACGCCTCGTTGATCGCCTTGAACTTCTCGGTGGCGCCGCTCTCTTTATTGACGTCGGGGTGGTACTTGCGGGCGAGGTTGCGGTAAGCGCGCTTGATCTCGTCCTGCGAGGCCCCTCTGGCGACGCCGAGCGTTTCGTAGTAGTCGCGCGCCATTGCTTATTTGTCTTCTTTGACTTCGTATTCGGCGTCGACGGTTTTGTCTTCCTGCGGCGCGCCCGGCGCTTCGCCCGCGGGGGCGGGGCCGGCATCCTTGTCTTTGTAAAGTTTGGCCGACATGTCGTAGACCTCTTTCTGGAGGACGTCGAGCGTCGTCTTGATCCTGGCGTGATCTTTTTCTTCGAGCGCTTTGCGGACTTCGGCGACCGCTTTCTCGACTTTTTCCCTGGCCGCCTTGTCGACCTTATCGCCCGACTCCTTCAGCGTCTTTTCCGCGGCGTAGGCCATGGCGTCGGCCTGGTTCTTGATCTCGGCCTCTTCTTTTTTCTTCTTGTCCTCGGCCTCGTTGGCCTCGGCCGCCTTTTTCATCTTCTCGATCTCGTCTTTGGTCAGGCCGGAGGAGGCGGTGATGGTGATCCGCTGTTCCTTGTTCGTCCCTTTGTCTTTGGCTTTGACGTTCAGTATGCCGTTGGCGTCGATGTCGAAAGTGACCTCGACCTGCGGGACGCCGCGCGGCGCCGGCGGGATGCCGTCGAGGTGGAAGCGGCCGAGCGTCCGGTTGTCGGCCGCCATCGCCCTTTCTCCCTGCAGGACGTGGACTTCGACGGAAGTCTGCCCGTCGGCCGCCGTGGAGAAGACCTGGCTTTTCGAGGTCGGGATCGTCGTGTTCCGCTCGATCAGCGGGGTCATGACGCTGCCGAGAGTTTCGATGCCGAGGGTGAGGGGAGTGACGTCGAGGAGGACCATTTCCTTGACCTCGCCGGCCAGGACGCCGCCCTGGATCGCCGCGCCGACCGCCACGACTTCGTCGGGGTTAACGCCTTTGTGCGGCTCTTTGCCGAAGAAGCTCTTGACCGCTTCCTGGACCTTGGGCATGCGCGTCTGCCCGCCGACGAGGATGACCTCGTCGATCTGGCCGGTGGTGACGCCGGCGTCGGCCAGCGCCTGTTTGCACGGGCCGATCGACCGTTCGATCAGGTCGGCGACGAGCTGTTCCAGCTTGGCACGGGAGAGTTTGCTGACCAGGTGTTTCGGGCCGGTCTGGTCAGCGGTGATGAAGGGGAGGTTGATCTCGGTTTCCGTCGTGGTCGAGAGCTCGATCTTGGCTTTTTCAGCCGATTCTTTCAGCCGCTGCATCGCCAGCCGGTCTTTGGCAAGGTCGATCCCCTGATCTTTTTTAAACTCTTCAAGCAGCCATTGAATGACGTGCTGGTCGAAATCGTCGCCGCCGAGGTGGGTATCGCCGTTCGTTGATTTGACCTCAAAGACCCCTTCGCCGATCTCAAGGATGGAGATGTCGAAGGTGCCGCCGCCGAGGTCGTAGATGGCGATCTTCTCGTTCTTTTTCTTGTCCAGTCCGTAAGCGAGTGAAGCGGCGGTCGGTTCGTTGATGATCCTGACCACTTCCAGCCCGGCGATCGTGCCGGCGTCTTTCGTTGCCTGCCGCTGGCTATCGTTGAAGTAAGCCGGCACGGTGATGACCGCTTTCTTGACCGGCTCGCCGAGAAAGTCCTCCGCCGACTGTTTCATCTTCTGCAATATCATCGCCGATACTTCGGGCGGGCTGTACTGTTTGTCCTCGATCTTGACCAAAGCTTCGTCTTTGGCCCCTTTAACAATGTGATAAGGAACGTACTTCAGTTCGCTGCCGACCTCGTCATGCTTTCTCCCCATAAAACGCTTGATCGAGAAGACGGTGTGTTCCGGGTTAGTGACTGCCTGTCTTTTTGCGACCTGGCCGACGACGCGCGAGCCGTCCTTCATGAACGAAACGACCGACGGGGTGGTGCGCCCCCCTTCCGAACTCGGCACGACGGTCGGCTCGCCACCCATCATCACCGCCACGCAGCTGTTCGTCGTCCCTAGATCGATCCCGATTATTTTTTCTTGAGCCATTTTTCTTTTTCCTCCTATTTCTTCTTGCTGACTATGACCATCGACGGCCTAATCACGCGGCCATGTAAGGTGTACCCTTTTTGCATCTCTTCGATGATCATGTTTTCTGGCCCGCTGTGCTCTTTTTGAAGAATAGCTTCGTGGAGATTGGCATCGTAGGGCTTGCCCAGCGCCTCGATCTCCATGACGCCGTGCTTCCTAAGCACATCTTCTAGTTGCTTCTTGATCAGCGCCAGTCCCTTGGTCATCTCGGCGCCGGCCTTGTGCTTGAGCGCCCGGTCGAAACCGTCGAGGATCGGGAGCAGGGCGGTGATCAGCCCTGCGTTGGCGAACTGGACGAACTGGTCGCGCTCGAGCGCCGCCCGCTTCTTGTAGTTGTCAAAATCGGCCAGGGCGCGCAGGAGCCGGTTCTTGGTCTCTTCCAGTTGTTCTTTTAGCTTATCGACTTCGGACATTGCCTCGACTTCGGACGTCTCGGACGGGGGAAGCCCCTTCTTGACCTGTTCGATCTCTTCGCTCATTGGCTGTTTACTCCTCAAAAAGATTATCTAACCGGCGGGAAATGCTCTCCAGGATACCGGCGACGCGGGCGTAGCCCATGCGGGTGGGGCCGATCACGCCGAAGCCGCCGCTGGTTTTGTTCTTCATATCGTATGAACTCATCACCACACTGCAGTGCTTGACCTCTTTGAACTTGTTCTCGCCGCCGATCCTGATCGTTACCCCTTTTTCGGTGGTGTATTCCCTGACCAGCTCGGCCATCAGGTCTTCTTCTTCGACGACTTCCATCAGCTGGCGGGTGTAGTTGAGGTCGGCGAATTCCGGCTGTTTGAGCATGTGCGAAAAGCCGGAAGAATAGACCCGCGTTTTGTTGTCGAGCGTGGCGACGACCGACGCGTATTCCAGCAGGTGGGAGAGGGTCTTGAGCGTCTGGTGGAGCGCCTCATCGACGTCCTGGCGGATGGAGCGGAAGCCCTCATTGATGACCTCTTCCTCTTTGGCGGTCAGCTGGCGGGCTTTCATTAAATGATCGACGTAATAGCGGTAGCCGAGGTCGGTCGGCACGCGGCCGGCCGAGGTGTGCGGCTGGACGATCAGCCCCATGGCTTCCAGGTCGGCCATTTCGTTCCTGATGGTGGCGGGGGAGAGGTCGGGCATGTAGCTGCGCCAGATCGTGCGCGAGCCGACCGGCTCCGCCGTGTGCAGGTAGTCACGGGTGATCGCTTCGAGGATCCGTTTTTTGCGCTCGTCAAGCTCAATGATCTTTGTTGTCATGTTAGCACTCTATCTCCTTGAGTGCTAATTATAGCAAGGTTTGCGAGGGGGTGTCAAGGGAGGGTGTGGGGTACGGGGGACGGGATCAGACAAATTTTTCAAAAACAAGATTACCCAGCATCAGCCCGCGGCGGGTCAGTTTGTAATTGCCGTTTTTTTCTTCCAGCAAGCCGTCTTTAATCAGTTCGTCCACTTCTTTTTCGAAGCCTGTGAAGTGCTTGGTTGGGATGCCGTCCAGCAAGCGGAGGCCGAGGAAAATTGTCTCGGGTCGCGGATCGCGAGTCTCTGGCCCGACGACCGGCGACTCGTGACTCGCGACTCGCGACATATACGCTTCGATACAGTTCGGATTACTCCATCGCCGGCCCTCAAGATGCGAATGCGCCCCCGCGCCAACGCCGAGATAGTTCCCGTTCCGCCAGTAGTTTATATTATGTAAGCACTCTTTGCCCGGTTGAGCGAAGTTGGAGATCTCGTAATGGTGATAGCCGGCGGCGGTGAGGGTATTTATCGCGTATTCATACATGTCAGCCTCAACGTCTTCGCTGGGAAGCTCATGAATTACCCTCTCCCTCTGGGAGAGGGGGGTGGGTTTAAGGTTAGCGGGTGAGGGCTGCGTGAACCTCTCCCAAAACGGCGTTCCCTCCTCGATCTTTAAGTTGTAAACCGACAGATGTTCCGGGTTGAGTTCGAGAGCTTTTTGCAAGTCGGCTTTCCAATCGTCCAGAGTCTGGCCCGGCAGGGCGAACATCAGGTCGAGGTTGATATTGTCGAAACCGGCGGCGCGGGCGTCGTGATAGAATTTTATTGCCTGTTTCGCACCGTGTATCCGGCCGAGAGTTTTCAGGTGAGTATCATTGAACGATTGCGCGCCGATCGAGAGGCGGTTGATGCCGAGTCGGCGCAGCGCTTGAAGTTTGGTTTTGTCCGCGGTGCCGGGGTTGGCTTCAGCGGAAACCTCAGAATGACGAATGACGAATGACGAATGACGAATTAATGTCGAGATTATTTTATCAAAATGCTTTGGACCGAGTAAGGTTGGGGTCCCGCCTCCGAAAAAGATCGTGTTTTTACCCTCTCCCTCTGGGAGAGGGGGGGCGGTTAAGCGCCAGCGGGTGAGGGCCGCGATCTCCCGGCAAACAGCCTCAACGTATTTATCGATCAGGCCTTCTTTCCCGGCATAAGACACAAAGTCGCAGTAATCGCATTTCCGTTTGCAGAAAGGGATGTGAATATATAAGGAAGGGCCCGCGACCCGTGACTCGTGACTCGCAGACATCACTGCCCGATACGCAGGACCGCGAGGAACGCTTCCTGGGGAATTTCCACCCGGCCGATCAGCTTCATTTTCTTCTTGCCTTCTTTTTGTTTTTCCAAGAGCTTGCGCTTGCGCGTGATATCGCCGCCGTAGCATTTGGCCAGCACGTCTTTCCGTTTCGCCTTGATCGTCTCGCGGGCGATGACCTTGCCGCCGATCGCCGCCTGCACCGGCACGGAGAACATGTGCTGGGGGATCTCTTCGACCAGCCGCTCGCACAATTTCTTGCCGTAATAATAAGCGCGGTCGCGGTGGACGATGAAAGCGAGGGCGTCGACGGTCTCATGGTTGATCAGGATGTCGAGCCGGACCAGGTCGGAGACGCGGTAGCCGATCTGCTCGTAGTCCATCGAAGCGTAACCGCGGGTGACCGACTTCAGGAGATCGTGGAACTCGATGATCACTTCGGCCAGCGGCAGTTCGTAGGTGACGATCGCTCGTTTCGGGTCGAGATATTCGAGATTGATGAACGCGCCGCGCTTGTCGTTGGCCAGCGTCATTACGGCGCCGACGTACTCGGCCGGGGTGAAAATTCTGACTTTTAGATAGGGTTCTTCGATCGACTCGGCCTCCGACTGGTCGGGAAGCCTGGTCGGGTTATCGATCAGGAGCGTCTTTTTGTTCTTCAGGTTGACCTTGTAAACGACGTTCGGCGTAGTGGCGATCAGGCCAAGGTTGAATTCACGGGTCAGCCGCTGCTGGGTGATCTCCAGATGGAGGAGGCCGAGAAAGCCGCAGCGATAGCCGAAACCGAGCGCCGCCGACGTTTCCGGTTCATAGAAAAGCGCCGCGTCGTTGAGCTGGAGCTTTTCGATCGATTCCTTGAGCAGCGCGTAATCCTCGCCGTTGATCGGATAGAAGCCGCAGAAGACCATCGGCTTGATCGGCTGGTAGCCGTGGAGGGGCGAAGCGGCCGGCACATTCGAATTGGTGACGGTGTCGCCGACGCGGGCGTCGGCGATGTTCTTGATGTTGCCGATCAGGTAGCCGACCTCGCCGGCTGACAGCTCGCCGCGGGGGATCAGGTCGAGCCGGAGCGTTCCGATCTCCAGCGCCTCGAATTCCTTGCCGGTCCCCATCAGAAGAATCTTGTCGCCTTTACGCAGAGTGCCGTTGACGATCCGGAGATAGACGATCACGCCGCGGTAGGAGTCGTAGTGCGAATCGAAGATCAGCGCCTGGAGCGGGGCGCCCGTGTCGCCCTGCGGCGGGGGGACACGGGCGGTGACCGCGTCAATGATCTCGGCGATGCCGCGCCCTTCCTTGGCGGAGGCGAGCAGGATCTCGTCCGCGCGGAAGCCGAGCGTGTGGACCAGTTCGTTCTTTGTCATCTCCACCTCCGCGCCGGGGAGGTCGATCTTGTTGATGACCGGGATGACCGTTAAATTGTTGTGCAAGGCCAGGTGGTAATTGGCCAGGGTCTGCGCTTCGATCCCCTGCGTGGCGTCGACGAGCAGCAGCGCCCCCTCGCAGGCGGCCAGGGAGCGGGAAACTTCGTAGGAAAAATCGACGTGGCCGGGCGTGTCGATCAGATTAAGGACGTAGCCCTGGTATTCCATGCGGATCGCCTGGGCCTTGATGGTGATGCCGCGCTCCCGCTCGAGGTCCATCGTGTCGAGCACCTGGTCGCGCATCTCCCGCTGGGCGACCGTGCCGGTGAACTCGAGCAGGCGGTCGGCCAGCGTCGATTTGCCGTGGTCGATGTGGGCGATAATGGAAAAATTCCTGATCTTGGAAAGCATATTTATTTTTTTCTTAGGTTTCGGATCCCCGCACCGAAGTGTGGGGAATAATATCGGATTAGTAATTCCCCATACTTTAGTATGGGGATTCCCGGTAACACCGGTCTGGAGATCCCTCGTAACACCGGGCGTTAGCCATTCTAACACAATTGAATTGACATTAAAATTATGATGAGGGATAATAGCTTCAATTAAATGAGGAATTTTTTGGGATTCGCTGATAGACTGACGCGTCAAGCGAAATTGCTTTTGCTCTGTTTGTCCTGCCTGCTGTTTTCCCTGCCCGCCGCGCAAGCCGCGCTCGACCTGTCCGAGATCGGCGTGGGGGCCAGGCCGCTCGGCCTGGGCAAGGCCTACACCGCCGTGGCCGACGACGCCAGCGCGCTCTTCACCAACCCGGCGGGCCTTGCCCTGAGCAACAGCCTGGACATTATCAGCATGAGCGGCGCCATGCTGGGTGACGTCAATTATTTCCTGCTCGGCGCCGCCGATATCACGCCGGTCGGCCGCTTCGGCTTCGGTTACGTCAACGCTTCGGTCGGCAGCATCCCGCTCACTTCGCTGGTCGGCTCCGGCCCGAGCCTGGAGGCGGTCCAGTATTCGTCTTCCGATTACGGCTCCAGCCAGTTCATCTTTTCCTACGGTTCCCGTTTGAGCCGCTTCCTCAAGAACGGCGCGGCCGACAACATCGGTCTTGGCGTCAGCCTGAAGCTGTTCTCGCAGGGCTTCACGGGCGGCGCGGCTCCGCCGACCGGCGGCGCCAACCCGTTGAACGACGCCAGCGGGAGCGGGATGGACGCTGACTTCGGCCTGCTGTGGCAGTACAACGACTGGACGAGTTTTGGCCTGGTCTGCCAGAATTTCCTGCCGGAGAGCTTTGGCGGGCGGTTTAACTGGCAAAAAAACGCCGTGAGCGAACCGATCCCGATGATCGCCCGCCTCGGCGGCAAGTTCCATCTGCTCGGGCCGGCCGCTTATTACAAGAACAACGACCGGACGCTTGACGTCTCGCTCGACTATGAGAACAATTCCTCGGCCAATTACCCGGCGGCCTGGCACCTGGGGCTTGAATTCCAGCCGCGCGCCGGTTTTTTCCTCCGCGGCGGCCTCGACCAGCAGGCAAAAGCGGCGGAAGCGGGGATTGGCGTCGATAATAACTTGAGCTTGGGGGTCGGTTTGCTTTTGGCCGGCTTCAGCTTCGATTACGCCTACCACCAGTTCGGCGAGCTGTCGGACAACGCCACTCATTTCTTTTCCCTCGGTTACTGCGGCGAGGAGGAGCGGCGGGTGCGGCCGCGGCCGGCCCTGTCGGACAAGAAAAAGCCGGCCGTGCCGCTGCCGGAAGTGGTCGGCAAGCCGGCCATGGCCGGCTTCAGCGACGTGCCGGCCAATTACTGGGCGCAGAAGCCGATCCAGTACCTGGCCACGCTTGGGTTGATGAGCGGTTTCCCCGACGGCACTTTCCGGCCGACCGCCGAAGTGACGCGGCGGGAGATGGCGGTCATGCTGGTCAAGGCCAAGGGCTTCTCGGTGACCAAAGAGATCAAGAACGGCTTTTTTGACGTGCCGGCCAATGATCCGGCGGCGCCGTTCATCAGCCTGGCGGTGGAAAGGAACTACCTGACCGGCCATGCCGACGGCAGCTTCCAGCCCGGCCAGGTCCTGACGCGGGCCGAGGCGGCCGTGATCATGGCCAAGTTCGCCGGGCTTTACGTTAAAGAGAAGGTCCAGCAGAAACCTTTTGCCGATGTCTCGGTCGACCACTGGGCGGCGCCGGCGATCGCCGCCGACAAAGGGGCCGGCCTGTTCGCCTACCTGGCCGGACAGGGCTTTGGGCCGGCTTTGCCCCTGACGCGGGCCGAGGTCGCCGAGATGATCTCCAAGACCCCGTTTGCCAAAACACAGATCGAGAAGCTGATCTCGGGCGGGGACAATAAACCGCATTAGGAGAGGTGGCCGAGTGGTTTAAGGCGGTAGTCTTGAAAACTACTGTGCCCGCAAGGGTACCGGGGGTTCAAATCCCTCCCTCTCCGCCAGTTTTTGAGGTGAACCTTCCGTCGAGAAGAAAGGGAAATATTGCCCACACTAATTGTAGACGCGAACCCTACACACGGTTGGCAGATGAGAAAATAGGAATATGAAATTTAAATTCGCGCTGGTAAATGGAGACAAGACGGAAGCTCAGCCGGGGCTACGGGGTGCTTGCGCATATTGCCAAAGCGAAATGATCGCTAAATGTGGGCAAGTAAGAATTCCACATTGGGCGCACAAAAGCAACGCATCATGTGATCCTTGGTGGGAAAATGAAACTGAGTGGCACAGAACATGGAAAAATCATTTTCCTACGGGATGGCAGGAAATAACTCATAAAGATTCCACAACCGGAGAAAGACATATTGCAGACATAAAAACGGATAAGGAATTCGTAATAGAATTTCAGCATTCTGCAATTAAATCCGAAGAGATAAAGAGCCGCGAAGAATTCTATAAAAATATGGTATGGGTTGTTGATGGTTCGTGCCGAAAGAATGACTACTCACGTTTTTGTAAAGGATATAGCGGCCTCAGATTTCTCTCAGAGAATCACTCTTTTCTTTCGACTTCTCCTGAAACATGTTTTCCTGCAGGCTGGCTTACGAGTTCAGTCCCAGTATATTTTGATTTTCAAGGCATTTTCCAGGCTAATCAGACAGATGTTGACTTATGGTGCCTCTTCCCGGAACGCGTAGATGGATATGCTATAATTGCGTGTGTTTCGCGAAAACAATTTGTTGAACTCTCCTCGAATGCTCCTAGTTTGCTTCGAGCTCAAAAGCTAATTTCTGATACAACACGGCTTATTCTAAGACATAAAATTGCAGCCCAAAGAGTTGATCCGTTAATTACCATTTTGCATCACGCAAGAGCGCCAAGGCGTGGTAGGCGAAGTTATTAATAAAACCTTTCTTAGCTTTGCCATCTGGTGAAGATTTCGGTATAATCAAGACGCGTTTGGCTGCCGCATAACGCACGACGCTCCCAAGGAGGGGTACCCAAGTGGCTCAAGGGGACGGTTTGCTAAACCGTTAGTACCGCAAGGTAGCGGGAGTTCGAATCTCCCCCCCTCCGTTTTGTTCCCCGCCCGCTCTTTCTTAATTTTCAATAATATAGTAAAATAACATTGGTTATGAAAAAGAAGGTCCTGGTCCTGAACGCCACTCATCTGCCCATCAACATCACCAGCTGGGAGCGCGCCATGCTCCTGCTGTACAAGGGGAAAGCGGCGGGCGTCAAGTACAACGGCCATCTGATCAACGGCCGTTACCGCCTGCCGGAGATCATCCGCCTGGTGAACTATGTGCCGGTGCCGTACCATGAGGTCGTGCTGTCGCGCAAGAACATCTTTTTGCGCGATAACCACACCTGCCAGTATTGTGGCCGCACCAATACCGAGCTGACGCTCGATCACGTCGTGCCGAAAAGCCGCGGCGGCGAGGAGAGCTGGAGCAACCTGGTGGTCTGCTGCCCGCGCTGCAACAGCAAGAAAGGGGACAGGACGCTCGAAGAGGCCGGCCTGAAACTGATCGGCACGCCTTACCGGCCGCCTTCGGCCCTCTACCTGCAGCTGACGCGGATGAACGGCGTGCCGGCCAGCTGGCACGAGCAGTTTTTCGGCCAGAATTAGATCCGCTTTCCAACATTCTTCAAAACTGTTATAATTATTTTTTCAACGCGGGCCCGTAGTGTAGCCTGGTTTTCCCGTCGGTCATAATTAATTATTAATAAATAGTGGAACCGACGGGATCCCGACGATTTCATTATAATTTATTTTAATGTCCGTCGGGAAACACGCCTGCCTGCCCGCCTTTGGCGGGCCTGTCATGTTTTATCTTTATGTCTTGAAAAATAGCAAGAATGATAAATATTATATCGGTTCTACGCGTGATTTAGAGGGCCGGTTGAAGGCGCATAATTCCGGCAAGGTAAGAAGCACGAAGGGTTTGGCGCCGCTGGAAATCGCTTATGCTGAAAGCTACGCGACGAATGCCGAGGCCAGAAAACGGGAAATCTATTTAAAGAAAAGAAAAAGCCGAAAATATATTGACGCTTTGATCGGTTTGAGGAAGAACGCGTCTAAAAAGCCGGTTTTTATTCGTCTTTCCAATATTTCTTAAAACTGATATAATTCGAAAAGGTTTTGCGGGCCCGTAGTGTAGCCTGGTTTAACACGCCTGCCTGTCACGCAGGAGATCACCGGTTCAAATCCGGCCGGGCCCGATTTAAAGTTCGATAAGGAATGTTGCGCAGGAGATCACCGGTTCTCCCGCACACATTATTAATTTTGGAATATGCGGGATCCCGCGTACCATTATTATAAATATTGTTGTTCGCGGGAAAATCCGGCCGGGCCCGCCATTTTTGCGAAGCAAAAATGGCAGAGAATCGAAAATCGAGATTCGAGATTGATTATCCGGATTTTCGATTCGAAAAATCCGGCCGGGCCCGTCGTTATTATCTCGGTATGATATAATGTTTGTGCTTATGACCCGCTAGCTCATCGGGTAGAGCACCTGCCTTTTAAGCAGGTGGTGGTGCGTTCGAGTCGCACGCGGGTCAAATTCGAGATTAGGCGCGGTAGCTCAGATGGTAGAGCGCTGCCCTGAAAAGGCAGGCGTCGCCGGTTCGATTCCGGCCTGCGCCATCTCGATTTCCCTGAAAGGAGTTAATCGATGACGCCATCATTGTCGGAGGTTTTGGCGCGGGGCGGCGCGGTTGCCGTTTCCTCGCCTGCCGCTGCTTCCGTCAACCCGGCTTACCTGTTGGCCGGCCTGGCCTTCATTTTCCTGGCTGCTTTTTCCATCGTCAAAGGGGTGGCTGTTTTTCGCCGCGGCCGCCTGATGCCGGAAATCCTGCTTGAGACCGCTCCGCCGCTGGCCGAGCTCAAGGCAAGGGAAAAGAGCGAAAAGACCGCCTTTCTGGCTGAGGCGCTGAAGGAAGAAAAGAAGCGCTTGGTCAGCCATAATGCCGAATTGCAGGGCAAAATCGAAGAATTGAACGGGGCGTTGAGTAACGTCAGGCAGACCCGGAACACGCTGGAGCGGAGCAACCTGGCGCTCCTGAAAGAGAGCGAACGTCTGAAGGCGGAAAAGGAGAAGCTCGTGCTCAAGGCCTCGGTGCCGCTGCTGGCGGTCGCTCCCGCCCCGAGCACTGACAGGGGTTTGAAGAACGGAAGAGCTGAAATAAATAAAAAGGAGGGACGAGAACCGGACCAGCCCCGGCGGAAACGAGGGCCGCGAGTTTCATAAAAAAGAAAAATGAAAAATTCTGTTTGGCGGTTGAGCCTGGCGGTGTTCGGCGTTTGTTGCTTGCTTTCAGCGGTCAAAGCCGAGTTCTCCTTTTTCCTGATCGACAATTTCGAAAGCGGTAAAGCCGACAAGTGGTACCATTTCGGCAATATCATTACCAGCGTGGAACGCAATCCTTCGCTGGAGGCCGGCGTCCAGGATACGATCGCCGATTCGTGCGGCGATTATTCCTTTAAACTGGCCGGCCGGGCCGGTCACTGGTACGCGGGCGGCGCCGGCGCCGATCTGTACGCCGAGGCCAGCCAGTTTTCGCGTTTCCAGATGGACCTTTACGGCGGCCAGACGGGGGGAAAGATCAGGGTCGAGTTATTTGACGACGACAACGCTAATTATTCGCTGGAACAGGACCCCGGGCGGAACTGGCTGGCGACCAAAGACGATAAGTGGGTGGCGGAGATATCGATCTTGCAGAAGGGGTTCACCCGGATCTCGATCCCTTTTTCCGCCTTCAAGCTGGAAAACCCTGGTTGCGGTGACGGGGCCTGGAACCCGGACCACAAGAACGGTTCGGGCGGCTTATTGAAAGCGCAGTTCGTACTGCTGACCGATAAGGAAACTGGCGAAGTGACGGCGAATATCGACAATATCCTGCTGACCTATTGAGCCGGGCATGATAGAAGGAGGAAGCGGCATGAAAAAAGCGAGTTTGTGGTTTGTGTTGGTCCTGTTGCTGACCGGTTGCGTTTGGGGGATGGAGAACGTGGTCGATCAGAATAACCTGAGCCTGAAGGCCGGGCCGACGGAGCCCGGAGAAAGATTGTCGCTGGCCTGGGTCGAATCGTTCGTTTATCCCAAACAGGTCGGCGATGACAGGACGATCTCGCTTGGCGTCATGACCGCTTCGCCGGTCAAAGAGGTGAAGGCCACTTTTGATTTCAGCCGCGTGCCGATCAGCTTGAAAAGCAGTGACGGCCTCTCCTGGAGCGCCAGCTACAAGTTTTCCCCGCGGGTCCCTCCCGGGGCCCATGTTGTTCGTTATAAGATCGCTGACCGCCGGGGGAGCATCCAGCGGACCGTCGAATTTTTCACCGGCAAACAGGACCAGCCGGCCGCCGGCCCGGCGCGGCCCGTTGTCCAGGCTTCGAATTGGCCGCTGACGGTGAAAGTGAACTGCAACGCTTATGTTGATAATTCGGTCAGACCGCTGGCGGCGGGTCAGACCCTGACCAGTCTTTCCAAAGTGCCCTGGTACAAGGTCAGGCTTGATGACGGCAGGGAAGGCTGGATCGCTTCGACCTTTGTCAAGGAGCCGACCGAGGATTATTACCGGCAGGGCTCGGCTGCCTACGCGGCCAAGAATTACTCGGACGCCGCCAAGTTGTTCCAGGACGTGGTCACGATCGATCCGGCTTACGCTCAAGGCTACCTGTGGCTGGCCAAGAGCCATCTGGCCCAGGGCGAGCTGGACCAGGCGTCGGTGGCGATCCGTCAGGCGCGCCAGCTTGATAACCGCGATCGGGACACCCGGCTGGCGGCCGACACGCTGGCGCGGAGGTATTATGCGATCGCTCGCGGCAGAATGGACCGGGGACGCTGGCGTGAAGCGGTCTTTCTTTATCGTAAAGCGGTTGAGCTGAAGGGCGATCTGGCCGCCGCCTGGCTGGAGATGGGCCGGAGTTTTCAGCGCCTGGGCCTGCTGGCTGAAGCCCGCGAGGCCTGGCTGTCCGGCCTGAAAGCCGAGCCCGGCAACCAGCAGTTGCGGGCCTTGCTTGGCCCGGAGGCGGTCGCCGCTTCAACTGCGATGGCGCCGGGCATAGCCAGAAGCAATGTGGCGCCGCTGGTCGCCGATGAATCGATCCAGCTGATCAAAAAAGAAAAGACCAGTAAGGGAACGCAGATCGAAACGGCCATCAAATCGGTGATCAACCTCACTAAATCGCTGGGGACGCCGATCGCGGAAAAAGGCTGGCAGATCAAGCGGCGCGGCGCCAAGTTCCTGGTCAGCTACCTTTGCGAGCAGGGCGGCGGCGCGCTGGAATCTTTTGACTGGCTGGTCGACATCGACACGCGCCAGATCAGCCCGCGTAACGAGAACGCCCGGGTGCTGATGAGCCGCTGGTAAGATATCTTGCTCTGATGCCGGGATAGCTCAGTTGGTAGAGCAGCGCATTCGTAATGCGCGGGTCGTGGGTTCGACTCCCTCTCCCGGCTTTGATACGATTTGAAAAGAGAACGCCGGCGTAGCTCAGTTGGCAGAGCAGGGGTTTTGTAAACCTCAGGTCGTGGGTTCGACTCCCTCCGCCGGCTTTTATCATTTATTATAAAATGAATAAAGCAAAGTTGCCCGTCTATTACTTTTTCGGCGCGGAAGATTTTTTGATCGACGAAGCGATCGAGAAGTTCAAACGCCAGGTGAACGAGCCCTCCCTCAACCTCGAGCAGCTGGACGGCCGGGCGCTGACCCTGGCGCAGCTGTCGGCCGCCCTGCGCACCCAGCCGCTGCTCGGCGGCGACAAACTGGTCGTCATCAAAGATTTTGAGCTGGCGGCCGAGATCCAGGACGAATTGATCTCGTTCCTGCGGGCGCTCCCGCCCGGGCTCAAGGTCGTTTTCTCCGCCGCCAGCTTAGACAAACGGTCAAAATTATATAAATTTCTCGATCAGGAGGCCGAAGTGGCCGAGTTCAAGACCTTTGCTCCCTGGGAACAGGCGGAGCTGGCCGGCTGGGTCAGGCAGCGGGCGCAGCAGGAGGGGAAGCGGATCGCGGACGGGGCGGCGCGCCTCCTGACGGAGATCACCGGCGGCAACCTGCGGCTGCTGGCCGGCGAACTGAACAAGCTGGCGACTTTTGCCGGCGGGCGGACCGAGATCACCGAGGCCGATGTCCTGGCTTTGGCGGCGGCGGGCGAGACCAGCGCTTTTTCCCTGCTGGACGCTTTGCGCGCGAAAAACCTGAAACAGGCGCTGACCCTTTCCCAGGCGCTTTTGAAGAATAAGGAAGACGTTTTTTCGCTGCTGGCGCTGATCGCTGCGCAGTGCCGCCTGATGCTTCAGCTGAAATCGCTGGCCGGCCGGGAAGCCGACGTTAACCGGCTCGCCCGGCTGACCGGCGGCAGTCCTTATTTCATAAAAAAGTGTTCTCCTGCGCTTGGCCGCTTCACGCTGGCCGAACTGCGCTCCGGCTTGACCGATTTGCTCGAGACCGGCCTGAAATTGAAAAGCGGCGCCGAGCCGACGGCAACGTTTGATCTGCTGCTGGCCGGCCTCTGCGGGGATTGACGATGGACAAGCGGATACGCTGGCTGTTCATCATTTTCCTGGTTTGTTTTGCGGCCGTGGTGCTGCGCCTCTTCGTGCTGCAGGTCGTCCAGCATGTCTTCTTTCAGGGAAAATCAGCCGAGCAGCGGACGCGGATCATCGACCTCTCGGCCAACCGCGGCGATATCCTTGATTGCAACGGCGAGATCCTGGCGACCTCGATCGACACTTATTCGGTCTTCAGCCAGGACGGCGGTTTCGCCTGGGTGGCGCGCCGGCTGCCGCGCGCCGAGGCGGAAGAGATCAGGTCGGCCGACCCGCAAAGGTATTTTCTGCTCAGGGAGAAAAAGCGGCTTTATCCCAGGGGCCGGACTGCCGCTCAGGTGATCGGTTTCGTCGGCGCGGACAATCAGGGGCTCTCGGGCGTGGAGATCTCGTTCGACAAGTACCTCAAGGGGAAAACCGGCCGGGTGGTGACCGAGGGCGACCCCCAGGGACGCGAGCTTTACGGGGCGGTGCGCGAGATCGATCCGAGCGCGGACGGCATGAACATCACGCTGACGATCGACAAGAACATCCAGTACGTGGCGGAAAAATTCCTGGCCGCCCAACTCAAGGCTTCGCATGCCGCCGCCGGCCAGCTTTTCGTCATGAGGGCCAAAACCGGCGAGCTGCTCGCCGTGGCGAGCAAACCGGACTTTGACCCGAGCGATTATAAAAAATCACCGCCGGCCCTCTGGCATCCGCGCTGCCTTGATCCCTATGAGCCGGGCTCGACCTTCAAGCTGATCACCACCGCGGCCGGGCTGGAGGACGGGGCGGTGACACCGGGCACAAAACTGAAGGCGCTTGACCGGATCGAGATCGGCGGCAAGGTGATCGAGAATTCCCATCAGATCAGCTGGCCGGGCGCCTCGGTCTCGCTTTCGTTCATGCTGGAAAAATCGATCAACACAGCCGCCGCCCAGGTCGGCCTGCTGCTCGGCCCGGAAAAATTCTATGGCCGGATCAGGCGCTTCGGCTTCGGCGCGGCGACCGGCTTCGGCCTCGACGGCGAATCGGCCGGCATTCTCCGCCCCTGGCGGCGCTGGTACAAACCCGATATCGGCATGATCACTTTCGGACAGGGGATCGCCGTGACCCCGCTGCAGCTTTTGCGTGCGGTCTCCGCTTTTGCCAACGGCGGCCGGCTGGTCGAGCCGCTCCTGATCAAGCGGATCGAAAGCAGCGACGGGAAATTCGTCAAACTCAGCGAGGCCGAATTCGCCGGCCGGGCGGTCTCCGAGCAAACGGCCGAAGTGATGAAAACGCTGATGCGCAATGTTTGCCTGCGCGGCTCGGGCAGCAAGGCGCAGATCGGGCGTTTTGCGGTCGGCGGCAAGACCGGCACGGCGCAGAAGAGCGCCCGCGGCGGGCGCGGCTATCTCAAAGGGCGCTACATCGCCTCATTCATCGGGATCGCGCCCCTGGGCGATCCCGAGATCATCGCCCTGGTCATCGTCGATGATCCGCAGGGCTCGATCTGGGGCGAAACGGTCTGCGGGCCGGTCTTTAAGAACGTGGTCGAATACACTTTGCGTTATTTGAACGTCAAGCCCGACATGATATAATGAAAATCCGAAATTCGAATCACGAAATTCGAAAGTTTTCTTGTTCGGATTTCGGATTTGCTTCGGATTTCGAGATTAGGATTTCGAATTTATGAAAAGAGTATTATCTGGCATTCAGCCGACCGGGCGGCTGCATTTGGGCAACCTGATCGGGGCGGTCGAGAACTGGGTCAATCTGCAGCAGGGCCACGAATGTTATTTTTTTATCGCTGATTATCACGCCCTCTCCACCGCTTATGCGGAAACCGGCGACCTGAAAGACAACGTCAAGCAGGTGGCCATTGATCTGCTCTCGGCCGGCCTGACGCCTGAAAAAGCGGTGATCTTTAAGCAGTCCGACGTGCCCGAACACGCCGAGCTCCATCTTTTATTTTCCATGATCACGCCGCTCCCCTGGCTGGAGCGGGTGCCGACCTACAAGAGCAAGATCGAGGAGTTAAAGGAAAAAGACCTGGGGACGTACGGGTTCCTCGGTTATCCGGTGCTGCAGGCGGCGGACATCCTCATTTACAGGGCCGACCTGGTGCCGGTCGGCGAGGACCAGCTGCCGCACCTCGAATTGACGCGGGAGATCGCCCGGCGCTTTAATTATCTCTACCAGCCTGTTTTTCCCGAACCGAAAAGCGCGCTGACCAGGTTCCCCGTTCTCCCCGGCACCGACGGCCGCAAGATGAGCAAATCTTACCAGAACACCATCGCCATCTCCGACTCGCCGGAGGTTATCAGGAAAAAGGTCGGGATCATGGTGACCGACCCGGCGCGCGTCAAACGGGGCGACGCGGGCCATCCCGAAGTCTGCCCGGCCTATCAATATTACAAGGTTTTCGCCAAGGAGCGCGCCGACATTGTCGCCAAAGAATGCCGCACGGCGGCCCGGGGCTGCGTCGCATGCAAAAAAGAGCTGGCGCAGCTTTTGATCGATTACCTGGCGCCGGTCCACCGGGCCAGGAAAGAGCTGGAAAAAGACCATAAGATCCTGGACCGGGTCCTGCAGGACGGGGCGGAGCGGGCGCGGCGGGCGGCGGCGGCGACCCTGCTCGACGCGAAGCGGGCGATCGGCCTGTCATGACGGAGCAAGCCTACCAGGTCAAGCTTGACGTTTTCGAAGGGCCGTTCGAGCTCTTGCTGCAGGCGATCGATGAAGGCGGGCTGGATGTTCACCAGGTCTCGCTCGCGCGGATCGTCAGTTCCTATTTTGATTACTGGCAGGCGGCCGAGCGCAACCTGCTGGCCGCCGCCGATTTTGTTTACATGGCCGCCTATCTGATCGAGCTGAAATCGCGGGGTTTGCTGCCGGCGCGCGAAGAACCGGCCGCCGCAGACGAACTGGCGGGGATCGAAGAATCGCTTGTCTCCCACCTCCAGGAATACGCCGTTTACAAACAGGTGGCGCTTGAGCTGAAACAGCGCAAGGAAAGGTTCGACCGCATTTACAGCCGGCATGAAGGGGAAAAGATCGAGAGCGAACTCAAACTGAAGGATGTGTCGCTGCGCGACCTGGTGCTGGCTTTCCAGAAAGTTTATCACGAAGCCGCCGCGCGCGAAAAGGTTGTGGCGATCGAAAGCGAGGAGATCACGCTCGAAATACGCCTCACCGAGATCAGAGGCCTGCTCGCCGGCCGCCGTGACGGCCTGCCGTTCGAGGGGCTGTTCCTCCGCCGGACCAGGCTGGAAGTGGTGGTCACTTTTTTGGCGATACTTGAGCTGGCCAGGCAGCAGGCGATCAGCATCCGCCAGGGAGAACGCTTCGGTTCGATCCTCATTTTTAACGAAGGGAGCGGCCCGCCGGCGGGCGGGGCGGAAAATGGAAACCAATAAAGTTAAAAGCATCCTGGAATCAATGCTGTTCGTGGCGCGCAAGCCGCTGCGGCTGGAGGAGTTCATCGACGCGACGGAACTGCCGGCCGACGTTCTAACGCCGGTGCTGGAAGCGCTGGCGGCCGAATCGGAGGGACACGGCCTCAATGTCGTCAAAGTGGCCGGCGGCTACCTGATGGGGACAAATCCGGAGAACGCCGGCTTTGTCGAGAAAATACTTCACCCGAAAGAAGAAGCGCGGCTTTCGCCGCAGGCGCTGGAAACGCTGGCGATCATCGCCTACAAACAGCCGGTGACCCGCGTGGAGATCGAGCGGCTGCGCGGCGTCGATTCCGGCTGGGTGATCGACAGCCTGATCGCCAAAAAACTGGTGCGCGAGGTCGGGCGCAGCGACGCGGTCGGGCGGCCTTATCTTTACGCGACGACCGAACAGTTCCTCCGGCACTTTGGCATCGAGGCGCTGCACGCCCTGCCGCCGCTGCCGGTTTCGGAAGCCGAGCAGGAGACCGTCTTCAAGTCGGCGCTGCAGGAATCGCCCCCCTCATAGTTTCTTTCTCCACTTAGTATATGAAAGAGAATGTAAAATATTGGTTGGCGATTAACAAAATTCTCGGTGTTGGGCCGGTAACGATCAAAAAGCTCTATGATCATTTCGGTTCAATCGAGGTTGCCTGGTCGGCCGGGGAAAATGAGATCTATGGGATTGACGGGATCAGTAAGCCTGCTGCCAGATGTTTTTTGGATAACAGGGGGAGAGTCGATCTTGATGAGGAGTTAGGTCTTGTTAATGACCGCAAAATCGGGATTATTACCCTGGCTGATGACCGGTATCCTGCCAATTTAAAAAATATTTACGATCCGCCGCCGGTGCTTTATGTTAAGGGGGATTTATCGCCGGCTGATAACAGGGCGCTGGCCATTGTCGGCACGCGGCGTGCTTCGCGCTACGGACTGGAAACAGCAAAAAAACTGGCTCAACAGTTGTCGGCCGTCGGCATTACGATCGTTTCTGGCCTGGCGTCCGGGATCGATACGGCTGCCCATCAGGGGGCGCTGGCCGCCGGCGGCAGGACGCTGGCGGTTTTCGGTTGCGGAGTAGATGTGATTTTTCCGCCCGAAAACAGGGGGCTCGCCGGCGAGATCGAGCGTTCCGGCGCCTTGCTTTCCGAATTCCCGCTGGGGCAGAAGGGGGAGAAAGGGACCTTTCCGCGCCGCAACCGGATCATCTCGGGCCTGTCGCTCGGCGTGATCGTCGTCGAAGGGCATTACGACAGCGGCGCGCTGATCACCGCCAAAGAGGCGCTGGAGCAGGGGCGGGAGGTCTTTGCCGTGCCGGGCAGCGTCGAGCTCGAACAGTCGAAAGGCCCGCACTGGCTGATCAAGCAGGGGGCCAAATTAGTGGAAAGCGTTGAAGACGTGCTGGAAGAATTTAGCTGGGCTGGCAAAATGACGAATTCCGAATGTCGAATGACGAATGAAGGTAAATATCCGGAATTGAATGATGAGGAAAAGAAAATTTACCAAACATTGTCTTTTGAACCGAAACATATCGATAATATCGCGCGGGAAGCGGGATTTTCTTCCGGCCAGGCCGCCGGCCTGCTGATGGTGCTCGAGGTAAAGAAAGCCGTCAGGCAGCTCCCCGGCAAAATGTTCGTTACCGCATAATTTTTTTGCTTTTTACTTTTGACTTTTGAATTTTATTGATGGGTTGTCATCTCCATTTTATCGGGTTAGAATAGCCTTATCATGGTGCTTTTTTCCGAAATGTTCGCGTCGGAACTGATCGGCGATCCGGTCGTCGACCGGGTCCAGGAAAACATCGGGCGGGTCAAGGATATCATTGTGACGCTGGGCGAGACCTTTCCCCGCGTCACCGGATTGCTGATCGAACTGCCCGACGGCGGGAAAGAGAAAAAGGTGCTCCTGATCGGCGAGATCGACCTGGTCGGCAAAAAATTCGTCTCCACCCGCACGACGCGCGACCGCGTGCCGCTGACTTCACCGCGCGAGGGCGAGGTGCTGCTGGTGCGCGACGTGATGGACCAGCAGGTCGTCGACCTGGAAGGGGCGCGCGTCATCAGGGTCAACGACCTGAAACTGGCGAAAGTCGATCAGGACGTCCGGCTGATCGCCGCCGACGTCGGTCTGGCCGGCATGCTGCGCCGGCTGGGGCTGGAAAGCTTCGGCAGCTGGCTGGTCGGCCGGTTCGGCAAAAAACTGCCCGAACAGCTGATCGGCTGGGACCATGTCCAGGACCTCTCCGGCGGCAGGATCGCGATCCCGACCCAGGCGATCACCGACCTGCACCCCGCCGATGTCGCCCAGATCATTTCACAGGTCCAGAGCGAACAGAAGGCGGCGATCTTTTCGGCCCTCTCCGACAAGACGGCGGCCGAGGCGCTGCATGAACTGGAACCGATGTTAGGCGCGGTGCTGATCGCCGCGCTCGATACCAAGAAAGCGCTCGGCGTGCTGGAAAAGATGCCGCTCGACGAGGCGGCCGACATCA
>JAFGHC010000002.1 GCA_016939335.1 Candidatus Saganbacteria bacterium
CTATACAGAGAACCCTTACGCCGAGAAACAAACCGGAGAGGAACAGGCCGGAGATGCCAAGGGTCGCTTAGGGAAATTCTATACAGAAAATCCCTACGACGAACCGGCAGGGAAAACCGGCCGTGACGGATCAAAACAAACAGTCCCCGCTCAAGGCGGCCAAAAACGCAAATTACTGGATTTGGATGGGAAGCCGGTGGTAAGAGTTGAAGCAAAAAGATCTAAACTTTACAGGGATCCTGATGCGGATTCGGTCGAAATAACAGAAGGGGCAAATAATACACATGCTTTGGGCGGGCAGGGGAGCAAACTGCTGGGCCTGGATAAGAAGCCGATAAGAGTTGAAGTAAAAAGAGCTAAACTTTACAGGGATCCCGATGCGGATTCGGTCGAAATAACGAAAAAATAATTAGCCCGCGCTCCCTCTTTGCAGCGCGATCTTCCCCGTCCGCACCAATTCCTTGATCCCGAACTTGGCCAGGAGCTTGATCGCCCCTTCGACTTTGCTCTCTTCGCCGGTCAATTCCAGCGTCAGCGAGGTTTCCGCCACGTCGACTATCTTGGCCCGGTAGATCTCGGCTATCTGGGTGATTTCCTGGCGGTTTTTTTCGTTCGCCGCGACCTTGACCAGCACCAGCTCCGATTCGACGGCCTCGGCCGGCGGCAGGTCGAAGACCCGCAGCGTGTCGATCAATTTATAAAGCTGTTTGATGATCTGCTCGAGGTCGGACTCGTCCCCCTCGACGACGATCGTCATCCGCGACATTGTCGGATCTTCGGTCGTGCCGACCGCCAGCGACTCGATGTTGAACCCCCGGCGGGAGAAGAGCCCGCTGACCCGCGACAGGACCCCGGGCTTATTTTCCACTATAACGCTTATCGTGTGTTTCATGTTAATCTATTATCATCTCGTTGATCGCCTGCCCCGGCGGCACGAACGGGAAAACGTTCTCTTCTTTGGCGATGACAAAATCGACGAGTACTGGCCGGTCGTTAATGGCATACGCTTTTTCGATCGCCGCCCGGACCTCTTCCGGTTTGGTCACGCGCCACGCCGCCGCGCCGTAGGCTTCGGCGATCTTGACCAGGTCGGGATTGTTGCAAAGATTGGTGTGCGAATAGTGCCGGTCATAGATCAGCTCCTGCCACTGGCGGACCATGCCGAGGAAACAGTTGTTCAGGACGAAGATCTTGACCGGCAGACGGTTGTTCACCGCCGTGGTCAGTTCCTGGATGTTCATCTGGATGCTGCCGTCGCCGGCGAAGTCGATGACGAGCGCCTCCGGCCGGCCGAACTGGGCGCCGTTGGCCGCCGGCAGGCCGAAGCCCATCGTCCCCAGCCCGCCCGACGAGAGCCAGGTGCGCGGCTTGTCGAACCTGTAGAACAGCGCCGCCCACATCTGATTCTGGCCGACCTCGGTGACGATGATCGTATCGCGGCCTTTGGCCAGCTCCCGCGTCTGTTCGATGACGTACTGCGGCTTGATCTCGCCGTCCATCTTGTAGGCGAGGGGATATTTCTTTTTCCATTCGGCGATCTGCTCGTTCCACTGCTCGTGCTTCTCTTTCGGCCCGACCTTGGCCAGCAAGGCCTGCAGGACCTTTTTCACGTCGCCGACGATCGGGATGTCGACGCGGACGTTCTTGCCGACCTCGGCCGGGTCAATATCGGCGTGGATGATCCTGGCGTTGGGAGCGAACCGGGCGATGTGGCCGGTCACCCGGTCGTCAAAGCGGACGCCGACGCCGATCAGCAGGTCGCACTCGGTGACGGCGTAATTGGCGTAAGCGGTGCCGTGCATGCCGAGCATGCCGAGCGAGAGCTCATGGCTGGCGGGAAAGCCGCCGATCCCCATCAGGGTGACCGTCACCGGGATATTGCACTTTTCCGCCAGTTCCATCAGTTCTTTTGAGGCGTTTGCCGAGATGACGCCGCCGCCGATATAGAGGACCGGCTTTTTGGCGGCCTGGATCGCTTTGGCCGCCAGGTTGATCTGCTTCGGATGGCCTTCGGTGCTCGGCCGGTAGCTGGGGATATTGACCTTGTCGGGATATTTGTAATCGATCTTGTTGACGAAAATGTCTTTCGGGATGTCGATCACCACCGGTCCGGGCCGGCCGGTCCGGGCGATGTGAAATGCTTCCTTGACGATCCGTGGCAGATCTTCAGTTTTCTTGATCAGATAGCTGTGTTTGGAGATCGGCATGGTGATGCCGGTGACATCGGCCTCCTGGAACGAATCGCGGCCGAGGAGCGGCGTAGCGACCTGGCCGGTGATGGCGATCAGCGGGATCGAATCCATGTGGGCGTTGGCGATGCCGGTCGTCAGGTTGGTGGCGCCGGGGCCGGAAGTGGCCAAACAGACGCCGACTTTGCCGGTCGCCCGGGCGTAGCCGTCGGCCGCGTGGGCCGCCCCCTGCTCGTGGCGGACCAGGATATGCTTGATCCGCTTGTCGGCGTACATGGCGTCGTATAAGGGGAGGACCACGCCGCCGGGATAGCCGAAAATTATCTCCACCCCTTCGCGGTGCAGCGATTCGAGCAGAGCTTGCGCGCCGGTCAGTTCCATATATAAATTTTACCACAGGTAAACATTGAATTCGAGCCAAATACAACCAAAAATTATAGAAGAATTATGAGGTGCGTATTTTTTGACTTATCATAGTAAATAGGGATATAATTTGAATGTTGATTACTTAATACTATGGAATTTCGTCTTGGCGAGTTATTTTGTGGGCCGGGGGGGTTGGCATTAGCCGCTCAACGCGCGGAGATTAATGTCAATGGCGAGGCATATTCAATAAAAACAGTTTGGGCAAATGATTATGATGAGGACACTTGTGAAACTTATAGAAATAACATAAGACCCGAAGAGTCTTCAAATGTTGTGTGCAAGGATGTCCGTAAACTTGATCTTTCCAATCTTCCAGAAATAGATGCTCTTTCTTTTGGTTTCCCATGCAATGATTTCAGCGTTGTTGGACAACAAAGAGGCGTCGATGGGCTATTTGGGCCTTTATATGCTTATGGGGTGGAAGCACTAAATTATTTTCAGCCAAAATGGTTTCTTGCGGAAAATGTCGGCGGATTACGCAACGCGAATGAGGGGAATGCTTTTAAAGCCATTTTGAATGAATTATTTAATGCGGGATATAATGTTTTCCCCCATTTATATAAATTTGAATATTATGGAGTTCCACAGGCGAGACACAGAATTATTATAATCGGGATTAGAAATGATTTAGATTATTTTTTTAGGATACCATCTCCGACGACGATTAAACCGCTTACAAGTAAACACGCGCTTGAAAACCCTCCGATCCCTACTGATGCAAGCAACAATGAGTTAACAAAACAATCGGACATGGTTGTTGAGCGGCTAAAATATATTAGGCCAGGTGAAAATGTTTTTACTGCGAAATTGCCAGACCATTTAAAACTGAACATATCAGGCGCTAAAATAAGTCAAATATACAAGCGGCTTGACCCGGATAAGCCTGCTTATACGATAACCGGAAGCGGCGGCGGAGGGACCCATGTTTATCATTGGAAGTTTAATAGGGCGTTAACAAACCGTGAGCGCGCAAGGCTTCAGACTTTCCCAGATGATTTTGTGTTTTCTGGCTCAAAGGAAAGCGTTAGAAAGCAAATTGGCATGGCCGTTTCTCCAATGGCGGCTAAGGTTATTTTTCGAGCCGTTTTATCTACTTTTGCCGGGATCGAGTATGAATATTGCGAGCCAAATTTTGAGCCGTTGTTGCACGAAGAATTGTTGATGCAATTAGGGAAAGGCGCAACTAAAGAGTTGTTTAAGGGAAATATGTTGAGCGCTAGCCTAAAATAATTTATGATAACGACAAACTTGTTTGATGAGATACTCTTAAAGCCCGCAACCGAGAACCCTTTTGATGAATTATGCATAGTAAGCGCATATGCAACTGGCGCCATGGCGTTTAGTCATCTTAATAAGCTGTCAGAAAAAGGTTCGAATATTAAAATATCATTGATTGTTGGGATGAGCGCGTCAGACGGTGTAAGTAAAAGCAATCACCGCTCTTTCCAGGAATTAATGTTAAAAACTTATCCCAAGAACTTCGAATGCAGCTATTTGTTTAAGGCCCCTCCAGTGCATTCAAAGATTTATGTTTGGAAGAGCGCGGGAAGGCCCAGCCTTTCTTTTTTGGGATCGGCAAATTATACACAAAATGCTTTTAGTTTAAATCAGAGAGAAGCAATGGCGCCTTGCGACCCCAATATAGCCAATGATTATTTTGTGAAACTTATTGACCAAGCCATTTATTGTACTCATCAAGATTCAGAGGCTCTGATTAGCATTTATAAAGATAAAATCTTCCGTCGGTTTAGTAAGGGCAAAGAGCCGCCGGGGGTTGTGGACAAACAAGGTCCAAGATCGAATTATGTTGGGTTGCCCCACATAAAAATAAGCTTATTAGATAATAGCGGTGAGCTCCCTTCGCGTTCCGGGCTTAATTGGGGCCAACGTCCCGAAGAAGGTAGAGAGCCCAACCAAGCATATATAAGGCTCCCATCGGAAGTATATAGGTCGGACTTTTTCCCTGAAAGGCCAACTCAATTTACCGTTCTTACAGACGATAATAAGGTGCTCATTTGTTCCAGGGCGCAAGATAATGGAAAAGCAATCCATACGCCGCATAATAACAGTCTTATCGGAGAATATTTTAGAAACAGATTGGGCCTAAAATCTGGCGCGTTGATTAATCTTACTGATTTACAGAAATATGGGAGATCAGATATTGATTTTTATAAAATAGACGATGAAACTTATTATATGGATTTTGCTGTGAATGGATAATCTGACCAAAGAACAGCGACGAAGAACAATGCAAAGCATCCGCTCAAAAAATTCCCAAGCAGAGTTGCTTTTGGCAAAATTATTGAGGAGAAATAAGATCAAGTTTCGGCGCCATCTCACAAGCTTGCCAGGGAGGCCCGACTTTGTTTTTAGCGATTCAAAAACAATTGTCTTTGTTGATTCTGATTTTTGGCATTTTAACTCAAGGCGATTTGTGGCGCCTAAATCTAATGTTGGATATTGGCGCAAGAAAATACTTTTTAATCGTCTGCATGATAAAAAAATCAATGCTACGTTGAGAAAAATGGGATGGTTTGTCATAAGGCTTTGGGAATATGATATTAAACATGATTTGAACAGACAAATAGACAAGATTAAAAGAAAAACAGGATTGTCTCGCCTCGTTTTAAGCCACTAAAAACAAGTCTCTTCAAGGGTCTCATGACATAAGTTAATTAGGCCGTGTTTTTAATTCAGGCTATTTCAAAACCGCCCCGGTGCTGGCGGATGTGACCATCCGCTGATATCTGGCCAGCCACCCCTTGGTGAATTTCGGCTTCGGTTCCTTCCACTGCGCCAGCCGCACGTCGATCTCGTTATCGCTCAGCTTGAGGTGCAGTTTCCGGTTCGGGATGTCTATTTCAATAATATCGCCGTCCTCGACCGCGGCGATCGGGCCGCCCTCCGCCGCTTCCGGTGAAACGTGGCCGATGCACGGCCCGCGCGTTCCGCCGGAAAAGCGCCCGTCGGTGATCAGCGCGACCGACTCCGCCATCCCCATCCCGGCGATCGCCGAGGTCGGGTAGAGCATCTCGCGCATCCCCGGCCCCCCCTTCGGCCCCTCGTAGCGGATGACCACCACATCGCCCGGTTTGACTTTGCCGGCCAGGATCGCGCGCTGGGCAGCGTCCTCGGAATCAAAGACCTTGGCCGGGCCGGTATGCTTCATCATTTTGGCCGAGACAGCGGTTTGCTTGACGACGCTCCCTTCCGGCGCCAGGTTCCCTTTCAGGACCGCCAGGCTCCCCTGCTTGTGGTAAGGATGGGTGAGCGGGCGGATGACCTCTTTGTCGAAAACCTCGCCGGCCGCCGCGATCTGCTTAATCGTCAGGCCGGAAACGGTCGGATTGTTGAGCAAAAAACGCGACAGGACGTGCAACGCGCCCGGCACGCCGCCGGCGTGCTCCAGGTCCTCCATGAAATGGTTGCCCCCCGGCCGGATGCTGGCGATGTGCGGGGTCGCCTTGCCAATCCGGTCGAAGAGCTCGACCGGCAGCTCGATCCCCGCCTCATGGGCGATCGCCGTCAGATGGAGAACTGCGTTGGTCGAACCGCCGAGCGCCATATCGAGCCGGATCGCGTTCCTAAAGGCCTTCAGCGTCATGATCTTTCTCGGCGTCAGGTTCTTTCCGACCAGCTCAACCGCCCGCTTGCCGCTTTCGTAAGCGATCATTTTTTTCTTTGACGAGACGGCGAGCGCCGTGCCGCAGTAGGGGAGCGACATACCGAGCGCTTCGGCGGAACAAGCCATCGTGTTGGCGGTGAACATGCCCGAGCAGGCGCCGGCGCCGGGACAGGCGTTCAGCGCTAAATTGTCCAGTTCGGCCTTGCTGATCTTCCCCTGTTTGTAGGCGGCGTCGGCCTCGAAGGTGTCATGGACAAGGTCGAGCCGCGTCATTTTATAGCAGCCGGTCAGCATCGGCCCGGCGGTCACGACGATCGCCGGGATGTTCAGGCGGGCGGCGGCCATCAGCATCCCCGGCGTGATCTTGTCGCAGGCGGTCAGCAACACTAGGCCGTCGAGCTGGTGCGCCTCGGCCATCGTTTCGACCGCGTCGGCGATCAGTTCGCGCGAGGGGAGCGAGTAGTGCATGCCGTTGTGCCCCATGGCGATCCCGTCGCAGATCGCCGGCAGGCCGAAAGTGAACGAAACGCCGCCGCCGGCGTGGATCCCTTTCTCGATCGCCCGCTCGAGCGAGCGCATGTCGACGTGGCCGGGGACGAGGTCGGTGAAGCTCGAAGCGAGCCCGATGAACGGCTTGTGCAGCTCTTCGGGCGAGACCCCGGTGGCGTGCAGCAGCGAGCGGATCGGCGCCTTTTTCTTCAAAGCATCACTTCTCATTTTTCTCTTCCCCCTCTTCCAGTAATCCGGCGATCCATTTGAGCGCGCCGCGCGCTTCGTAGACCCCTTCTTTGACCTGCGGTTTCTTGGCCTTCTCGCCCAGCGTCAGGAGATAGGCGACCTTACCGGCCCGGGTCTTGATATTGGCCAGCCGGGTCTGCTTGAGCAGGTCCTCGCTCAAATAGGGCGCGATGCCGAAAGCTCCCAGCCCGTGTATTTCCGTCATTCTTTCTCCGTGACCTGCGGCGGCAGGAGCGTGACCAGGTCCTCGACGTCGGCGCGGGCGAACAGGTAGCCGACCAGCCGCTTGAATTCCCTGATCTCCCCGGCCGCGCCCGGTTTTTTGTCGACGATTATTTTGCCGGCCTCCCGGTCGTACTCAAAGACCTGGAACGGCGTCCCCCCGCCCGGCTGGTAGACCAGCACCCAGTGGCCGCCGTCGATGCCGAGCGCCATCTTGCTCCCGTCGGGGAGCGCCAGCTCTTCGCTGCGGAAAGCGATCGTGCCGATGAAATTCTTGTCCAAAAAATCGGTCTGGCCGAGATAGCCGGCGATCGTGGTCATTGCGGCAATTATAACTCAAATCGGGCAAGATTTCAGCCGGGAGTTTGAGCTCGTTCGGCCGCTATTTTAGCGGTCTTAAAAAAACTGAAATTCAGGCCGAAAAGCGACGATATAGAAAAAGGAGAGAACAAATGGGGAATGGTCTTGTTGGAACTATCAGCGGCACTGTAAAACACAGGGTCTTTAACTGTGTTGGCAAGTTTTTTAACGTGGCACCTGCTCAAAGGAAATTGGTAGGGCGGTTAATGCCCCAGAGCATATTTACTCTCGATGGGCGAATCTACGAACCTTTTGTCCCTCATTTAGTGGTGGAGATCTCGAAAGTATGCCCGCTCCCGGGCAAGAAAGGCGCGGCGGAACTGATTGCTGAATTGAGAAGCGGAAAGTTGCTTGCTCCGCTTGATGCCGGCAATGTTTATCAGGCGATGCTGGCTGAAGAGAAAAGCCTTCTTGATTTGGCCTCGACCGGTCAAAACCTCAGAACATTGACCCGACGGCAGTTGGCTTTGCAGGGACTGGTTCAGGAATTGGGATATTCAGCTGTGGAGAATCGCAAGGTAGCGACCAAGTGCATTCTTCAAACTCTCGGTTTCAGCGGAGTCCGGGTCTATGATCTTGATCTGGAAAATAGAACCTGGGAGCATCTGTATACTGAAGGAGAGGAGGGGCAATCGCGTTTTCTTAAACCAAAAGTCCCGGCGGAGCAATCGGAAAAAGCATTTATAACAAAACTGGCTGCCGGGGAGGTTCTGGAAGATGTGGCCAGCAGAGCGAGAAGGGACGGCCTCTATTCGTGGGTGGCGGACTCCCATGGCTGGAAATCGCTCCATATCCCGGATCGAGGCAAATGTGACTTTGTCGATAAAGACCAATTAGTCAGGGATGAAGAAGGGGATGCGGCTCAGGGCAGGGCCGGCGTCGGTTCCGGTCTCGCCCGTGAAATATTTTATCTGGTTTTCAATGGCGCCAGCGAACAGCACAAAGAAATTTACATGATAACGAACTGGGCAACCGGCCGGCCGCTCTTTTCCAATAAAGCCCAGGACCTTGCCCTCCTGCGCACTTTTGCCACTTCGGTGGCGCGGGCGAACCAACTGGTGGCTGCTTACCAGAAGCTGGAGGACACGTCGGTGCATGATGAATTAACAAGGTTGCACAACCGCCGTTATTTTAACTCGAAGATCGAATCAGAGTTTCAGCGCGCCTTTCGTTACAACCACCCATTTTCTTTTCTTATGATCGATGTGGATCATTTTAAATCTGTCAATGATACGTACAGCCATGAGGGCGGGGATTATGTCCTGCAGGAGATCGCCGGGCTTTTCCTAGCTCCCGATTCTTTATTGATCCGCAAGAAAATAGATACGATTGCCAGGTGGGGAGGAGAAGAGTTTGCGATTATCTTGCCTGAAACCGAAAGCGAGCCGGCCAGACTGGTCGGAGACCGGATCAGGGAAGCCGTCTCGGCACACAATTTTACTTACAAAGGCAATGGGTTCCCGATCACGATCAGCGTCGGAATCGCCACGTATCCATTTCATGCCAAGTCAATCGGCGACTTGATTCATGAGGCAGACACTGCTATGTACAAAGCTAAATCAAAAGGGAGGAATACAGTCGTTGTCGCGGCTTCGCCTTCCGCCGCATAGCCTATTGCCGCCCATAATTTCCATGTTATAATTCCTTTATCATGCTCCGCTATATCACCGCCGGCGAATCACACGGCAAAGCGATAATCGCCATCTTAGAGGGCTGTCCGGCCAACCTTGCCCTAACGCCCGAAGATATCAAGAAAGAACTGGTTCGCCGCCAGGAGGGGCACGGCCGCGGCGCGCGGATGAAGATCGAGGCCGATCAGGCCGAGATCATTTCCGGCCTGTGCCATGGCAAGACGATCGGCAGTCCGCTCGCCCTGCTCATCCCCAACAAAAGCACCGAATTAGCGGAACAACCCTTCACCCAGCTCCGCCCCGGCCACGCCGACCTCGCCGGCGCGCTTAAATACGGCCAGAAAGATGTGAGGAATATTGTTGAGCGGGCCTCGGCGCGGGAAACCGCCGGCCGGGTGGCGGCCGGCGCCGTCTGCCGCAAACTGCTTGCCGAGTTCGGCATCAAGATCGAAAGCAAAACACTGGCGCTTGGCGGCTCGACCAAAGAAGCGGAATGGAACGGCTTGATCGACCAGGCGCGCGAAAAAGGGGATTCGGTCGGCGGCGTCTTTGAGGTCGTGGCGACCGGCGTACCGGTTGGCCTCGGCAGTTACGCCCAGTGGGACAGCCGGCTTGACGGGGCGCTGGCTCGGGCGGTCATGTCGGTCCCGGGGATCAAAGGGGTCGAGATCGGACTCGGGTTTGAGGCGGCCAAACGGCCCGGTTCCCAGGTCCATGACGCGATCTTCTATGATAAGTCGCGAGTCGCGAGTCACGGGTCGGGATTCTATCGTAAAACTAACAATGCCGGGGGGATCGAGGGAGGCATCAGCAACGGCGAGCCGATCGTCATCCGGGCGGCGATGAAGCCGATCCCGACGCTCCGCAACCCGCTTCCTTCCGTTGACCTGGCCACCAAGGCGGCGGCACAGGCCCGCGTTGAGCGCGCCGACATCAGCGCGGTCGACTCGGCCGGGGTGATCGGGGAGGCGGTAGCGGCTTTTGAGATCGCCCGGGCTTTCCTGGAAAAATTCGGCGGCGACAGCCTGGAAGAGGTCAGGGACAACTTTAACGCTTATCAAAAACGCTCCGCTGTGCTATAATACCCTCCAGTTATGTCGGCTAAAATCAAACTTCAGAGGATGGGGACCAAGAGCAAGCCGTTCTACCGCGTTGTGATCCAGGACGAGGCGCGTTCGACCGTCAGCAGCGTCGTTGACGTGCTGGGCCAGTACCAGCCGCTCGGCGGGACGGGCGCCTTCAGCGTTGATCGCGAGAAGACCCTCGCCTGGCTCAAGAAAGGGGCCCGGCCGACCGACCGGGTGCGGATCCTGCTGGGTAAGGCCGGCATTATGCCGGCGATTGACCTGGCCGCGCTGCCGAAGCGCAAGAAGAAAGGCGAAACTGCCCCAGCCCCGGAAGCCGCTCCGGCTCCGGAAGCTCCCGCGGCGGAAAGCGCGCCGGTCGCTCCCGCTCCGCCCGCGCCTGCCGCGCCAGCTGCTTAACTTGAAATTAAAATGAAAGAGCTTGTTGAATACATCGTCAAATCACTGGCGGACAAGCCCGAGGCGGTCGAGATCAGCGAAACCCAGCGTGAGCTGGCGACCGTGATCGAGGTCCGCACGGCCCCCGAGGACGCGGGGAAGATCATCGGCCGCGAAGGGCGGATCGCCAACGCCATCCGCGCCATCGTCAGGGCGGCCTCGGCCAAACAGCAGAAAAGGATCTCGGTCGAGATTATGACTGAAAAGGAGAAATAAAATGGCAGAAAAAGGAGCGATCGAATTAAAACGGGTGGTCATGGTCAAGGCAATCGTTACGGAGCCGTTCAAACAGAATCTGATCAAGGAACTGGAACGGGCGGTCGCTAATCTCGACGCCCAGCTCAACCAGATGGAGGTCCAGAGCAAGAACTATCTGGAAGACCTGAAAAAGAAAGGCCTGATGCAGAAGGCCGCCGCTTTCAAGCACCAGCTCGATGAAGAGCGGGCGCGCCAGGCCGCCTCGAAGGCCGATCTGACGATGAAGATCGAAGAAGCCAAGCGGCTCCAGCTGGGGAACGAATTCGTCCAGGGGCCGCTGGAAGGGCCGGTCCAGGTCGGCATCGGCGACAACCTTTATAAAAAAGTCGGCGGGGCCGAGATCGTTGTCAAAGACGGGATCGTCCAGGAGATCCGCGGCGTCTAGATAGAGAGAAGATGAACCCCCACGCTAAAGTGTGGGGAATGACAATAATTCCCCATACTTTCAGTATGGGGATTATTATAAGATAAGCCATGAATATCGATATTTTGACCCTCTTCCCCGAAATGTTCCGGGGGCCGCTCGATGAAAGCCTGCTCAATAAAGCCCGGGACAAGGGCTTGCTGGACGTCAACCTTGTTAATATCAGGGACTTCACCGCTGACAAGCACAAGACGGCCGACGATTCGCCCTGCGGCGGGGGCGCCGGCATGGTGATGAAGGTCGACGTCATTGCCAAAGCATTGTCGCGGGTCGCGGGTCGCGGGTCACGGGTCGTTTTTTTGTGTCCGACCGGAAAGCTTTTGACCCAGGAGAAAGTCAAAGAACTGGCCCAGACCGAACATCTAGTGCTACTTTGCGGACACTACGAAGGAGTGGACGAGAGAGTGCGGGCGCTGGTCGATGAGGAGCTCTCGATCGGCGATTATGTTTTAACGGGCGGCGAACTGCCGGCGATGGTCTTGATCGACGCGCTGGCCAGGTATATTCCCGGGGTCGTCAAGGAAGCCGAATCGGTCAAAAACGATTCTTTTCACGATGGCTTGCTTGATTATCCGAGTTACACGAAGCCGGAAGAGTTCAGCGGCCAGAAAGTTCCCGACGTTTTGCTCTCCGGCCATCACGCGGCAATCGCCAAATGGCGGAGAAAGGAAGCTTTGCGCCGGACGCTATACCGCCGGCCTGACCTGCTGGCGTCGGCCGAACTCTCGGATGAGGACCGCGGCCTGCTCAATGAAATAATGCAAAATGGCTGATCTTTACCTGGCGCTGCTTCATTATCCGGTCTACAACAAACGCGGCGGCATCGTTACCACCAGCATCACCGGCTTCGACCTGCACGACATCGCGCGCAGCGCGGCGACGTTCGGCGTCAAGAAATATTACGTGGTCAACCCGCTGCCGGCCCAGCGCGAGTTTGCCGGGCGGATCTTCGACTTCTGGATGGAAGAGACAAGCCTGGAGTTCAACTGGACCCGGGTAGAGGCCTTTAAACTGGTGGCGATCAAGGCCGACCTGCCGGAGGTGATCGCGGAGATCACGGCGGCGGACGGCCAGCGCCCCCGGGTGATCGCGACTTCGGCCAAGCCGCGGGGGACGGTCAGCTACGAAACGCTGCGGCAGGAGCTTAAAGCGTCCGATGGGTCGTATCTGATCCTGCTCGGGACCGGCTGGGGGCTGGCCGAGGAGGTTTTTGCCGGCGTGGACGCGGTTTTGCCGCCGATCAACGGCCCGGCCGAAGGCTATAACCATTTGTCAGTTCGCTCCGCAACTGCTATAATATTGGATAGATTACTGGGGAAATGACGAATTACCAATGACGAATGGCTAATTTTGGAAAAGTCTTTTATCCGGATAATAATTCATTAATTAGTCATTAGTAATTAAACATTAGTCATTGAGTTAAAGGAGAGCTTAAGGATGGGCGTGATCGAAGAGATCGAAAACGGGCAAAAAAAGAAGAACGTCGCCAAATTCAAGGTCGGCGACACGGTCAAGGTCTTCTCCAAGATCGTCGAGGGCGGCAAGGAGCGCCTCCAGGGGTTTGAGGGGATCGTCATCAAGCGCGGCGGCGCCAGCATCAGGGAGAACTTCACGGTCAGAAAGCTCGTCCAGGGGATCGGCGTGGAGCGGGTCTTTCCCCTCCACTCGCCCAAGGTCGAGCGGATCGAACTGCTGCGCAGCGGCAAGGTCCGCCGGGCCAAGCTCTATTATTTAAGGAAGCGGATCGGCTCCCGGGCGACCAAGGTCGAAGAAATGGAAGGGGCCGAAACGAGTGCCGCGCCGGCTGCTGAATAACTGGCTGTTGGACTGGGGCGAGACGATCGTCGTCGCCCTGGTCCTGGCGCTGATCATCCGCGCCTTTTTTCTCCAGGTTTTCTGGATCCCCTCCGGCTCGATGGAACCGACGCTCGACATCGGCGACCGGATCGTCGTCAATAAGGTCACGTATAATTTCCGCCCCCCCCGCCGCTTTGAGATTATCGTCTTCCGCGCCGTGCCGGCGATGGGCGAGCAGAAAAAGGACTTGATCAAGAGGGTCGTCGGCCTGCCAGAGGAGACGCTCGAAGTCAAGGACGGCGTCATTAACATCAACGGCCAGCCGGTAGCAGAGCCCTGCACGCCGAATCGGGACTACGGCAGCTTCGGCCCGGTCACCATTCCCGCCGATTCTTATTTTGTCATGGGCGATAACCGCCCCGCCTCGGCCGACAGCCGCTTCTGGGGATTTTTGCCGCGCAAGAACGTGATCGGCAAAGCTTTCCTCCGCCTCTGGCCGCTGACCAAACTCAATCTGATATAATTGTCCCGTTATGCTCTCCGCCGCTTATGAGCGCAAGCTCATCCGCCAGGGCTTTAAATTGATCGCCGGCGTCGATGAGGTCGGCCGCGGGCCGCTGGCCGGGCCGATCGTGGCTGCCGCGGTCATTCTCCCCTACAAATTTTCGCTCCCCGGCCTGAACGATTCAAAAAAACTTACGGCCAAAGCCAGGGAGCGGCTGTTCGGGGAGATCAAAAGGATTGCCGTCAGCGTTGGGGTTGCCGCGGTAGACCATAAAACAATAGACCGGATCAACATCGGTAAGGCCAATTTGCTGGTCATGAAGCTGGCGGTGAAAGCGCTCGGCGTCATGCCTGAATATTTGCTGCTGGACGGCGGCCGGAGCCGCGTCGCGCTGAAGGTCGCGCAGGCCGGCATCTCCGGCGGCGACCGGAAATGCGCTTCGATCGCCGCCGCTTCGATCATGGCCAAGGTCACCCGCGACGCGCTGATGAGAGAATATCACAAGAAATATCCCCGCTACGGTTTTGCCCAAAACATGGGTTACGGGACGGCCGGGCACCTGGCGGCGCTTGCGCGCTACGGCCCCTGCGCCATCCACCGCCGCTCTTTTGCTCCGGTCAGCTCGGGCCACTGACGAAATTCCGTCATTTCTTACTTCACGAATTTACGGATTTTGGCTCGAATCTCCGAATGAAATCACGAATATTTGCCGCGATTAGAGTAAATATTAGAGCATTAGAGCCATAATTAGGGGATTCGCGTTGTAACTGGCAATAAGATTGCTGCTCCCCTGCATCATGGGCCTGGAGAGCTACGAGATCGGCAGGGAAGGCGAGGCGGCGGCGGAGGTTTATCTGCAGCAGCGGGGCTACCGGATCATCGAAAGGAACTACCGCTCCCAGCAGGGGGAAGTTGACCTGATCGCCCGCGAGGGCGAGTTCCTCGTTTTTGTCGAAGTCAAGAATTATTCGTTCCGCAGTTACGGCGCGCCGGCCGGCGCGGTCAGAAAGAACAAAAGACAGAGCATAATTCACGCGGCGCAAACCTACCTTTATAAAAACAAAATAAACGGTACCCATTGCCGGTTCGACGTCGTGACGCTCTACCGGCGGCCGGACGGCTCGCGGGCGATCGAACTTTATAAGAACGCATTTATGGTGAACTGATGCTGGTAAAAATAAATTCGGCGGCGCTACTCGGTTTAGACGCTTATAAGGTCGAGGTGGAGATCGATTCGCAAAAGAGGCTGCCGGGCCAATCGATCGTCGGCCTGCCCGACGCTTCGGTCAGGGAATCGCGCGACCGGGTGCGCGCGGCGATCGAGAATTCCAATTTTGAGTTCCCGCCCGGCTATTTTACGATCAACCTGGCGCCGGCCGACACCAAGAAGGAAGGCCCGCTCTACGACCTGCCGATCGCGCTCGGCATGCTGCTCGTTTCCGAACAGATCGGCGCGCAGAATTTGGCGGGTTCATTTATGGCCGGCGAACTTTCGCTCGACGGCAAAGTGAGAGGGGTGAACGGCATCCTGCCGATCTGCTTATCGTTGAAAAAGGCCGGTGCGCAAAAAGTTCTGGTTTCGGCCGAGAACGCGGACGAAGCGGCGCTGGTCGAGGGGATCGAGGTCATTCCCGTGGCTGATCTGACCGAAGCAGCCGGCTATCTTAGCGGCTCAAAAGAGATCAAGCCGCACAAAATAGACATTAACGCGCTGTTCCCGCCGGAGCCCGAGTACGGGCTCGATTTTTCCGATGTCAAAGGCCAGGAGCATGTGAAGCGGGCGCTGGAGGTGGCGGCGGCGGGCGGCCATAACGTGCTCCTGGTCGGTTCCCCCGGCTCGGGCAAAACAATGCTGGCCCGGCGGCTGCCCACTATTCTACCGCCGCTCTCCTTGAACGAAGCTTTGGAAGTGACGAAACTTTACTCGGTCACCGGCCTGCTGGACGGCAGACGCGTGCTCGTCACCAGCCGGCCGTTCCGCTCCCCCCACCATACGACTTCCGACATCGGCATCATCGGCGGCGGCCGGATCCCGCGGCCCGGCGAAGTTTCACTGGCCCATCACGGGGTGCTTTTTTTGGACGAATTTCCCGAATTTGAGCGCAATGTGCTTGAGGTCCTGCGTCAGCCGCTCGAAGACAGCAAAGTCACCATCTCCCGCGCCCACTCGACGCTGACCTATCCCGCCCAGTTCATGCTGGTGGCGGCGATGAATCCCTGTCCCTGCGGCAACTACATGGATCCCGTCAAGGCCTGCAGTTGTTTGCCGCATCAGGTCCAGCGTTACTGGGGCCGGCTTTCCGGCCCGCTGCTCGACCGGATCGACCTGCACATCGAGGTCCCGCGCTTGAAGAAAGAAGAGCTGACCAGCCGGCCGGACGGCGAACCTTCAAGCGTTATCCGGGAACGGATCATCAAGGCCCGCCGCGTCCAGCAGGAGAGATTTAAAGGGAGCGAAACCTATTGCAACGCGCGGCTGACGCCCAGGCAGATCAGGGAGGCCTGCCAGCTGAAGGCCGACGCGGAAGAGCTTTTAAAGTCGGCCATCCTCCATCTGCAGTTAAGCGCGCGGGCCTACGACCGGATACTCAAGGTTGCCAGGACGATCGCTGACCTCGACGGTTCGGCCCGGATCGAGGCCAGGCATATCGCGGAAGCAACGCAGTATCGGTCGCTGGATAAAAAGGAAAGATAAAATATCTAGGAGGTGGAGATTAATGTACAGGGTTATTTATCAACTGCCTTACCACAGCATCAGGGAGATCTATATGCGTTCCGATGAACTGCGGGCCTGGCTGCGCTGGAACTGGCTGAAAGAACGGATCATCAGCTATGAAAAGGTTCTGTAGTTGTTGGTAGTTGGGCCTGAGTTTTGGGAAAAAGGAGGTGAGCAAGATGGAAGGGAAAGATAACGGCAAAAACGAACTGTTCAACCGGATGGTCAAGGCGGGACAGAGGACTTATTTTATCACCGTGAAAGAAGCGGCCAATAAGAACAAGTATTTGACGCTGACCGAGAGCAAGCTGATCGAAAAAGACAAGTTCGAGCGCCATAACATCATGGTGTTCCAAAGCGATTTGGGCAATTTCGCCAGCGCGTTTTCCGAGGCCTGCAAGATCGCGGCCTGAGCCGGGCGGGCGCCCCGGCGATAAAAGCCGGGGCGCCCTTGGCTTCATTTATGGTTTGGCAAAGAGGGGGATCCAGGACGGAGGGGAGGGAGAGAATGAGAAGTTGTGATATAATACATCAGCGCTCGATCATGCCCGGGCGCGGTTATGGCAAAAGAACCAATGTATCGTTTTCACATTCCCATGTCTGAAGGCCAGATTAAATTTTTGGATGAACTGGGGATGAGGGCGAAGCGGACCGGTGGCTATAAGCTGGCCAAGACGGTCATTATCCGGGCCTGTTTGGAAGTGTTAAGAAAGCTGTCGATCGATCTTAGGGGGGTAAAAACGGAAAAAGAGCTGGCCGCGCGGATCCTGGACGCGGTAAGAAAATATAAGTAGGCAGGGGGGGCGGCCGCGAGAGGGGCGCCCCTTTATTTTTTTATTACAAAAAACACATATGTGTTATAATGCACAAGGAGCTGAGGCGGGATGAAAAAGCGGAGGTTTGAGGTCCGGGTTTGCGCGATGATAACCGCTTCGCAGCGGGCGCTGCTCGGGCAGATTTCCCGGGAAGTCAAAAAATTGAACGGCGTCGTCCTGTCAAAGCACTCGATCATTAGGGCGGCTGTCGAGGCCTTGCGCTTGCGCGGCTTGGTTTTCCCGGGCAAGCGGCCCGGGGGAGGTGGCCGGAAATGATCGAGTGGCTATTTGCCTGCCTGGCGATTTACCTGGCCATTTTCACGCTGATCTTCCTCGGGGCGCTATTTGTCGAAATCCAAAAAGAGTGGAAAAGGCGGAAGGGCCGGGGGATCAAGCTTTAACTTTTTCGCCCGGGTCGAACCGGTAGAGGACCAAGCCGGAAAGCAGTTTGGGATAGAAATAGGTCGACTTGTGGGGCATCTTCTCCAGCTCGCCAGCAACCGCCATGATCTCCTCGATCTTGGTCGGGTTAAGCAAAAAAGCCAGCGCGGCTCCTTTTTCATCGACCGCCTTGACCGCTTCCTCGCTGCTTTTGAAATAAGTGACCCTGTCCTCCGTTTCGTTGGCGATATTGAGCAGCCGGTCGAAGACGGTGTAGTGGAGGATGGTGACGTCGAGGTGCTTCCAGGCCTTCGGCTTTTCTTCGGCGACCAGCTCGTCGATCAGCGCTTCGTCCTTGAGCGTCAGCAGAAAATAGCGGTAATTGCCCAGATAGAGGCCAAAGGCGTGCCTGGCCGCGGCTTTCTGCAGCCCTTTTTCCAACTTTTTCCTGACCCGCGGGGCGGTGTGTTTTGTCGCCGTGAAGGGAACGACGTGGAAATATTCGTTCAGATCGGCGACGAACCTGATCGGGTCATAATAGGCCAGGTTGGCGACGACCCGGTGGATCGGCAGGACGACCAGCCCCTTGCTTTCGACCGGCGTAAAATAGGCCATCACGTGATTGTAGGACTCATCCTCGGTGAATTTAGTGTTTTTGGACTTCAATTCGTTCTTGTAACGGACCGCCGCCTCGTAACGGTGGTGCCCGTCGGCGATGAAGACCGCCTTGTCCCGCATTTCGGAGATAATCTTATTGATCGCCGGTTTGCGGTCGATCCGCCAGACGCGGTGGGCGACGTTTTCGGCGTCCTTGACGTCGATCATGGGCTTGCGTTTCATGAACTGGCGGGCGACTTTAACGATCTTGTCCTTTTTATCGGAGTAAAAAGCGAAGATCGAATCGAGATCGGCGTTAGTGGCCCGCATCAGCTGCAGACGGTCGAGCTTGGCGCGCGGGTAGGTCTCTTCGTGCGGGAAGACCTTGCCGCGGCCGATCTCCTCCAGCCGCAGGAGGGCAATAAAGCCCAGGCGGACATATTTCTTCCCCTGGGCCGAAAATTTCTGCTCGTAAATATAAATTGCCGGCTTGTCATCCATTATTAAGATTTTATGCCGCAGCCAGCCGTTGAGGAACGCCGCCGCCCGAACGTAGTGGTTGTTGTACTCGTTGTCACCCGGAAATTCTTTGCCGAGTATAATGCGGATATAATTGAAATCGCTGCCGGCATAAAGCTTTTCCTGAAAATCCGGGCTGATGATATCATAGGGAGGCGAAACGACTTTGGACAGATTCTTGAGTTTTTTCTTGTTGTAGAAGACGCCCTGAAAAGGGAAGATCTTGACCATAGCTGGGATCAGTTTAACATACGCCGGGCCAAATGCCAAGCCGGGCTTGGCGGTTTCACCGCCGCCGTGCTAAAATTCGGCTGTGGCGAACTGGTACAGTTTAACCTCCCAGGCGGCGGCTGACCGTCTGGGGACCAATCTTGAGGCCGGCTTATCAGCGGCGGTCGTTGCGCAAAAAATGCGGCAAGACGGCCCAAATTTGCTGCGCGGCAAGCCCGCCACCCCAGTTTACCGTCTTTTTTTTGAGCAATTTAAAGACACCATGATCCTGGTCCTGCTGGCGGCGGCGCTGGTGGCGGGCCTGATCGGCGAGGTCAAGGATAGCGTGATGATCATGGCGATCGTATTTTTCAACGCCGCCCTCGGTACCGTCCAGCAGGTGCGGGCGGCCCGGGCGATCGCGGCGCTGAAAAAATTGACCAGTCCGCAGGCCACGGTAGTCAGGGAAGGGAGGATTACCACGCTGGCCTCGGCCGAACTGGTCGCCGGCGACCTGATCCTGCTGGAAGCGGGCAACTATGTGCCGGCCGACATCAGACTGATCAAATGCGTGGCGCTGAAGATCGACGAGTCGGCCCTGACCGGCGAATCGGTGCCGGTGGAAAAAAGCGAGGCGGTCCTGCCGGACGGTCCGCTGACGGTCGGCGACCGTTTTAATATGGCTTTTAGCGGCACGATCGTGACTTACGGGCGGGCCAGGGGGATCGTGGCCGCGACCGGCATGCGCAGCGAGATGGGGAAGATCGCCCGGTTGCTCGAGTCGGAAGAAGCAGAAGCAACCCCCCTGCAGCGGCGCTTTGCCGAGCTCGGTAAATGGCTGGCGGCAATTGCGCTGACCATCTGTTTCTTTGTCTTTCTCGCCGGAGTGCTCCGCGGCGAGAAAATCATCGAGATGTTCCTGACCGCGGTCTCGCTGGCGGTGGCGGCGATCCCCGAGGGCTTGCCGGCGGTGATCACGATCTCCCTGGCGCTGGGAGCTTACCGGATGGTCAGGCGCAAGGCGCTGGTCAGGCGGCTGCCGGCGGTGGAAACACTGGGGAGCACCACGGTCATCTGCACCGATAAGACCGGGACGCTGACGCAAAACAAAATGACGGTCCAGCGGGTGGTCCCGCTCCGGGAGAGCGTGCGTGGCTTGTTGCTCAAGGCCGGGGCGCTCTGCAACGACGCGACGGAAGAAAAGGGCGACCCGACGGAACAGGCACTGCTGGCAGCGGCGGCGGCCGAAGGGTGGGAAAAGAAAGAGCTGGAAAACGAATTCCCCCGCCACGAGGAAATCCCTTTCGATTCGACCCGTAAAATGATGACGACGCTGCACCGCGCGGCGGACGGGCAATACCTGGTTTTTGCCAAAGGAGCGCTGGAGATCTTGCTGGAGAAAACCACGCTGCCGGCTGTCGAGCGCGCCGGCGTCCTGGCCGAGAGCCAGCGCTGCGAAGCCGAGGGACAGAGAATAATCGGGCTGGCCTGGCGGTCGTTTCCGCGCCGGCCGGCGGCGCTGGAAGAATCCGATCTTGAATATCTCGGTTTTGTCGCCTTGGCCGACCCGCCCCGGCCCGAAGCGGCGGCGGCGGTCGCCCGCTGCCGGCAGGCCGGGATCAGGCCGATCATGATCACCGGGGACCACCGGCTGACCGCGCTGGCCATTGCCCAGCAGGTGGGGATCGCCAGCGGAGAGGATGAGGTACTGACAGGTTTAGAGCTGGAGAACTTGACAGACGCGGAGTTGCAAGAGAAGGTGGCGCGGGTCAATGTTTTTGCACGGGTCTCCCCCGAGCACAAGTTGCGGATCGTGGCGGCGCTCAAGCGCCGCGGCGAGATCGTGGCGATGACGGGCGACGGCGTCAATGACGCGCCGGCGCTCAAACAGGCCGATATCGGCGTGGCCATGGGGGCGGGCGGCACCGACGTGGCGCGCGAGTCGGCCGACCTGGTCCTGACCGACGATAATTTTGCCACGATCGTGGCGGCGGTCGAGGAGGGGCGGGGCATTTACGCCAATATCAAAAAATTCATCCATTACATGCTCTCGACCAACTCGGGCGAGATCTTCACGATGTTCTTTGCGCTGCTCCTGCGGCTTCCCCTGCCGCTCCTGCCGGTCCAGATCCTCTGGGTCAACCTGGTGACCGACGGGCTGCCGGCGGTGGCGCTGGCCGCCGAACCGCTGGAGCCCGGCACGATGCGTCAGCCGCCGCGGCCGGCCGGGGAAAGCATTTTCGCGGGAGGGTTGCTCGGGAGCGTGATCGGGATCGGCAGCCTGATGGCGGCAGGAACACTCTGGCTTTTTTATCTCAATCTGAACTGGGGCGGCATTGACAAGGCGCGGACAGTGGCGTTCACCGCGCTCTCGCTCCTGCAGATGGCCCACGTGCTGAACTGCCGCTCGCTCGACCGCTCGGTCTTCCAGTTGGGGCTTTTCTCCAATTTCTATCTGGCGCTGGCGGTGCTGGCAACGATAGTTTTACAGGCGCTGGTGATTTACGTCCCGTTCCTGCAGTTCGCCTTCGGCACGGTGCCGCTGGATTTAATTGACTGGCTGCTGATCGGGGCGGTCGCTCTCACGCCGCTCATCGGCGTTGAAACGAGAAAACTGGCCGGCCGTCGGCCGGACCTTGCCGCCGGTAATTAGCTCGAGCACTCTTTCCAGATCTTCCTTGGAATAATATTCGATCTCGATCCGGCCGCGCTCCGGCGAGCCGAGGATCTTGACCCTGGTCGCCAGATGCTCGGTCAGCTGCTCGATCAGCGCGTTCAGCTCGGCGTTCTGGGTGTAGGCGCGCTTGCGCCCGCCCTTTTTGGCCCTGGCCTTTTCGTCTTTGCCGGAGACCAGCACTTCGGCGTCGCGCGCGCTCAATTTCCCTTTGACGATCTCGCGCCAGAAGTGGAGCTGCTTTTCGGCGTCGTCGAGCGACAGCAGGGGCCGGGCGTGGCCGACGGTGATCTCTTCCTTGCGCAAACTGTCCTTGATCTGCTTGGGCAGCGCCAGCAGGCGGACCATGTTGGCGACGGTCGAACGGTCCTTGCCGACCCGCTTGGCGACCGCGTCCTGGGTCAGGCCGAATTCGGAGGTCAGCCGGGCGTAACCTTCGGCTTCGTCCATCGGGTTGAGGTCTTCGCGCTGCAGGTTCTCGATCAGTGAAAGCTCCAGCGACTGCTCGTCGCTGAAGTCCTTGACGATGGTGGGGATGGCGGCGAGGCCGGCCATTTTGGCGGCGCGCAGACGGCGTTCGCCGGCCACCAGTTCGTACTTGCCGTTGCGCATCCGGGCCAGGATCGGCTCGATCACGCCCTGGGCCTTGATCGATTCGCAGAGGTCATGCAGCGATTCTTTGGAGAACCGGGTGCGCGGCTGGCGCGGATTGGGGACCACGTTGCTGATGTCGACGTTGACGATCGTCCGGCCGCCGGTGAAGACCGAGCCCTGCGGGATCAGCGCCCCGAGTCCCTTTCCCAAACCACGCTTGCTGGCATTAGTAGGCATCGTCCAACACCTCCCGACAAAGATTTTCATAGGCTTCCGCCCCTTTGCTGCCCGGATCATAAAAGAGGATCGGCTGGCCGAAGCTGGGCGCTTCCGCCAGGCGGACGTTGCGCGGGATGACGGTCTTGAAGACCTTGTTGCCGAAATATTTGCGCGCCTCCTCGGCGACCTGGGACGAAAGGAGGGTGCGCGGGTCGAACATCGTCAGGACGATGCCGCGGATCTTGAGCGCCGGGTTTAAACTTTCCCGCACCAGCTCCAGCGTGTGGGTCAGCTGGCTGATCCCCTCGAGCGCGTAGTACTCGCACTGGATCGGGATGATGACCTCATCGGCGGCGGTCAGGGCGTTGACGGTCAGCAGCGAGAGCGAGGGCGGGCAGTCGATCACCACGAGGTCGTAGTCGGCCTTGATCTGGGTGAGCGCTTCTTTCAGCCGGGTCTCGCGCGGCTCGAGCGAAACCAGTTCGACCTCGGCGCCGGCCAGGCGCGGCGTCGAAGGGAGGACGTCGAGATGAGAAATGTTGCTTTTGATGATCGCGTCGCGGCTGGGGAGGCCGTCGATCAAAATACTGTAAAGACACTCCTTGATCTCTGCCCGGTCGACCCCCAGGCCGACGCTGGCATTGCTTTGGGGGTCGATGTCGATCAGCAGCACCTTTTTCCCGAAGGTCGCGAGGTAGGCCGCGAGGTTGACTGTGGTGGTGGTTTTACCGACTCCGCCTTTTTGGTTGACGACCGCGTAAGTGGTAGCCATGACCTGAATATTATATCATAAAGGGCGTTTCTTGGCTATGCCGGCGGGGCGAGGATAGCCGGGCGGGGTGGAGGCGAGCTTGTCAATGATGACCAGCGAGCGCCGGGGGAATGTCCTGATCTCGCGCCGCCGGCCGCCGAGCAGCTTGAGCGCCCGTTCCGCCGCCGCCGCTTCAGCTTCGACCGCCACCTGTTTATAGGCGGCAAAAACGCCGCCGGGCCGGACCAGCGGCAGGCAGTATTCACAGAGAGCGTTGAGCGGCGCGACCGCCCGCGCGACCGCCAGATCGAACTCTTCCCGATGCTTTCGGGCGTATTCTTCGGCCCGCGCCCAGACCGCGGTACAGCCGTGCAGATCAAGGGATTTTATGATGTGGTCAAGAAAAGCGACCTTCTTTTTAGTCGCCTCGACCAGCGTCAGCTTGATCCCGGGGCAGGCGATCTTGAGCGGCAGGCCGGGAAAACCGGCCCCGGCGCCGACATCGACCACTGCCTGATCGTTCAGTTCAAGGACATCGAGGAGAAGCAGCGAATCGGCAAAATGTTTCTGGCGGATGGCGGCGGGGTCGGTGATCGAAGTCAGGTTGAATTTTTTGTTCCAGGCAATTAATTCTTCAAGATATTTTTCGAATAAAATTCCTTCATTAGTCATTAGGAATTAGTCATTCGTCATTTTTTAGAAGGCTTGCCCGATGCTGAAGTGCATCAGGCCTTCGCTGAAGGTCTTGCCCATCTGCACGCCGTAGTCAAGGCGGATCGGCCCCATCGGCGTGTTGATGCGGACGCCCGGCCCCCAGCCGGAAATGAACTGGCCGGGATCGGGGGCGCCGGCGTTCCAGGCGTTGCCCCAGTCATAAAAGAAGACCACCTGGAACATATCGGTGAAGTTGAGGCGGTATTCGAGGTTGAAGATGAACTTGCGCCGGCCGGTGCGCGCGTCAGTCGGGTAATAGCCGCGCACTGTGTTGGGGCCGCCGGCCCAGTAGAGATCGCCGACCGGTATGTCGCCGAGGCCGACCCCGGCACCGGCGTGGGCTGCCAGCACCTGGTTGTCGGCCACCGGGTAAAAGTGGTTAAGGTCCCAGTCAACCTTGGAGAAGGAGGTGGTGATATTGCTTGTCTTGAAGCCCTGCTTGAAATTGACCGTGTAATAGCGCCCTTCCTTCGGGTTGAGCCAGAAATCACGGGTGTCGTAAGCCAGACCGACGCCGATCGTATCCGAGCGGTAGGCGTCGAAAACCGAACTGCCGTAAGGGGAGACGTTCTCGCTGCCGAACGTCCAGTTGATGCGATAGTTGTCTTTCAGCGGCTTGCCGATCGAGACGTCAAAGCCGTTGTAGGTCCCGTCCTGCGTGGTGAGCAGGAGATCGCGGCCGATGGTCAGCCAGCGGCGGAAAGTGAACGAGGTCCGGTCGCCGAACTTTTCCGGCAAGAACCAGGGATTGGTATAGCGGAACTGGTAGGTGGAAAACTGCTGCCCGGCCTGGCCGCGGACCAGCAGGCCCTGCGCCGTCCCCATCAAATTATTGATCGAGAGGTCGACGAACCCGAACCAGCCCTCGCGCTCGCCGTAGCCGCCGCCGAAATTGACGGTGCTGGAGCGAGTTTCCTTGATCTTGAGCTGGAGCACGACCGTTTCCTTGGAACTGCCGCTCTCAAAGTTCGGCGTGACTTCCGAGAAGAAGCCGAGGTTGAAGATGCGGCGCAGGTCTTTTTTCAGGACATTCTCATTGAGGACGGAACCGGGCGTGGTGTTCATTTCGCGCAGAATGACGTAGTCCTTGGTATTGTCGTTGCCGTCGAGCACGATCGATTCGACCCGCCCTTCGGCGATCAGGAAGCGGAGCGCGTGGCTTTGCTTGTCGGTCTCGACGTCGACCACCCGGGCCAGCAGATAGCCGTCCTGCTTGTAGCGGGCATTGATCTTTTCGATGTCGTCCTGCATTTTCTTGAAATTGAGCACGTCGCCCTTTTTCGCCTCCAGGGAAGCGATCAGATCCTGAGTGGAATAGACCGTATTGCCTTCGAATCTGATCTCCTCGATCCTCGGGTTTTCCACCAGGTTGAAAACGACTTTCGTCCCTTTGTTGTAGGCTTCGAACGAAGGGAAAACATCGGCGAAATAGCCGAGGGCGTAAATGGCTTTCTGATCCTCTTTGATCTTGCTTTCGGACAGGGCGTCACCGACGCGCGCGAAGACCGCGCTCATGATCTCCTTGACCGGCACGGTTTGATTGCCGCGGACCTCAACAGCGGTAATGGTGGAGGCCAGTTCGGCGGAAGCGGTGGCGGCTCCGGCGGGCGCGCCGAACAGAAGCAGTGCCAGCGCGCACACGAGCGTTAAGAAAGCGAAACGGAATTTTTTCATTTCAATCCTTTCTACCAAAAAGAAAAACCGGCCGACAGGGTGACCTTTTGGTCACCGGAAGGCTGCGAGACCATGACCGGCTCGCTGTAGTATATTATAGACCAAATCGGCGTTAATTTATAGGTGAGCTGGTAATTGAAATAGGTCTGGCCGGAGGTGGTCGTGGCCGTCTGATCGGCGCCCTGCGCGTAGCGCACGTCAAGATAAAGACGGTCGAAAAAACCTTTGACAAAGCCGACGCTCCAGGCCGGCTTTTGCTGTTCAAAACCTTTGATGTCTCGGACGCCGAGCGCTTCGCCGATCTGGGGGCCGAAATTGTACTCAAGGGTCAGGCTCTCAAGGTCAAGACGCTGTTCGGCCTCGCGTTCCAAGCTGCGGAAGAGCAGGCTCTGCACCCGGCTGTTCAAGTAATCGGCCACCACGGCATTGGTGTCGACCTGTTGCTCGCCCCCCTGAGCCTGGTTGATGCCGGTCAGCGACTTGATGAAGTCAGGCAGGAGCATGACTTTCAGGTCCTGCTCGCTATAAGCGGCGGGGACCATGGCCGGCGGCGATTTACTTTTGTCCTCGGTGTAGCCGCTCAGGCTGATCTTCAGGCTGCGCTCTTCTTCTTTGGCCCCCATGACCCCCTTAAGATAAGCCATGATACTGACCTTCTTTTTGACGTAAACGCCCGAAGCGTCTTTTTCCTGGTCGTCAACATCGACGACCGCGGTCAGGTCAAGCGCCGGCTGCACCCCCTCGCCGTTGAAATTAACGGTGTTCTGGGGAAGGCTGCCCACGCCATAGCTGTTGAATTTTTTCTGGAGCTCCGGGGTCAGCAGGGAGAATTCCCGGTTGAAGATGTTGATCGTGCCGCGCTTGATGGTGATGCGGCCGAGCAGGTCGGGGCCGGCCAGCGGCCCGGTAATGGCCAGCCGGCCGCCGACTTCCAGGTTCATCAGGATATTGCTTAAATTGAGCGTGGCGACGTCGCCCATGACGGCATAAGCGTTCCGGGCCAGGTTGACGTCAAGATTCAGGCGGAGCGGGTAAAGCTGTCCGCCGCCTCCGCTCGACGGGAGAGTGATGACCGCATTGCTGACTTCCACGGAGCCTGAAAGGAGCGGGCCGGCGCTGCCGTCGAAAAAGACCGGTCCCCGCAGCGCCAGCGACTTGAGGTCGAGCGTGCCGATAAAGAGGTTAGGGAACGCGGCATAGAGACGCGTCGGGGAAAATGAGAGATTAAGGTCAAGCGCACCCTTTTGCTTGAGCGCCCGGCGGAGATCAAGCACGCCGGCCAGACCGACCGGATTCCGGATCTCGTTGGTCCGCTTGCCGGTCCAGGTGCCGGTCAGCCCCGGGACCGTCATGACGCCCCCCTCAACGCTTGCGCCTCCTGTCAGGTCGCGCAGCTCTGAATCGAGGGAAGTAAGCGTCAGCCGGCCGCCGGCCAGTGTCAAGTTGCCATTGATCTCCGGCTCGTCGAGCGTGCCAGAGACGCGGACGAAAAGATCGGCGCGGCCTCCCCGCCAGGCCACCTGGTCGGTCAGCAAGTTGAACAAGCCAAGAGCATCGTTCTTAAACCGGACTTCCAGGTTAAGGCGGCCGGGATGAGCCAGCACAACCTCGCCGGAAGCGCTGGACAGTTCTCCTCCCTGTTTCAGCGCCAGCTTTTTCAGGGAAACAAGCGGGCCTTTCTTGGCGGCCGAGAGTGAAACTTCATTGTAGCTGATCCCGCCCAGAGAAAGGTTTTTGCCGCCGGCGTCAAGGAGCAGGCTGAGATTTTGCCAGGGGCCGGAGAGTGAAGCGTTGAGGTCGATCTTCCCCTTGAATTGCTTGTGCGGGAAGGCGATCGCCAAAATATCAAGCGGCAGGCTGCGGCCGGCCAGGCCCAACGAGAGCACGCCATCAAACCCGCAGCTGCCGCGGGCGGCGAGCGTCCCGTTCCCCTTGGCCAGCAGCGCTTTCTCGATCTTAAAGCTCTGCTCTTTTAAAGTGGCGGCCGCGTCGAACGAGTCGAAACTGAACTCGCGGAAATAACCGTGATCAAGACGGCCGCTGAAGCGGCCCGTGAGCGCGTTGAGCGGGCCGGTCAGCGTCGCTTCCGCCGTCAGGCGCCCGCCCAGGTTCTCTTCGGGGGCGGCGGCGGCGGCCTTTTCGGACAGCTGCCAGGCTTGCCGCCAGGCGGCCAGGAAGTAAGGCTTGTTGCCTTCGCCGGCGTAAAGGCGAAGCTTGCCGTTGCGGCTGAAACGCTCCTTGCGCGGCAGCTTGAAAACGGAGAGGTCAAGCGAAGTCAGCGGCTTATTCCGTTCCACCGTTGGCCGGCGCCGGGCGATCTCGCCCTGGATCTTGGCCGCCATCCTGTAGGCGGAAGCCAGCTCGGCCCGGAGAACCCGGCAGTTCAGGTCGAGGACGCCGGCTTCCGGAGTCTGCCGGTCAAGGGCCAGGCTGCCGGCGAGAGAATAAACGTCCGTGCCGTTGGTTATAGTTATCGGGCGGGTGGTCGCAAGGCGGTCAGCGCTGTAAGTCAGGCTGCCGGTGATGTTGTCAAAATAGAGATCGTCGAAAACGAAATTGTCGAGCCGGAAAGCGACCGCTGCTTGCGGCGCGGCCAGCGAGCCGTTGAAATTAAGCCGGAGGGCGGCCCAGCCGCCAATCTTGGCGTAATGCGCGGTCAGGTTCTGGTACTGGTTGAGGTGCGCTTCGCCTTCCAGCGAACCGGAGAGGCTGCCGTCCTGCCGGTAAGAGAGGGCCAGTGCCAAACGGGAAGCGGGGGTAACGATCCGGCAGTCGGTCAACTCGAGCGAACGGTCCTGCCAGTCGAATTTCAGCAGCGCGCTGGTCAGCGGCGTTCCGGCGATCGTTCCGTTCTGCAGCGCGGCCCTCCCCCTGACGGTCAGGTCGAGAAGAGGGTCGAAGGAGACCAGCTGCGTTTCCTTGGACAGCTCACCGCTCACCTCGACCTCGAACGAAGCGGTGCCGCTTGCCTCCCTGACTTCCGGCGGCAAAAATGGGTTAAACAGCTTTAAGTCAGCCAACTCAAGTTTCCGGCTGTAAATTGACAGCTTGGTCGGCAGGCCAAGGCCGGTCACTCCGCCGAGGCGGACGACCGATTGGCCAGCCTTGATAAAGGCATCGGTCAAATCGACCTTCCCCTCGCCGATGGCGATCTCGCCCCGGGCTTCGGAGAAGAGCTGGTCGCCGATCCGCCCGCTGGAAAGCGCCACGGTGCCGGAAGCGGTCAGGCGCCTTAAGGGCTGGGCCAGGAATTCCTGGTTCAGTTGCCAGCGGGTCCGGCCTTTAAACTTATCGAGTGTCGCTTCCATTTCACCGAAGAGCCCCCGGCCTTTAAGGTGCAGACCGGCGGCTTCGGCCTGCAAGTCAAAGACCAGGTCGGAACTGACAGCGCCGCTGGCGTGGAAGGCGACTTGGCCGGCGGTGGCCGAGAGATCTTCCAGCGTAAAGTTATTGTTCGCCAGCTTGAAAGCGGACGAGACTTTTTCCATCGGCTGGCCGAAAACCAAGCCCCGCGCCAGTTTGGCGCTTAGCCTGCCTTTCAACTCTTTGACCGGACCGGCCAACTCCAAACTGCCGTCGGCCTCGCCTTCGATCCCCGGCGCCTGTTGGGCCAGTGTGGCCAGGTCCAGGCCGGAGAATTTGGCGGTCAGGCTGAGTTGCGGCTGGTCTTTTAATTGCAATTTTAAATATCCGGCCAGCAAGCCGTTGTAAAGCTTGAGATTGGCGGAGTTGGCTGCCAGGACGCCGTCACGAAAAGCAAAACGGAACGATCCCTTGACCGCTTGCCCGTAAACGGAGCCGCGGGCGACGGTGACTTCGCCGGAAAGCAGCGAATCAGCAAGGTTGTCGTTCAGCTTGATGACGGCCGAGGCCCGGCCGTCCAGATCAAAGGTCAGTGGCCGATCGGTGACCCGGGCCGCCAGATTTTTCAACGCCAGGTTTTTGTCATCGATAAAAAGATCACCGTTGACCGAGCTGGCCTGGTATTTGTCGAAATCGGCCGCCGCATCGTGAAAATGGACCTGCGCGATCAGCGCGGCGGCCCAGCCTTTGGTTTTGGGCGGAGAGACGCGCAGGGTGACGTCGGCCGCGCCGTGGTGGAAAGTTAAGCCGGGGAGCGGAACGGTGTAATCCCCCCATTTTTTAAGGTCTAATTTTTCCGCTTCGACGTTCAGTTCATATTTATAGTTCTTCAGATTGAACAAGCCGCGCCCTTTGACGCTCTCGGGTAGCCGGCCCGAGAACGAGAACTTCAGTTCATCGCGGCCGCGCAGATCGAGCCGGCCCCGGAGCGCTTCGGCGTGGGCCGAGAAAACGGCCGGCTGGGAGCGGAAGCCGCGCTGGTCGGAATAATCGGCCCGGCAGTTGCGGAAAATGACCTGACCGCGGAAGGGCGGCGGCCCGCCCGCTTCTCCGCCGCCGGCGAACGCGGCGAGCGCCGGAAAATTCCCCTCGCGGTCGCGCTCGATCCGGAAAAAACCGCCCACAACGGTGATCCTGGTCAGGGCGGCGACCATGTCCCCTTTGGCCAGCGCGAGCCGGACAGGGTTGTAGTTTAGGACGATCTTGTCGGCGCGGCCCAGCCCGGCGATCGTGACCTGATTCAGCTCGATCCGGCCGACCAGCGGCCCGCTGGCGCTTTCGATCGAAACACTGCGGTTGAAGAGCGAAGAAAAACTGCCGACCGCCTGTGTCCTGACAGTATCGTAAAGCGAAGAACGCCACTCTTTAAGGGAAAAGCCGGAAGCGAACAGTATCACGGCGAGCAGAAAAGCGGAGGGGGCGAATTTCCTGATCAAAAGACGACCCCGACCACGAGAGCGAAAAGAGGCGAGAGGCAAAGCTCCAGCGCCAGTTCCGCTTTGGTCTTGACCTTTTGCGGGACCAGTCCCGGTTCTCCCGCCTTGAAGAGCGGAAGAAAGCCGAGCGCGGCCACCCGGCCCGCGATTTTAACCATGATAATGAGCGGCAGCCACCAGAGCGGCGCAGCCTTGAGCAGGCAGGCGGCGATCAGCGCCCGCTCCGCCACGCCATCCCAGTCAAAGGCGAATCCGGCCTTTTCTTGGAGCAGGAAATTGTTCAGGTAATGGATCAGAAAAGAGCCGCCGAAAGCGGCAATCGCGAGCGTCCCCCAAAATTGCCACATGATGGGCTAATATAGCGTATGAAAAAAGAAAAAGCAAGGCGGCCGGGACCCTCATCCGCTGGCGTTTAACCGGCCCCCTTCTCCCAGAGGGAGAAGGTAATAACAGCTATTTTATGGCAGCCGGCTGATTCTTAGAAGCCGATCGTGATGTCGGCCACGGTCGTGGTCGCGCCCGAATTCTTGGCGTCGGCCACCGTGACGATCCCGAGTTTTGTGACTGCCAGATTAAGTTCCAGGCCGGCGGTGGTCAGCGAAAGGTTCGGTCCGGAAGCGGCCCCGGCCCGCAGGACAAGCAAGCCGTAGAGCATCGGATATTCAATACCGAGATGGGTGTTGGTGTCGGTCTTGGTCATTTCCAGGTCGGCGGCGACGCCGGCGCCGATTACCGGGATCGTGGCGTAAGCGCCGACGGCGGTCGAACTGTCGATATTGACCGTCTGGTCGGGCAGGGCAGTGCTCGCGCCAAAGCTAACGGTGCCGGTCAGCTGATTGAGAGTCGCGGCCTGCCGGGTCATTTTCAGCGTGTAGCTGGTCGACAAATTACGCACCACCGCGCCGACCGCCACTTTGGAAACGTACGGCACATTAAAGGAAGTCAGTACGCCGATGTCATACCCCATGCCGGTGCCGGTACCGGTATCCTGATTGCCGGTCGCCGTCGTCTGGCCGACCGCGGAACTGACCGTCATGCTGCCGGCAACGCCATTGAGCGCCTTTAAATTGACGCCGACGTCAAGGGCGGCCGGCAAGCGGGGAACGGCAAAGGTCGTGCCTAAAGTCAGGACGGCATCATAATGACCACTGGCGACCGCTGTGCCACCCAGGCTGTTGGCCGGTTTGTTGACGGTCGTGGTCAGCACCGGGATGACGCTTAAGCCGATCTTCCTGACATTGACACCGATCAGCCCGAAAAGACTGCCGGTGAAGTTCAAATTATTGGCGTAATTGCTTAAGAGAAAGGATGCCGGATCAGTGGCTTTGCTCAAGGCGTTCGACAGGGTCGTGGGATCAGTATAAGCAGCCCCAAGGTCGATCTTGACTTCGGTAACCACGACCTTGCTGCGCATCAGGGCGGCTGGATTGTAATAGGCGGCCGAGAGGTCGTTACTGGCGGCGACGCCCGCCCCGCCCATGCCGGCGGCCCGTCCGCCGATCAGCGACTGGGCTTGCGCGACGGAAGCGCAGAGCGCGAGGAACAGGAGCAAGGAAAGGGCTTTCTTCATAATAATAGTACCTCCCGTAAGAATAAGGCCTGCATAGTAACACAGCAAGTTGATTTGTCAAGCCGGGTGTGTTAAAATTACCATGTTCATGCCCAAAAAAGCAAAACGTAAGCGCGGTTTGCTGGTCGTGGTTTCCGGGCCGTCGGGAGTCGGGAAATCAACCGTGGTTCGCCGGTTGTTCAAGATCTATCCCGAGCTGGAAATGTCGATCTCCTCGACCACCCGGCCGCCCCGGCCCGGCGAAGAGCACGGCCGCCATTATTTTTTCGTGACCCAGGAAGAGTTCGACGCGCGGGTCAAGCAGGACCAGTTCCTGGAGTGGGCCAAGGTCCACGGCAGTTACTACGGGACGCCGCGCAAGTTTATCGAGGCGGAGCTGGCCAAAGGGCGGATCGTCGTGCTTGAGGTTGATGTGCAGGGGGCGGCCTCGATCAAGCGGGTCGTGGAGGAAGGAAAGCTGAAGGCGGCGGCGGTCTTCGTCTTCCTGATCCCGCCCTCGGTCGACATCCTGGCTTTCCGGCTGAAGAAGCGGAAAACCGAGGACGAAACGGTGGTCAACTACCGCCTGCGGGCGGCGATCGCCGAGCTGCAGGTGATGGAAAAGTACGATTATATTGTCGTCAACGACAAGGTCGAGTCGGCGTCGGAAAAGATCAAGGCGATCATCAATGTTGAAAAAGAAAGGACGTTGCTGAATTGACGGAACTAACGATCGACAACTTGCTGACCAAGGCGAAGAACAAATTCCTGCTGGTGAACGCGGCCGCCGGCCGGGCCAAGCAGGTGGCCGAAGGTTCGCTTCCCTACGTCGACAATTTCGACCCGACCAATCCGGTCATCACCGCGCTGCGCGAGATCGCGGCCGACAAGATCAGGATCAAAGTGCTGGCCGGCCCGGCCGCCAAGAAGGCGGCCCAGGAGCTGATCATGGCCGAACAGGAAGAAGCGCCGTCGGCCCTGAAGCGCCTGGCCAAAGAGAAAAAATCCTCGGCCCCGAAAAAAGAGAAGAAGAAAAAGTAGGTCCTAACCCTCACCCGCTGGCCTTTAACCGGCCTCCCTCTCCCAGAGGGAGAGGGGAAAAACGAAAAAGATGCTGAAAGATAAGACGATAATCCTCGGTGTCTCCGGCGGCATCGCCGCTTACAAGTCGGCCGCTCTGGTCTCCCGGCTGAAGGACCTGGGCGCCGACGTCTGGGTCGTGATGACCAAGGAGGCCGCCCGGCTGGTCGCTCCGCTGACCTTCCGCACCCTCTCCGGCAACCCCGTTCTCACCGATCTGTTCAGTGAAGATGCCGCCCGGACGCCGGTGCCGCATATCGCGCTGGCCGACCGGGCCGACCTGCTCATCATCGCTCCCGGCACCGCCAATATCATCGGCAAGATCGCCCACGGGATCGCCGACGACGCGTTGACCACTCTTGTCATGGCGACGCAAGCCAGGAAAGTTATCGCCCCGGCGATGAACTGCAACATGTGGCGCAATCCGCTGGTAGGTGAGAATGTCGCAAAGCTGAAAGGAGCGGGCTGGGAATTCATCGGGCCCGAGGAGGGTAAACTGGCCTGCGGAGATTACGATATCGGGCGGATGACCGAGCCCGAAGAGATCCTGGCCAGGATCACCGGCTGGCTGGGCGGCCAGCAGGACCTGAAAGGCAAAAAGTTTTTGATCACGGCGGGCGGGACGCGCGAAGCGATCGATCCGGTCCGCTATATTTCCAACCGCTCCTCCGGCAAGATGGGCTACGCGCTGGCTGAGGCGGCGCTCCGGCGCGGGGCCGAAGTGACGCTGATCTCCGGGCCGACCCACCTCAAGCCGCCGTCCGGGGCCAAGCATGTCCCGGTGGAGACCGCCAGGGAGATGCACGAGGCCGTGATGGAGCACAAGGGGGAGCAGTTCGCCATCATTATGGCGGCGGCCGTCGCCGATTACCGGCCCACCGTCACCTACTGGCAAAAGGTGAAGAAGAGCGAGGACATTCTTGACCTCTCCCTGACCAGAACGGCCGATATCCTGGCCGCGCTCGGTCAGCAGAAGAACGGCTCGCGGCTCGTCGGCTTTGCTGCCGAGACCAACGATCATATTGAGAACGCGCACGAAAAGCTGAATAAGAAAAACCTTGACATGATCGTTGTCAATGATATTGCGGCTTTTGAGTCAGACATTTCGGAGATCAAGATCATTAACCGCGCCGGCCGGGTCGAAGCCTTGGCCCCACAAACCAAGAACGAACTCGCCGACAAAATACTCGACCGCCTCCTGGGGCTTTAATGGTGCTTATAACTTATAACTTATAACTTATAACTTATTAAAATGCCATTTTACGATTATAAGTGTAATAAGTGCGGAAAGGTCACGGAGCTGGTGCATGGAATGAGTGAAAGCCGGGAGGGTATGGGGTGTGAGGTATGCGGGAAGGGGAAACTGATCCGGGTCTTTCAGGCGGTCGGCTGGCTGGGCGGCGGCGGCTCACACAGCCATTCCGGCGGGCATTCCTGCTCCTCCTGCAGTTCCGGCGCCTGCGGCAGCTGCCATTAATATATGGAATTAGACAGAATTTTATCTGCAAAAAAGGAATCCAAATATTTAGACTTCAAAGAGAAGTTTGATCCCGCCCAGCCTCGCGAATGGTGTGAAATTATTAAGGATATTGTTGCCATAGCAAATTCTAGTGGCGGCGCGATAGTAATTGGCGTTAAGAATGATGGCAATCCTTCCAAAGCCGATGTTTCACAATTTCTTCGTTTAGATCCCGCCGAGGTCATCGACAAAATAGCCAAATATACTGGAGAGCAGTTTGACAAATTCAAAATAAATGAAGCGGAGAAAAACGGGGACTTGTTAGCAATCTTACTAATTGAAGGGTCCGAATACCCGATGACATTTATAAAGCCTGGGACTTATGATATAGGCGATGGGAAGCAAGATCGCGCTTTCTCCCAGGGAACTACTTATTTTAGACATGGTGCGAAGAGTGAGCCGGCAAATTCGAAGGATTTAAGAGAATTTGTAGATTACAAGATCGAAGTAATAAGAAAATCCTGGCTTGGGGGAATTCGTAAGGTAGTAAAGGCGCCACCGACGTATAAAACCGTTGTTTTGCCGCCCGAAATAAAAGAATCGACTGCGGGTACGGCAATGCCAATCAGGGTTGTAGATGATCCAGATGCACCAGCTTATAAGAAAGTCTGGGATGAAAATGCATACGAATCTCCTCAAGAGATGCTTGTTGGCGCCATGAAAAGTTGGAAGCGAGACAAAACTTCGTTTGCTTCAGAGGCCGACCTGAAAGCTCTGTATAAGGCGCGTAAGACGCTGCGGTTAGACCAGGACAAGGCCGAATGCTTATTAGAAAGCAGCATAAACAGGCACTGCCCGTTTTTCTTTTGGGCAAAACAGTTGTCGAGGGAAAGGCTGTTCAAGCTTATTGAACGTGTTGCCAAAACAGGGAAGTTCCCTGCGCCGAGCATGGCGCTTAAGTTGGCCTATGCAATTGGCGGGAAAATGGGGAAAGAACTTATTGATTTTGTAATATCGGAGTGCCCTTACCCAAGCACGAAAAAGAAAGCCCGAACATATTTGAAGACACTAGCAAAAAAGGATCGTTTGAAAAGAGAAGTCGGGACACAGATTCTAGTTGGCGGCAAATACGAAAATGTTGCTGCGCTTAAAGCTGGACAAATAGAGGATTTGCTTGATGGATTTGTGGCAGGAAACGACAAGGGAAATATAAAACACTTAGATGCATTATTGTATGGTACCGAATTAGAAGCGGCTGATTGACATGGCCCTATTTCTAATTATTTCGTTTTGTTATACTCAATAACATGTTCGCTGAGGTCATACTCGCAAAAGCTTCGCGCGGCATCGATAAGATTTACCATTATTCGGTCCCCGAGAACTTGAGCGGCCGGCTGGAGATCGGCCATCAGGTCCGCGCCCCTTTCGGCTTCCGCAAGGAGATCGGCTATGTGGTCGGCTTTGTTGAACAGGCAGAGGTCAGCAAGGTCAAAGAGATCGAAGCGATAACTTCCGACCTCCCGCTCTTTACCGCGCAAGCGGTTGAGCTGGCCAGATGGCTGGCCGATTATTACGGATCATTTTTCATTACCGCCCTGCGGCTCGTCATGCCGCCGGGGACGAAGGGGAGGGAAGGGAAGGGAAGAAAGCCGAAAGCGGACAGCGGACAGCAGACAGCAGGAGAGGGAACAAACCCGCTTTCGGCTCTCGGCTCTCGGCTTTCGGCTTTCTCCCTAACTGCCGAACAGACAAATGCCCTCACACAGATTAAAAAAGCGATCAACGAGGAAAAGCCGGGAACCTTCCTCCTCTACGGCGTGACCGGCTCCGGCAAGACCGAAGTTTATCTTCAAGCGATCGCCGAAGTGATCGGGCGCGGCCGCAGCGCGATCGTCATGGTCCCCGAGATCTCGCTTACCCCGCAATTGGTGGAAAGGTTCCGCGGCCGGTTCGGCGATCACATTGCCGTTCTGCACAGCGAATTTACCGCCAAGCAGCGGGACGGCGAGTGGCGGCGCGCGGCGCGCGGGGAAGCCGTGATCGTCCTCGGCACGCGGTCGGCCGCCTTCGCGCCGCTGAAAAATCCCGGCCTCATCGTCCTGGACGAAGAATACGAAACGACATATAAGTCGGAAAAGAGCCCGCGCTACCATGCGCGCGAAGTCGCTTTGAAGTTGGCAGAGCTTAATGGCGCCGTCGTCATTCTGGGTTCGGCGACCCCGGCGGTCGAAACTTTTTATAAGGCCGGCGCCGGCGAATATACGAGGCTTGACCTGCCGCGACGGATCGATGACCGTCCGCTGCCGCCGGTCGAGGTCGTCGATATGCGCCAGGAGATGAAGCAGGGAAACTTTGGCGTCCTGTCGCGGCGGCTCAAGGACGAGTTGGAGAGGACGCTCTCGGCCGGCGAGCAGGCGATCCTCTTCATCAATCGCCTCGGTTTCTTTACCTTTGTCATCTGCCGCGAGTGCGGCTATGTGGTGGAATGTCCCCGCTGCGCCGTGTCGCTCGTTTACAGCTCGAGCGATAAACGGCTCCGCTGCAACCGCTGCGGCCACACGGAAAGCCCGCCCGCCCTCTGTCCCAACTGCCGCGGCGCGGCGATCAAATATTTCGGCAGCGGGACGCAGCGGATCGAGGACGAAGTCGCCAAGCTTTTCCCGGCGGCCAGGATACTGCGTTATGACCGCGATACGACGGGCAAGCGCGGCTCCCACGAAGTTTTCTTCAGGACGTTCGCCGCCGGCCAGGCCGACGTGATGATCGGCACGCAGATGGTGACCAAAGGGCTCGACCTCGCCAGCGTGACGCTGGTCGGCATCGTCTCCGCCGATCTCGGCCTCCACCTGCCGGACTTCCACGCCGGCGAACACACATTCCAGCTGCTGACGCAGGTGGCCGGCCGCGCCGGCCGCCACCAGCTGCCGGGCAAAGTCGTCCTGCAAACCTATTCGCCCGACAATTACATTATCAAGGCCGCCGTCAACCACGATTATCAGGCGTTCTATGAGCAAGAGATCGAACAAAGGCGGGAACTCGGTTATCCGCCGTTCGTGGAACTGGTCAGTTTGCTGATCACCGGCGCGGACCGGGAGCTGGCCGGCCAGGCGGCCGGAGAGCTTGGCGGACTGCTTAGCCAAAACCTGCCGACGGGAGTTTTAGGGCCGGTCCCGGCGGTGGTCCCGCGGCTGCGCGGCGAATGGCGCCACCAGATATTATTGAAAGGTAGCGATCTTGCGGTCATGAGGCGGGCGGTGGAAGCGAGTTTGGGCCGTTTAACCTTGCCGCGCGGGGTCAGAGTCATGGTCGATGTCGAGCCGCAGGACTTATTGTAGTATAATAGTATCAAATGGTCCTGAAAATCATCAAATTCCCTGACCCGTTCCTGCGCAAAAAGGCCAAGCCGGTCAAGAAGGTGACGCCGGAGATCGTCAAATTGATCGACGGCATGATCGAGACGATGCACGCCGCGCCCGGCGTCGGTCTGGCGGCCCCGCAGGTCCACAAATCACTTCAGGTGATCGTGGCCGACCCGGGTTCCGGGGCGCTGGCGCTGATCAACCCGAAAATCCTGGAAAAGTCGGGGAGCCAGACTTTTACCGAGGGGTGCCTCTGCCTGCCGGGGGTCGAAGCGCCGGTGGAACGGGCGGCGTACGTTAAGGTCAAAGGGCTCGGCCGCGACGGCGAGCCGGTCACCCTCACCGCCGAAGGGTTCCTGGCGACGATCCTCCAGCACGAGATCGACCACCTCGACGGCGTCGTCTTCATCGACCGGGTCGCCAGCCCGACGCTGATCAAATACGTGCCGCCGTCCGGCGAGACGAAACTGGAGCGGCTGTGAAGCTTGTCTTCTTCGGTACGCCGGGGCCGGCGGCCGGAATATTAAAGATTTTACTCGACGCCAAGCAGGACATCGCGGCTGTCGTGACGCAGCCCGACCGGCCGAAAGGGCGGGGGCGGAAAGTTTCATTTTCTTCGGTCAAAGAGATCGCACTTAAGTCGGGCCTGCCGCTCGAACAACCGGATTCGGTAAAAAACAACCCAGCTTTTAAGGCCTATCTTTCGTCTTTAAAACCTGATCTTGGCGTAGTTGTTGCCTACGGAAGAATTTTGCCCCAAGAAATTCTCGGCGTCCCCAAGCATGGCTTCATCAACGTTCACGCTTCGCTCCTCCCCAAATACCGCGGCGCCGCGCCGATCCAGTGGGCTTTATTGAATGGAGAGAAGGAAACGGGCGTCACGATATTCAAGCTTGTCGAGGCGCTTGATGCGGGACCGGTGCTGGCCAGTCAAGCTGTGCCGATTGAAGACGAAGATAACGCGGAAACCCTGACGAAGAAACTTTTTGATGTCGCCGGCCCGCTTCTAACAAAAACTTTGCGTGAGATTGAAACCGGCGCAGATAAGTATCTGACGCAAGACGAAGCGCAGGCGACATTTGCGCCGACCCTGACCAAAGAGAGCGGCGAGATCGACTGGCGGAAACCGGCGGCCGAGATCAGGGACCGGATCAGGGCACTGGTTGAATGGCCGGTCGCGCACACTTTTTTCCGCGGCCGGCGCCTCAAGATCTTCAAGGCGGAACTGCAGCTGCTCGATCTGGTCGCCAGAGAAAAGCGGCCGGGCGAGATCATCGAGCTGGTCAGGAATGAGGGGATATTAGTCGCCACCGGACGCGGCGATCTGCTGTTATCAGAGGTGCAGCTGGAAGGGAAAAAGCGGATCAAGGCCTACGACCTGGTCATCGGTCACGACGTGAAAAACGGCGAGATCTTGCCGAATTAGACGCTAAAAATCCCCCTTGACACGCTATATCTGGTGTGGCAAAATTAACCCCACGCTAAACCTATGAAGTGCCCTTTTTGTGAAAGTCTTGAAGACAAGGTCCTGGAATCGCGGGAAGTTGACGACGCCAGCACGATCCGCCGCCGGCGGGAATGTCTCGCCTGCCGCGGCCGTTTCACCTCATACGAAAGGATCGAAGAGCGGCCGCTGCTCGTCATCAAACGCGACGGGCGGCGCGAGCAATTCAGCCGCGATAAAGTGGTCAAGGGGATCCTGCACGCCTGCGAGAAACGGCCCGTTTCGATCGACACGATCGAAGCGATCGTGGACGAGATCGAGAAGGCGCTGCACCGCGAAGCGGGGCGCGAGGCCTTGAGCTCGAAGATCGGCGAACTGGTGATGGAAAAGCTGCAGGCGGCCGACAAAGTCGCTTATATCCGTTTCGCGTCGGTCTACCGCAAGTTCGAGCACGTCTCGGAATTCCTCAAAGAGGTCAAGGAACTAACGGCAGGTTAGCCGGAAAAGGAGAAAAAGATGACGACCCAGTTATTGGACGAGAAAAATAAAAAAGTGAGCGACCTGCCTGCCGGCAGGCAGGATTCGACCGATCTGGCGCTTTTTGTCAGGACCTCGGGCGATAATATAGTGGGCTGGGACCGCGAGAAGATCGTCGACGCGCTGATACGCGAGACGGAACTTAACCGCGACCTCGCCGAAGAGATCGGCCTGGAGGTCGAGAACCAGATCAAAAGCTTGAAGCTGGCTTCGGTCACGGCGCCGCTGGTGCGCGAGCTGGTCGACGTCAAACTGCTCGAGTTCGGCCTGGAGGAGGCGCGCCGCCGCCACACCCGGCTTGGCTCCCCGCTGTATGATGTAAGGAATATCATTTTTAACCCCAACAAAGAGAACGCCAATGTGCCGCATGGCCCGGAGGCGACCAACCTGACGCTGGCCGAGAACATCAAAAAGGAATTCGCCCTGCTGCATGTCTTTACCCAGGACATCGCCGACGCGCACATGCGCGGCGACCTCCACCTGCATGACCTCGGCTTCATCGACCGGCCCTACTGCAGCGGCCAGTCGGTCGAGTACGTCAAGAAATTCGGCCTCGACCTGCCGAACGCCCTCTCGATCGCTAAACCGGCCAAGCACGCCGAGGTGCTGCTGGCGCAGATGGTCAAGTTCTCGGCGGCGCTGCAGGGGGTCTTTGCCGGGGCGATCGGCTGGGACGCGGTCAACGTCTTTTTCGCCCCGTTCCTGGTCGGCATGTCCGACAATGAGGTCGAACAGATCGCCCAGATGATGATCTACGAGTACAGCCAGCAGGCGGTGGCGCGCGGCGGGCAGGCGATCTTTTCCGACATCAACCTCTACTGGGAAATGCCGAAGCACTTCGAGAACGTGCCGGCGATCGGGCCGGGCGGCCAGTACACCGGCAAGAAATACGGCGATTACCTGGGTGAGTCGCAACGCTTCGTCTGGGCGCTCTTTGACGTCTATAAACAGGGCGACGGCTCCGGCCGGCCGTTCTTCTTCCCCAAGCCGCTTGTCCACATGACCGAGAAATTCTTCAACACCCCGCGCCACGAAGAATTCTTGAACCATATTTCCGAAGTGGCGGCCGCCATGGGCAATACCTATTATGTCTTTGACCGGGGCGAAACGGCCAAGATCTCCGAGTGCTGCCGGCTCTCTTTCAAGCTTGAGCAGAGCGATCTTGACGACGCCAAAGAGCCGTGGCGGATGCGCTACTCGGCCCTGCAGAACGTGACGATCAACCTGCCGCGGCTCGCCTTCCGTGCCAGCGGCTCGTCGTCCCGGCTCTTCGACCTGATCGACCAGGCGCTGGAAATGGCGGCGCGCGCCCACCTGCAGAAAAAGAAATTCATCAGCGAGATCCTGGCGGCCGGCAATCGCGGCCCGCTCTCGCTGCTGGCGATGCAGCGCGACGGCCAGCCGTACCTCCGGATGTTCCGCGTCAGCTACCTGATGGGGGTGCTGGGGCTGAACGAGCTGGTCCAGGCGCACCTCGGCCGGGAACTGCACGGGGACAGCGAGGCGCTCAAGCTGGGGCTCAAGGTCATTTCAATGATGAAACTGAAATGCGAGGAGCTTTCCAAGCGCTACGGCATGCACTTCGTGCTCGAACAGACGCCGGCCGAATCGACCGCTTACCGCTTTGCCAAACTCGACCGGCAGCACTACCCGAAGTTCGCCGAGCGGGTGGTCAAGGGGAACAAACAGACGGGCGAGATCTACTATACCAATTCGACTTACTTTAACGTCAGCGTGCCGCTCAATCCGATCGACCGGGTCAAGCAGGAAGGGCTGTTCCACCCGCTGATCGACGCGGGAGCGCTGACCCACGTCTGGCTGGGCGAAAGCCGGCCGAGCGCCGAATCGATCGCCAATTTCGTCATCAAAACATTCCAGCAGACACAGAACAGCCAGATCGCCTTCTCGCCGGAGTTCACTTCCTGCAACGCCTGCGGCAAGATCGCGCGCGGGCTGCACGCCGCCTGCCCGCACTGCCAGTCGGACAATGTCGAAGGGATCACGCGCATCACCGGCTATTTCTCGCGGATCACCGGTTGGAACAAAGGGAAGACCGGGGAACTGAAGGACCGGTACCGGAGCAATGAGTACTTTAACGCTTAGTCAGGTCGCGGGTCGCGAGTCGCGCGTCGCGGGTCAGGAAGAAACGACGGATCTTTCCGTCTTTGTCCGCACCTCGACCGACGAGATCGTCGCCTGGGACAAAGCCAAGATCATCGAGGCGCTGGTGCGCGAGACCGGCCTGAAGGAAGAGATCGCCGCCATCATCGCGATCGAAGTCGACAAGCAGATCAGGGCGCTCTCGGTCAAGACGATCACGGCGCCGCTGGTGCGCGAGCTGGTCGACGTCAAACTGCTGGAGTACGGGCTGGAAGAGGCGCGCCGCAAGCACACCCGGCTCGGCGTCCCTTTATATGACGTCAACAAGATCATCGCCCACAAGAACAAGGAGAACGCCAACACCCCGCACTCGCCCGAGGCGACCAACCTGACGCTGGCCGAGAACATCAAAAAAGAATACGCCCTGCTGAACGTCTTTTCCCTGCCGGTGGCCGACGCTCACATGAGCGGCGAGATCCACCTGCATGATCTTGGCTTCGTCGACCGGCCGTACTGCAGCGGCCAGTCGATCGAGTACATTAAGAAGTTCGGGCTTGACCTGCCCGACGCCGGCCGCTCGGAAAAGCCGGCGGAGGACGCCGACGAACTGGTCTCGCAGATCGTCAAATTCTCCGTCGCCCTGCACGGCCATTTTGCCGGGGCGATCGGCTGGGACGCCGTCAATTTATTCATCTCGCCCTTCCTCGAGGGCCGCAGCGACGAAGAGATCAAGAAGCTCGCCCGCAAGCTGATCCTCGAGTTCGCGACGGTCGCCGTCTCGCGCGGCGGGCAGGGGCTCTTCTCCGACCTCAACATCTACTGGGAAACGCCCAAGCATTTCGCCGCGGTGCCGGCGCTCGGCCCGGGCGCCCGATATACCGGCAAGACTTACGCCGACTATTTGCCCCGGGCCCAGGCCTTTGCCAAAGCGATGTTCGAGGTTTACCGGGAGGGCGACGGCGCCGGCCGGCCGTTCTTCTTTCCCAAACCGCTCGTCCATATCACCGAAAAATTCTTCGCGACCCCCGGCCACGAGGAATTTTTGCGGCTGATCTCGGCGGTCGCGGCGGAAAAGGGGAACACTTATTACGTCTTCGACCGGGGCGAGACGGCCAAGATCTCCGAATGCTGCCGGCTGGCCTTCAAACTCGAGTACTCCGACCTGCAGGACGCGAAGGAACCGTGGCGGATGCGTTACTCGGCCATCCAGAACGTGACGGTCAACCTGCCGCGGCTCGCTTATCTGGCGGCGGGCGACACGGAACGGCTCTTCCAAGAGATCGAGAAAAAACTGCTGATCGCCGCGCAGGCCCACCGCGAAAAACGGAGTTTTATCGAGCAGCTGCTCAAGGAAGGGGCGGGCGGCCCGCTCTCGCTGCTGGCCACCAGGCGCGACGGTGAGACTTACCTGCGCCTGCGGCGCGTCACTCATCTCGTCGGGATCTTGGGCTTGAACGAAATGGTCCAGTTCCACACCGGCGAAGAACTGCACGCCAGCCCGGCGGCGCTCAAGCTCGGCTTAAAGATAATTTCTTTCATGAAACTCAAGTGCCAGGAGCTGTCGGAAAAATATGATCTCCACTTCGTCCTGGAACAGACGCCGGCCGAGTCGACCGCCTACCGCTTTGCCCGGCTTGACCTCGAACATTTTCCGGAACGGGCGGCGCGGGTGGTCAAAGGTGACCTGGCGAGCAAGGAGATCTATTACACCAATTCGACTTACTTTAATGTCAGCGTGCCGCTCAACCCGATCGACCGGGTCAAGCGGGAAGGGCTGTTCCACCCGCTGATCGACGCGGGGGCGCTGACCCACGTCTGGCTGGGCGAGGCGAGGCCGAGCGCCGAATCGCTCGCCAGTTTTGTCGTCAAGACCTTTCGCCAGACCGACAACGGGCAGATCGCCTTTTCGCCCGAGTTCACCGCCTGTGCCGACTGCGGCCGGACCAGCCGCGGGCTGCACGAGCGCTGCCCGCACTGCCGGTCGGACAAGATCGAAGGGATCACCAGGATCACCGGCTACTTTTCGCGGATCCCTGGCTGGAACAAAGGCAAGATCGCCGAACTGCGGGACCGGCATAAATCCAAGGAATGGGGGGGAGTGACGGGGAGTAGCAGGGAATAGCAGGGAATTATAAAATCCTTGCTTATCCTTGCTAATCCCTTAGATACCTGCCGCTCCAAAATGTTTAAGGAGGATAAAACATGGAGGTCAAAGTGTTCGGGAAACCCGGCTGCGAATATTGCAAGACGACAATGAAGAAGTTCGAAACGTTCTTCGGCCGCTGGAACATCGAGGACTCGAGGGTCAAACTCTCTTTCTTTGACATGGAAACGGTTGACGGGTTGGCCGAAGGGGCGTTTTACAGCGTGAACAAGATCCCGTCCACGGTGATCGAACGGGGCGGCAACATCCTCCACCGCTGGGACGGGGTTGTGCCTCTCTCCGAAGAATTCAAGGAATACTTCAACTAGCGCGGCGTCACGACCAGGGCGTTACTGACCTTCTGCTCGCAGCCGCTGGCGGGCTGATTGACGATCCGGCCGTCGATCCACATCGCGGTCGAACCGCCGCCGTCCAGGTTCATTGCCTCGACCGCCCCCAGGTTGATCATCAGCTCGGCCAGCTCTTCCAGCGTCACGCCGATGCTGCTCTTTTCGCCGCGGGCCGAGCGCTCGCGGGGGAGCCCGTCGACCGTGACCAGCAAAAGCTGGCCGTCTTTGGCGACGCCGACCGCGGTGCGCGCGGCGCGGCCGCTGGCGATGTCCGACCTGAATTTTTCCTCGTTCTTCGAGACGTAAACTATCCCTTCCTTGACCAGGCGCGGCCCGCCGCTGATCAGGTGCCGGATCGGGCCCGGGTCGCAGGCGTAGGGAATGATCTTGATGTGCAGGTCGATCTTGTCGCCGGGCCGCGCGCCGGCCAGCCGGCGCGCCGGTTCGCTCCCCAGTGAAATGACATAGCCGTCTTGCGGAATGGCGGCATTACCTTTCTTGATCTCCTTGACGACCGAGCCGGCAACGACCAGTTCGCTGCCGTCGAACTCGGTGCCGGTCACCCCCCCCCACGCCGGCGTGTAAAGGACCGCCTCGCCGGTGTCGCGCCCCTCGTTGACGCCGTCGATCTGGCAGGTTATTCCGCTGGCGGTGGTGAAGTAGCAGTTGATCAGGATATTGTCGATGTAAGGCTTGTGGTCTTCGCTCAAGATCAGCGCCGTCCGGTCGTAGATCGGGCTGGAAACCAGTTCTCTGTCGATCAGCAGCGTGCCGAGCGGCTTGCCGGTATAGGCAAAGTAGGTGCCGTTGACCGCTGCTACCGCCTGCTGTTCCCCGGCGATCGTGCTGACCGGGGCGCGGAAAAAATGAGCGTCGGGATCGTTCTTCTTCCAGAAGTTGAGGAGATTGACGAACGATTCGAACAGGTTCGGCTTGTTCTTGCGGGCCAGGGCGGGAGAAACCTCGGCCTTGCCCAGGTCGATCTTAAGCACGTGGGCGTTGACCCGGCCGGACTCGCTCCCCCGCGAGACGATCAGGTGCTCCACGCCGTCAATGATCGTGCCGCCCGAAACGACATTGGTGAAGTTGCGGTTGAAATCGACCACCAGCCGGTCGGGCCCGGTCAGCGTGTAGATGTTGTAGGGGACCGGCTCGGCCAGCGGGATGGTGACCGCCAGCCCTTCCCCTTCTTTTTCGATCTCAAAATAACGGACGACCAGGTCGCGCACCTCGACGTAATTCTGGATCTCGGCCGAGGCGGCAGTGGATGGCAGGTGGATGATGATCTTTTCCCGCGATTCCTCCAGCATGTAATAGCAGGAAGAATCGAAGTCGAAGACGGCCCGGAGCTTGTCGGGATAGTAGCCGAGGCGGATGTTGGCCAGTTTGGTCGCCTGGCCGGCGGCGGCCAGCGTCAGGCAGAGGAGAGAAGCGGCAATTATTTTTTTCATTGTCTTAAAGCGGCCAGGATCTCCTGGATGACCCATTCGGGGGTCGAGGCGCCGGCGGTGACGCCGACGGTTTGCTTGCCGGCCAGCCAGCGCCGGTCGAACTCGGCCACGGTCTGGATCTGGTGGGTTTCGGTGCCGGTCGCGGCGCAGAGCTCGGTCAGCCGCTTGGTGTTGGCGGAGAGGCGGTCGCCGATCACCAGCATCAGCCCGACCTGGCGGGCGAGCTCGGTGGCGGCGCTCTGCCGCTTGGTCGTCGCGCCGCAGATCGTGTCGAATTCGACGACGTCGGCGGCCCGCCGCTTGACCGCTTCGACCAGCCGTTCGAAATGGGCGGTCGCCTGGGTCGTCTGGGCGACCACGCCGACCCTGGTACCGGCGGGAAAACTTAATTTGTTCACGTCAGCCTCGTTCTCGACGACTACGGCGCGGCCGCCGCTCCAGCCGAGCAGCGATTTGACCTCGGGGTGGCCGCGGTCGCCGACGATGACGACCAGCCGGCCTTCGGCCGCCAGGCGGCTGGCGAGCTGCTGGGCCTTCTTGACCCAGGGGCAGGTCGTGTCAATGACGTCAAGCCCTAACTGTTTGGCCGTCTCGTAAATTTCCGGCGCGACACCGTGGGCCGAGATCAGCAGGACGCCGCGGCTGCCGGGCGGGATCTCGGCCAGGCCGGCCACGGTCCTGACGCCGAGCGCGGTCAGGCGCTCGACCACCTGTTTGTTGTGGACCAGGTTGCCGAGCATGAAGACCGGCCGCCCGGCCTTGGTCTGCTCAAGGGCGATCCGGTAAGCGCGCTCCACCCCCTCGCAAAAGCCGGAGTGGGCGGCGATCATGATCTTCATGACGTTATTATAGAAGAATTCATAAATAATGTGAAATTCATCCGCCGGCTTTCGGATAAAAAAGTGCGGCGGTTTATGTAATTTAAAGAAAGGGTTTTGTCATGATGACATCTGTTCGCGGCCCCGCACCTCGTTACAACATCGGACTGGTGGCCTGGGAGCTGACCGGCGCGATCCAGGCCGGCGGCGTCGGCGACGTGAACAGGGACCTGGCCATTAATCTCCGGGCAAGAGGGCACAAGACATATTGTTTTCTCCCTGATCACGCCAATGTCAAAGTCGAAGGACGCCGGGACGCGCTCGGTTATGACCTCTGGGCGATGGTCGGCTCGGAACGTTTGCACAGCAAAATCTCCCGGGCTTCTTTGCCGGGGAGCGGGATTCCTGTTTTTCTGATCGGCAGCCACGAAGGCCTTTTTAACCAGAAAATTTACTGGAACGGAGAAGAGAACGTCAAACGGTACATTTTTGCCAGCAAGATCGTGCCGGCGGCGGTCAGGGAATTGCAGAAAGGAGGTGAGTTGCCGCCGCTTGACATCCTGCACTTTCACGATTCGCCGTTCGCTTTTTCCCCCGCGTATATCAGGCTGACTCCCGGGGAAGGTGAATATTTTAGAGAGACCGCCCTGGTCGGCACGATCCACAACGGCGGCATCGGTTATCAGGGAGAAGCGGACCTTTCGCTCTACAGCATGACCGGTTTGCCGGCAGAGATGAGATATATGCTCGAATGCGACGGCGAAATGCGCCTGATCAAGGGGTTGAGCTTCTGCGAGATGCTCAACACCGTCAGCTGCCAGTACGTCAGGGAACTGCAGATGCCGAAGTTCGGCCGGCCGCTGGTCGAATGGTATCAATTGCTGGCGGGGCGCGGGCAATTGATCGGCATTCCCAACGGCGTCTCCGGCTGGGACCCGAAGCAGGACGAAGGGATCGTCAACCTGCGGTCCGAGTCGGACGAAGATATCATTGCGTACAAAGCCGCGAACAAGGCGCGCCTTCAGGAGCAGGTCGGGCTGCCGGTCAGGCCGGACGTGCCGCTCTTTTCTATCGTTTCGCGCCTGGCGCCCCAAAAATTCGGCTTGCTGATGTGGCAGCACGATGGCATGAAAACGTTGCTCGAGCATTTGATCGCCAACACCTCAATGCAAATGGTGGTCCTCTCGCAGGCGCAAAAAGGGGTGACGGCGGAAGAGTATTACGAAAAGGAATTGAAGTTCTTGGCCGAACGGTACCGGGGCCGTTTCGCTTTCGTCAACCGTTTCGCGCCGGAAAAAGAAAAACGGATCTATCATTGCGGGGCGGACTTTTTTCTGATGGCCTCCGAGTTCGAACCATGCGGCCTCGGCCAGCTCTACGCCATGAGGTACGGCACGCCGCCGGCGGTCGTGCCGGTCGGCGGATTGTTCGATACGGTGACGCGGGAGCGCGGCTTCGTGGCCAAGGGCCCGTTCACCGGCGACGTCGCCGAAATAGCGAAGGAAGCAGTTGCAACTTTTGATAACAAGCCGTGGCTTTTGCAGATGACCAAGGCGGACCTGGCATACGACAGCTCCTGGGGCCCGAGCATGGAAAAGTACGAAGCGATGTACGCGCGGGCGAGCGAATTGAAGCGGCAACGCGCCGATTTTTAAGAGAAGCTGATTTTGGCCTTTTTCAACCGCCCGATGGCCTCCGCGATCCGCTCTTTGGGCAGGGTGATCGCCATCCGGACGTAGCCTTCGCCGGCCGGGCCGTAGCCGTTGCCGGGAACGGCCATGATCTGGCATTGATCGAGCAGTTTCTCCGTGAAGGAAGCCGAAGTTTCGCCTTTGGGGACGGGGACCCACAGGTAAAAGGTCGCTTTCGGCTTAGGCAATTTCCAGCCCAGCGAGTTCAAACCATCGATCAGAACATTCCGCCGCTCCTCAAAGATCTGCCGGTTGTCTTCCACGCACTGTTGCGGGCCGGTCAGCGCCTCGATCGCGGCCAGCTGGATCGCCTTAAACTGGCCGCTATCAAGATTGGACTTTAAAGTCGCCAGCGCGCCGACCGCTTCACTATTGCCGACCGCCATGCCGATCCGCCAGCCGGTCATATTATAGGTTTTGGAGAGCGAATGGAATTCGATCGAGACAGCTTTCGCTTCCGGCACCTCCAGCACGCTCATCGGCCGGTAGCCGTCATAGCCCATTTCCGAATAAGCCAGGTCGGAGACCAGGAGCAGGTCGTGCTTTTTGGCGAAGGCGACCGCTTGCTCGAGGAAAGCTTTATCGCAAACCGCTCCCGTCGGGTTATTCGGATAATTGATGAAGAGCATCTTGGCCCGTTTCAGGATGTTAGCCGGGACTTTGCCGAGCTCGGGCAGGAAGTTATTCTCGGCCGTCAGCGGCAGGAGGTACGGCTCGCCGCCGGCCAGCGTGGTGCAGATCTTATAGACCGGGTAAGACGGGTCGGGGACCAGCGCGACATCGCCCGGATCGATAAAGCAGAGCGGCAGATGGGCGAGCCCCTCTTTGGAGCCGATCAGGCAGCAGATCTCGCCCTGCGGGTTGAGCTCGACCTTGAACCGTTGCCGGTACCATTGGGCGACCGCCCGGCGGAAAACGAGTTCGCCGCGCGACGTCGGGTAATTGGCCGCTTCTTTGCTGTCCAGCACTGCGCGCATCTTCTGGGAAATATGGGGAGGCGTCGGCAGGTCGGGATCGCCGATGCCGAAATCGATGACGTCGACGCCTTTTTTGATCAGCTCCTCTTTTTTCTCTTCGATCTTGACGAAGAGATAGGGGGGGATCAGCTCCAGCCGTTTGGCTTTTTTCATAATTGGCACTCCCCTGCAAAGACAGTTTCCGCCGGGCCGCGCATCAGGAGGCGGTTCTCCTCGGTCCATTCGATCTCGAGGTTGCCGCCGGGGAGATGGGCGAGCACGCGCCGGCCGGTTTTCCCGGCCAGGTGAGCCGCCACGACCGCGGCGCAAGCCCCGGTGCCGCAGGCAAGCGTTTCGCCCACGCCGCGTTCCCAGACGCTGATGGCCAGTTCACGTTCGTTGAGCACCTGGACGAATTCGACGTTGGTGCGGTTTTTGAAATGCCGGTCGGTTTCGACGGCCGGGCCGAGCTCGGCCAGGGCGAGCTCGTTCAGGTTGTCGACGAAAGCGGCGGCGTGCGGGTTGCCCATGGAGATCTTCTGAAAAGTGTAACCGGCTAATTTGACCTGGCCCTCGTTTTTCGGCTCGCCCATGTCAACTTCGATGGCCAGGACCTTGCCGTTTTCCAGGATCACGGCCGGCAGGATCGTTCCCGCCAGCGTTTCGACCGAGATCACTTCTTCTTTCAGCTGATCGGTCTCATAAACATATTTGGCGAAACAGCGGATGCCGTTGCCGCACATTTCCGCTTCCGAGCCGTCGGCGTTGATGACCTGCATCCGGTAGTGGGCCTTGGGCGACGGCCAGACGATGAGCAGTCCGTCGGCGCCGACGCCGAAATGCCGGTCGCAGAGCCGGAGCGCCAGCTGCTTCAGGTCGAGCCCGTCAAGTTTGTTTTTCCGGCTGTCAATGAGAACGAAATCGTTCCCCAGCCCGTGCATTTTAACGAAATTCAGCATAGGTTGCCGGTGATTCCCACACCCGGACGCCGGCCAGGTTTTTGAACTTTTTTTTCAGCCGGCGAGAGATGTTTTCCGCCAGGTTTTCCGAAGTCGGGTTTTTTTTGCCGAACGGCGGGACGTCGTTGAGTAACTTGTGGTCGAAATCGGCCAGGACTTCGGCCAAATGTTTGCGGACCACCTTGAAATCTTCCAGCAAGCCGATTTTGTTGAGCCGGGTGCCGCGCAGAAAGACCTGGACCCGCCAGGAATGGCCGTGCAAGTTTTCGCAGGCCCCTTCATACCCCCGCAGGGCGTGCGCCGCGTCAAAAGTTTCTTCGGCCATCAGCTCGTACATATAAGTATATTTTACACTATTTTGACCTGCCGGGCATTGGTAATGGGCCGGCCGAGCAGGCGCGAGCCAAGGTCCTGGAACTGAACCGGCGAGCCGGTGACCAGGTACTTATAATCGGGCCGGCTGCTTTTGTCCTTGAGGGTGCCGGCCTGCCGCAGGAGCTGTTTGACCTCGCGGACGACTTCGACGGCCGGATCGACGATCGCCACCCGGCTCCCCACCCGTTCCTGCAGAAGTTTGAAGAGGTGTGGATAGTGGGTGCAGCCGAGCAGCAAGGTGTCGATCTCTTCCTTGATCAGCGGCCTGAGGCATTCTTTAACGACCCGCCGCGTCTCTTCGGCCGCGACGAAGCCGCCCTCGACCAGCGGCACGAAAAGCGGGCAGGGCTGGGCAAAGACCTGGACATCTTTTTTCAGCGCGGCCAGGGCGCGCTGGTAGGCGTGGGAATGGACCGTGCCGACGGTGGCGATGAGGCCGACGCGGCCGCTGCGGCTGGCGGCGAGCGCGGCGCGCGCCCCCGGCTCGACCATGCCGATCAGCCGCACTTTATACTTATCTTTCAACAGCGGATAGGCGATGGCGGACGAAGTGCCGCAGGCGATGATCAGCAGCTTGGCTCCCTGGTCGATCAGGAAAGGGATGATCTCCTCGTTTATCTTGATGATCTCTTCCGGCGAGCGGCCGCCGTAAGGGACGCGGGCGGTATCGGCCAGGTAGATGACGTCCTCATTGGGCAGCTGGCGCATCAGCTCGCTGATTACCGTGAGGCCGCCGACCCCGGAGTCAAAGACCCCCAGCGGCGAAGCGGGCGTCATTTTTTTCTCTTCCGGCTTGCCGGTCTTCTGGTGACTGATCTTGTCGATCCCGACTTTTCTAACGAAACTTATTTCGGAAATACTGTTTCACTCCCTTGGCCAGGCTGTCGGCCAATTTCTCGCGGAACGCGGCGCTGTCAGCCAGGTTGTATTCAGCATCATTCGAGAGATAGACCGGCTCGATCAAGACGCCGGGCATCCGGGTGTAGCGAATGGTGTAAAAGCCGACCCGGTGCAGGCCGCGGTCCTTGCGCCGGAGCCCGCGCACGATCGTCTCGTGCATTGTTTCGGCAAAGCGCCGGCTGACCGGGTTGCAGTAATAAGTTTCGCTGCCGGCCACCCCGGGACTGTCGCTCGAATTATAATGGATGCAGAGGAAAATGTCAGCGCCCACCCGGTTGGCGAAATTGACCACGTCGCGCAGGTTATTGCGGCGGTCTTCGTGGCGCGTGAGATAGACGGTCGCCCCGGCCGCGCGCAGCCGCGCGGCGCAGGCCTGCGCCGTGAGCAGCGTCAGTTCTTTCTCCGGCCGGCCGCCGCGCCCGACGGCCCCGGGGTCGTCACCGCCGTGGCCGGGATCTAGGACGATGACCCGGTGCTTGAGCGTGCGATCGGCGGGGGCGGCGGCGGGCGCCAGTTTGAGCGGCTTGAGCGCCGCCGCCTTTTTCCTGGCGAACTTCGACTCCCAGGCCAGCTGGCGCTTGGTGTCGCCGTTTTGCCGGTCACCCAACTCGATCACGGTCTTGTTCCGCCCAAAAACGTTGACCAGGTCGTAATCGATCTCGCGCTTCAGTGTCACGGTTACGCGGACGGTGCGGGGGTCCTTCTGCGCGACCCGCACAGTGCCGACCCGCGCCAATTTTCTCTTGGCCAGCTCGAACTTCCGGTCGAGGACAGCGCCGGGAAAATCTATGTAAAGCTTGTTTTCCAACAGGAGGCCCCGCGCGTCGCTCCAGCCGCTGGTATAAACATCGAGGTAATCGTAGCCGCGGTCTTTTTTCATCTCGAGACGCTCGAGGCGGACGGGATCGGCGGCCAATGACGAATGACTAATGACGAATGACGAATTAAGGAGTATTAATCCTAAGATTAAAATTCGCTTAAGCATGCTCTTTGATCAGCTTAAGTAAGGTTCCACGCTCGTTGAGGCCGGGATCGTCGAGGACCTTTTCCAGCAGGTCGTCGAGGACCCGGCCGACCCGGGGGCCCGGCCCGATCTTTAACGTCTTCATCACGTCATTGCCATCGACTTTCAGGTCCGACACGTGCAACGCATCCGCCTCTTCAATGATTTTATCGATCCGCTGCCGCAGCTCCAGCAGATATTCGCCGTTGTTGACCTTGACCATGGCGGCCACATCGGCCCGCCGCAAGGCGAAGAGATCGGGGGCGTTGCCGGGGCCGCCAATGCGCCGCAGGAAGCGCCTGACGGCCGCGTCACTCCAGGCCGAGGTGTAATCGAACATGTGATTGGCGACCAGATTGGTGACCCGGGCAATGTCGGCGCTGCTGAATTTGAGCCGTTTCATGGCCGTTTCCGCCAGCCGCGCGCCGATTTGATCATGGTTATAGAAAGTGTTGTCAACTTTACATTGCGGTTTGGCGAGGTCGTGGAGAAGGACGGCTAGCCGCAAGACCGGATCGTTGCCCGGCGCGGCGTCGCAAGCATAGAGGCTGTGCCAGTAGACATCGTAAGTATGGAATTGCGGCGGCTGGCTGACGCCGGCGCAGGCGGCCAGCTCCGGCAAAATAATCTTGAGCAGGCCGCTTTGCCTCATTAATTCGCAAGCGAGGGAAGGCCGGGCCGCCGTCAGCATTTTCACGAGCTCATCGCGCAGCCGCTCGGCCGCCACTTTTTTGACGACGGGGAGCGTTTTGGCGATCGCGGCAAAGGTTGCCGGCTCAATGGCGAACTCCAGCTTGGCGGCGAGGCGGCAGGCGCGGAGCGGCCGCAAGCCGTCCTCGGAAAAACGGGCGGCCGGGTCGCCGACGGCGCGGATGATCTTGGCCCGCAGGTCTTTTTGTCCGTTAAAATCGTCGATCAGCCGGCTGGCGGCCGGATCGTAGGCCAGCGCGTTGATGGTGAAGTCGCGGCGCGCCAGGTCTTTATGAATGTCATCGGTAAACCGGACATTGAGCGGGTGGCGGCCATCGACATATTTTTCGTCCGAACGGAAAGTGGTGACCTCGTACTGGCCGTCGGCCAGCCGGACGGTGACGGTGCCGTAGTCGAGGCCGGTCGGGACGGTTTTGGGGAACAGGCGGCTGACTTCCTCCGGACGGGCGGCGGTGGTGATGTCCCATTCGGCGGGAGTGAGCCCCAGCAGCGAATCCCGGACACAACCGCCGACCAGATAAGCCGCGAACCCGCGCTCTTTAAGCGTTTCGATTATTGCCGCCGCTCCGGCTTTTACCTGGATCATGCTGACTAAATTATATCACGTATCTTGTTGACCGCGTTGCGGGTTAGTCCTATAATAGCAGCCATGAAAATTTTGAGAATTTCTGATTTTCAAAAAGGCCTTTTGATCGTTTTAATCGCTTTTTTCTGCCTTGGCGGCCTGCTCTTCACGACCCGTTTGCTAATGGCCGACGCTTTTTCCAAAGAAGAAGCCCAGCACGCTCTCTACAGCCTCTGGCTTTATAAGGACATCCGGGCTTTCGACTGGGGCGGCTTCTGGTACGACACCAACCGGCAGGTCGTTTGGCCGTTCTTCCATTCCTGGCTCGGCGCGCTCTTTTTTCTCATCTTCGGCGTCGGTTATCTGCCGGCCCGGCTTTTGAGCTTCCTGCTCTTTTTTGCCACGCTGCTGCTGATGTACGCGGCGTGCTGCCGGTTCTCCGAGAAACTGGGGTGGAAGATCGGCGCGCTGGCGGCGCTGCTGGCGCTGACCTCGCCGCTCATGCTCCGCTTTGCCGTGATGAACACGCTGGAATCGCTCGGCGCCTTTCTGTTCATGGCGACCTTTTACGTTTATTCGATCTACGAGGAGCGGCTGCTGACCTATGAGTACGCACTGCTGGCGGCGCTGCTCGGCCTGGCGATTTTCACCAATTATCTCTACGCCTTCCTGATGCTGCCGGCCTTCATTGTGATGACGCTGGGCAAGCTCGGGCCGATCGTTTGCGAAGTGATCGTCCTGCGGCGCAAAGGCGAAAGCCATGCGTTCCCTTTCGTCTGGTGGGCCTACCGCAAGCTGATCGTCCTGCTGGTCCTGGCGCTCTTCGTCGCCGGCTGGTTCTTCACCAGCGCTTTTTCCCGCAAGCTGCTCCTGCTGCTCCAGTCGATCTTCCGTTATTCAGGGGGCGAACCGGTCGCTAATATCTGGCAAAGTTTGGCCTATTATCCCCAGGCGATCATTAATCATTTCACTTTTTCCCCCTGGCTGGGCGCGCTGATCTTGCTCTCGCTTTTCCTGCCGTTCCTCGGCCTGCACTTCCATCACATCGGCAAGCTTTATACTTTTATCTGGACGGTGCTGGTTTTGGCGACCCTCGTACTGCCGGCCAAGGCGCCGCAGGTCATTTACATTATTGCGCCGTTCACGTTCATCGTTTTTGCGGCCACGGTCTTTTACGCGCTCGAAGAGCATTACCAGCGTTTGAGCGCCGCTTTCCTGCTGGCCGTTTTTTTGCCGGCGCTCATTTCCTTGCCTACCCTGGCCGGCCAGTTCCTGCCGGCGCGGCCGGGGGAAAAGATGAGCTCGGTGCTTGATTATTTCCGGCGGGAGGTGCGGCCGCGCTTTCCGGTGGCCGCGCAGTTCAACCTGCAGCACCTTAACCCCGAAGGGGTCAGTTTCCATTTCTGGGCCTGGAACGCCCCGGTCCTCTCCGATCCCGCCCTGGGTGAAGAGGGGATGTTCCGCGGCGCCCGCTATTTCCTGGCGGTCAAACTCGATGAGAACAGCCCCTACCGCGCCGAGCTGCTCGACGATTCGGCGAGCACCTGGAACAGTTTCCTGGCCGAAAAGCTCCGCCAGGGCTGGTTGCGCGAATATTCGGCACGGCGTTTTGAACCGCTCGGCCTGACCGCGATGATCTACGAAAAGCAGGAAACGGCCGCCAGATAATCCCGCCCCAAATTTTTTATTTTAATTGAAATTTTTATTTTAACTTGCCGACAACTAATTGATTGAGACAGTTGCTATCCGCTGGCGGATTAAGGCAAGATCGGTCGTAAAGGGGAAGAATGAACACACGAACAGTAGGGACGATAGCTCGATTGAAAGCAGCCTGTCGAGGTCTAGCGGAACGACAAATCGCTACTAAATTAGGTATCAGGACTCTTCGTTACGGGGAGGCGCCGGGAGTCTTTCGCAAAGTGCCTGTCATGCTGAGGCAAGCCGCCCCTCTTTTGGCCACGGGGCACTACACTAGGGAAATGGCTGGAATTGACGGTGCCAGAGCTCTCCTGGGCGGGAGAAAGGTCGTTTCTTTTAGCCGTTGCGACTACCTTAATTTAAGCAGACATCCCAGAGTGATTGCCGCCGCCGAACAAGCGATTGAACGATATGGGACCAGCGTTTCCAGCTCACGACTGGCTGCCGGAACAACTGAGCTTCATCTTGAGTTAGAGCGGCGGATGGCCGAATTTATAGGAGGAGAAGATTGCCTGGTCTTTACCATGGGATCGTTGGCCAATTTGGGAGCGATCCCGGCCCTGGTCCAAAAAAGAGAATTCTTATTAGTCGATGAAAAATCGCACGCCAGTATTGTGGACGCCTGCACTTTAGCTAAGAACCACGGGGCGAAAATCCTAATCTATCGTCACAATGATATAGGAGATTTAACCGAGAAGTTAACCAGTTGCGGCAAGAGCAGCGGTAAATTGATTGTCACGGACGGAGTCTTTAGTATGGGGGGAGATCTCGCTCCGCTAGATAAGCTTTATGATCTGGCAAAAATCCACCAGGCTGCTCTCTATGTTGATGATGCTCATGGCACGTGGGTGATAGGGAACAATGGCAGAGGGACAGCCGAACTGTTTAATCTTGATCAGGGCCAAATAGATTTAACTATGGTGACCCTTAGCAAGGCGATCCCCGCGATTGGGGGTTGCATTATCGGCAAAAAAGAAGTCATTGACTATCTTAAGCTTAACAGCCGCTCGTTCATTTTTAATCTCAGTTTGCCTCCCGTGATGGTCGCAATCGCCTTGGCGGCACTCGACGTGATAAAGGAAGAGCAGAATTTAAGGCAAACCCTTAATGCTAATGCCGACTTTATGAAAAAAGAATTTAGAAGGATGGGTTTCGATATAGGACAAGCGGCTGCGGCCATTGTTCCGGTTTTCATTAGAAACGATCAAAAAACAATTCAATTGGCCGACAGGTTAGGACAAGCCGGCTTCCTGGCCGATCCCATGATCTATCCGGCGGTCGGCAAGCAGGAATCTTTAATTAGACTGGTGATTACGGCGGCCCATTCTCCGGACGATTTGGCCAGGGCCGTCGGCGTTTTTCAAAAAGCCGGCAAAGAACTTGGGATTATTACCTGAAGCCCGGCAATCTCCTCGACGCGTAATTGATATTCGGCGGCGTAGTGAGCTATAATACCCGCACTCTGACATGGGATGGATTATATTACTTGCCGGCTTTATTAACTTAATCTTTGCGGGCCTGATCATCAAAAGGGCGGCGCCGTCCCATTTTAAGGTTTATTTTTTGGCTTTTATTTTTATCGCTACCGGCTGGATCTTCAGTAATTTTGCGCTGATTATCTTCATGTCTTTTTTCTGGCTAAGGGCCACTCATGCGCTGGGGGCACTGGCTATTGCTGCTGCCTTGGTCTGGGTCATCAGCTTCGCGAACGAACAAAAACCGCTCCCGCTGCTATTGTCTGGCGCTTGTTACGCCGGGGGACTTGCTTTCTTTTTCTTATGCTATGTTAATGATTTATTTTTAAAAGGCACGACTATGCAGGCGGGAGTTGTCCGTGGGAATTATGGCCCGTTTTTTTTGTTATATTCCGTCTTTATGATTGGCGTGATGTTATTCTTATTGGCTAGAACGCTTCAGTGCGCCCTGACTTTTAAGGGGGTTAAAAAGGCCCAAGCCCGCTATATCTTTTTGGGCATGTCCGGATATGTCTTAGTTATTACTTTTGTCAGCTTGATCCTGCCCATGTTCGGCTACACGCAATTTGGTTTTCTTGATTCACCCGGCTCTCTGATTTTTATCGGCTTTACGACCTACGCCATCACCAAGCACCGGCTGATGGACATGTCGGTGGTGATCAGCCGCTCAGTGGCCGAGTTCCTGGCGGTTTTCTTTCACGCCGTGATCTATCTTAGCCTGGTCATCGCTTACCGCGCTTATGTTTCGACCAGGATCGAGCTGGCCTTTTTGCTGCTGACAATGCTCTACGGGATTTTTGTCGGCCAGACGCATCACCGCCTGCGGCTCTTCTTTCAGACGACGGCCGATAAGCTGTTCCTGCGCGGTGAATACAATTATTACAAGGCGCTGTCCGATGCCAGCTCGCGGGTCGGCAGCAAGCTCTCCCTGCCGGACATCCTCAAGGTGCTCTACGATACTTTTTATGACGTGATCGAGGTCGCCGAGCCGCGCGTTTTCCTGCCGGAATTCTTCACGGTGGCCGACCGGACGTCGGCCGATTACGTGGTTTACGACCCGGTGACCTACCAGCCGCAGGCCGAGAGCCAGCGGGTCAAGTCGGGCAGCGTCCTGACGGAAGTGCTGGTGCAGCAGCGTGAACCACTTACCGACGTCAAGGCGCTCAAGGCCGCGCTGGTCATCCCCTGCCTGCTCGAGGACCGGCTGATCGCTTTTTTCGCCCTCGGCCTCAAGCTGGCCGAGACCGCCTATACCGAAGAAGACAGGCGCCTGCTCAAAGTGCTGGCCAATCAGGTGGCGATCACGCTCGATCATTCGCGCTCGTACGGCAAGATCAAGGCCGACCTTGAGGCGGCCGAGCGGCAGCTGGAACGTTCGCAGCGCCTGGCCTCGCTCGGCACGCTGACCGCCGGGGTGACGCACGAGATCCGCAATCCCCTGACGGTGATCCGGGCGGAAACGGAACGGCTGGGCAAGCAGCCGCGCGACGCTGAATACCTCAAACGGTACAGCGAACTGATGCTCAAGCACGTTGACCGGATCGCCGGCATCGTCCAGCGGATGCTCGGCCTGGCCAAAGAGAAAAAACGCCGGGAGGCCGACGTTGACCTGAACGAGGTGATCCGCGCTTCGCTCGGCTGCTTTTTTGTCAGCAATGTCAAAGTGAGCGCCGACTTGGGCAGGATCCCGGCGCTGAAGGGCGACCCGGACGAATTGCAGGAGGTTTTTGTCAACCTGATCCAGAACGCTTTTGATTCGATGCCCGGCGGCGGCGAGCTGAAGTTGCGCAGCTATCAGGATGACGGCCATATCATGATCGAAGTTTCAGATACCGGGAAAGGAGTTGCGGAAGAGAACCGCGAAAAGATCTTCGATCCTTTTTATTCCACGCGGCATGAGGGGGTGGGACTGGGCCTGTCAATTGCTTACCGCATCGTCCGCGAGCACGGCGGTGATATCAAAGTTGAGAGCGCAGTCGGCCACGGGGCGACCTTCAAACTGATCTTCACCCCCACACCAACTTAGGCAAAGTCGTACGATTAACAAAAGTTGGTGTGGGGGCTTACTGCTTTTTTCTGAACTCTTCCTGTTTCTCGATGTGCTTCTCGAACGTGTCGAGCACCATCCGGGCCTCCCGGCCCTCGAAAAAGTTCTTGGCGGTGGCCAGCAGGTCTTCGCTCTTGAAGGGCTTTTTAATGTAATTGATCACGAAGCCGGAGGTGGCTTTGTCCCACTTTTCTTCGTCTTCCCAGGCGGTCAGCATGGCGACGCCAATGTCTTCGCCGTAGTTCTTGCGGATGTTGTCCAGGAGCTGCAGGCCGTCCATGCCGGGCATCTTGATGTCGAGAAAAATCAGCTTGATCTTGTTGCCGCCGAGCCCGAGGAAGGTCTTATGCTTGCCGAGCTGGTCGAGCGCCTCTTTGGCGGAATAGACCGTGATCACCTCGTAAAGGTTGGCGTCCTTGAGCGTGTTGGCGATGGCGTTGGCCACGTCGATTTCGTCGTCCACTACCATAATTATCGGTTTTGACATAAGCTTACCTCCTGACGGCCATTATTTTCGCATGTAAACAGGAGAAAAGCAACTCCGATTGAAGCAAATTTCTGACAACGGCTTTAAAATATGGTAAAATGTGCTTTACCTTATGAAAAGAGCCCTGATTTTCCTCCCTTTGTTCATCCTGTTTTTCTCCGCCCTGTCTTTTGCGCCGCAAGGCGCAGTCAAAGAATCGGCCAAGACCAAGCGCACCTCGGAGCGGGGGATCTATGTGACCGCCTACACGGCGCAACTGCCGCAGCGTTTCAACCAGTTGAAAGAAGAATGCAAAACGGCCGACCTGAACACTCTGGTCATTGACGCGAAGGAGATCATTGCCCGGCCTTACCTCGAGTTGGCCCGTGCGCACAGGTTGACGCCCGAAACCAAGGCGGCGCCCGATCCCTGGCTGTCAAAATTGGCGGCCGAACTGCACCGGGACAATTTTATTTTGACAGCGCGCATCGTTGTTTTTAAGGACGACCATCTGGTCCTGGCCCGCCCCGACCTCGGCGTCCGCCTGCCCGGCGGCGGCCTTTACCGCGACCGGCGCGGCGGCAAATGGCTCGATCCCTACGCCGACGAGGCGCGGCTTTACAACGCGCTGATCGCCGAGACGGCGGCCCTTTCGGGGGTTGACGAGGTGCAGTTCGACTACATCCGTTTCCCGGCCGAAGGCGAGTCGCTCAACGCTTACTATCCGCACCGGCAGGAGGGGGCGTCCAAAGTCGACATCATTTGCGATTTTTTGCGCGATGTGCGCGCCCGGCTGGGACCTTATAACACTTCGCTGGCGGTCGATATCTTCGGCGTGACCGCCTGGCAGAGCCGGGTCGACATCGACAATCTCGGGCAGGACCTGCGGCGCATGGCCAAATATCTCGACGTGATCTCGCCGATGCTTTATCCTTCGCACTTCCATCCCGGCTACGACGGCTTCGCCAATCCCGGCGCCGAGCCTTATTATTTCATCCACACCGGCCTGGCCCAGGCCAAGCGGCTGCTCTCCGGCGAGGCGACCGAACTGGTCCCCTGGCTGCAGGGCTTTGATATGAGCTCGCCCAATTTCGGGAAGAATTACATCCTGGAGCAGGTCAGGGCCTGCCGCGAAGAGAAGGTCAAGGGCTTCCTGATCTGGAACGCCGGCAACAATTATTCGGTCAGTTTTGCCGCGCTGAAAAAATAAACCGCTTCTCATGCCCCGATCCTATGGTACAATACGCCCGGGCGTCCCTTGCTTTCTGCAGTCGGGCCATAGGCCTAAAAACTCGGAAAGAGGAGGTGAAGCTGAATGCCAAAAATGAAAGCACTGGACTGGACCGCGCTGGTTCTGGTTATCATTGGCGCTTTGAACTGGGGCCTCGTCGGCGTGGCGAATTTTGATCTGGTCGCGGCGCTGCTGGTCCCGATGAGCCTCCTCTCCCGGCTGGTCTATGACCTGGTCGGATTATCGGCGCTCTACCTGATCGTTAAGCTCTTGATGAAAAAGTAAGACTGAAACGGCACGGTTGGCTCCTGCCCGCCGTGCCGTTGATTTTAGGGACGCAAGAACCTTGGTCGGGGGCGGGGCGGGGCGGTCGTTCTGCTCAATCCCATCTTTTTTTCGCGGCTCACGGGCTTATCTTCGGCGCCGTCGGCTGGGGATTGGCAAGCCGCGGGTAAAGCAGTATAATTGGCTCGCGTTCTTTTACATTATTAATGAGAAGAAAAACTATAGTAGTCGTTTCTCTGTTGCTTTCGGTCTTGGCTGCCCTTTCTTTTGCCCAGGACCGCACAGCGACCGATCCTTTGCGTATCGGCGTGGGGGCCAGGATCCTCGGCTTGGGGAGAGCTTATCTGGGGATCTCGGACGATCTGAATGGCATGTTCATTAACCCGGCGGCGCTGGCTTCCCTGTCCAGATGGGAAGTGACCAGCATGACCGGCAAGTTCATCAATGAATTTGATTACCTCAATGTCGGCACGGCTTTCCCCACGCCGCTCGGCGCTTTCGGCGCCGGTTATGTCGACGGCAGCATCGCCTTCGACGACAGCAGCGGCTCCCACTACAGCTTTGACAACCGGGTCTATCTGCTCTCGTGGGCCGGCCGGCCGCGGCAGAGCAACTGGCTGGGCAATTTTTCGTTCGGTGCGAGCTTTAAGTATTTTTCCGTCGACCTGGTCGCGCCGAACTTGACCAACGCCAATGCCAGGGGGAAACAGCTTGACATCGGCCTTAACTTTCAGCCAAATTCGATCTTGAAATTCGGCCTGGTCGCGCAGAACATAATTGACGCTTCGGCCGGCGGCGTGCTGAAATGGGACAACGGCACCGAAGAACGCCTGGAAGAGACCCTCAAGCTTGGCGTCGGCATCAAGCTGTTGGGGGCGAAAGGCTGGCGCCAGGCGGGGGAGAACGAACTGACGCTGGCGATCGATCACGATTCTTTCCCCCAGCAGGGCAATTTGCCGAACCTCTGGCATATCGGTCTGGAATGGTCGCCGGTGCCGCCGATCGACCTGCGCTGCGGGCTTGATCAAGACATGGCCGCCGCCGGCAGCGCCGGGCAGTTTTCCGTCGCCAATAATTTTACCGCCGGCGTCGGCCTCTATCTCGGCGGCTTGCGCTTTGACTATGCCTATCACCAGTACAGTAATTTTTTTGACGCCGATACCCAGTATTTTTCGATCGGTTTCGGCCTGGACAAGGAAAAGAAAAAGCCGCTCGTGCCGCCGCCCTCTTTTGCGATCAAGCCGGATGACTTGGCCGTCCTGTTTACCTCCGAGGTCACTTTCACGGGCAAAGTACTGGAGCCGCGCATCAAGCGTGTCGCCCTCAAGGGGCAGGAGCTGAAGCTGGCGCCGGACAACACTTTCCGCGCGACGTTCCCGCTGCTGCCGCTCAAGAACATCTTTGTCCTCCAGGGGTATGACCGGGGTTACGGCCTGATCGACAGCAAGCGGATCAGACTGCTCAACCTGCGGCCGGTGCGCGACGTGCCGCCCGATTACTGGGCCGGTCCGGCGATCTCGATCCTGCTGACGGAAAAGCTGCTGTTCGGCTATCCGCGGGAATTCTTCCATCCCGAACGGAAGATCACGCGGGCGGAAATGTGCGCGCTGCTGATGAAGCCGTATTTTCTGGCGGCCGGCGCTTCGGCCGAGGTCGCCCCGCCGGCGTTCGCCGACGTCCTTCCCGACTACTGGGCCGCCCCTTACATCGTCAGGGCGCAAATGCTCGGCTACCTGAAAGGCTATCCTGACGGCACTTTCCGCCCCGACAGCACGATCACGCGGGCGGAAGGGGTGGCGCTGATCGCCAGGCTTATCAATCTGCCGCTGACTGCGGAAGGCACGGCGGGCTACCGGGACATCCCGGCCCGTCACTACGCGGAAGCGTCGATTGCGCAGGCCAGGGCCAACCGGCTGCTTGATTTTATCGTTAACGAATATTTTGAGCCGGCCAAAGATCTGAAGCGGAGCGAGGCGGCATACATTTTATTCAAGGCGAAACTGGCCGAAGGGGCGCTGAAGATCAAGGATGACATCAAAGAGTTCTTTTAAGAAAATTTTGGCCGGCTAATTTTCTGAAAGACCAATAGCGCCCCAGCCAGAAGTGTGATAGGATGATTGCGCCTTTGATTCCGGAAACGCCCGGAGATTATTGAGGAGGCAGTTTTGCTGTCCTTTAAGAGAATTTTACTCTGCTTTTTTTCCCTGCCGGTAGTTTTTTGCCTGTCGGCGCAGGCCGCGACTTATACCGTGACCAACTGCGCCGATTCCGGCGCCGGTTCCCTGCGCCAGGCGATCACCGACGCCAACGGGGCGGCGGGATCGCACACGATCGTCTTCGACATCCCGAACACAGATCCGGGCTACACGACGGAGGCGGGGGTGAGCTTTTGGCGGATCCAGCCGGCAAGTCCGCTGCCGGGCGTGACGCGGAACGCGGTGGTGATCGACGGGCGGACGCAAACAACGAACCAGGGGAACACTAATACCCTGGGGCCGGAGATAGTGCTCGACGGTTCGGTAACTACGGCCAACGGGATAAGCATCGAAGCGAACTATTGTACGGTGGAAGGGCTGGTGATCAACAATTTTATCAACACTTTTGGCGTTGAGGGCGATGGCGGCGATGGCGTCTGTCTTAAAGGTTCAAGCAACGAAGTGAAGGGAAATTACATCGGTACGGACGCTACCGGGACTGTGGCGGCGAAGAATTATTTGGGGGTCTTCATAGGCACCAACGCGAAGTATAACAGGATTGGCGGGCGGGCGAGCGGGGAAGGGAACGTGATCTCCGGAAATTCTAGTAAAGGGGTTTCTATCCATGGGGCGCTATATACTTTAACCAGTAATGAAGTAAAGGGGAATTATATCGGATTGAACGCCGCCGGCACGGCGGTGGTAACCGGCAGCCAGCAGCAAACCGGCGTTACAATTTGTGGCGGGCGCAACAAAATAGGGGGCGGCTTAACGGGGGAAGGGAACGTAATCTCGGGGAATTCTTCCTACCAAATTTACATAAACGATGGGAACAGCAATGAAGTAAAGGGGAATTATATCGGGACAAATGCGAGCGGCACGGCAGAGGTGGGATATGGTTTTTCGGGCGGTATCTATTTAGGCGATAACGTGGTCCTTTACAACAAGATTGGGGGGAGCGTGACCGGGGAAGGGAACGTGATCTCGGGGCAGTATTACTGGGGGATTTATATTGATGCTGGCGGGAGCAACGAGGTAAAGGGGAATTATATCGGAACGAACGCGAGCGGCGCGGCGCTGGGGAATCGTCTCGGCGGTATTTACTTGGAATCATCAAAAAACATGATCGGGCCTGGGAATGTTATTGCCTATAACGGTATCGGCCTGCTGATAACGGGCGGTGCCGTGGCGGCAAGGGACACGATCACGCAGAACTCATTTCACCACAACTACTCGGCCGGGATCGTGATAAACGCGGCCTCGAACCATGGGATTCAGCCGCCGGTGATCACGTTCGAGTCGGCGACGGTGTTGAGCGGGACGGCGACTGCGGGAGCGACAGTGGAGGTATTTCTGGGCGATTTAGGTTATTCGGGGCTTGGGGAAGGGAAGACGTATTTAGGGGAGACGCTGGCGAACGGGAGCGGGAACTGGAGTTTTAGCTACGATTTTACGGGGTTGCCGACGGTGGTGGCGACAGCGACGAACGCGCAGGGAGACACGTCGGCCTTTTCCGCCACGTCGGAGGCGCGGCTTTTTGTGACGAACACGAACGATTCGGGGACCGGCTCGCTGCGGCAGGCGATCACCGACGCGAACATGAGAAGCATGCCGCCGACGATCGTTTTCGACATGCCGGCCAGCGACCCCGGGTACATAGCGGAGGGGAGCGGGTACGTCTGGCGGATCCAGCCGACGAGCGCCCTGCCGAGCGTGACGCGCGACGCGGTGGTGATCGACGGAACGACGCAGACGGCGAACCGGGGGGACACCAACCCGCTGGGGCCGGAGGTAGTGCTTGATGGAACGTTGGCGGGAGTGGTTAATGGTATTAGCATCGGAGCTAATTATTGCACGGTGGAAGGGCTGGCGATCGGCAAGTTTAGCGGAACGGACCAGGCCGGCATTTACATCAACGGCGCGAGCAACGAGGTAAAGGGGAATTATATCGGGACGAACGCTTCGGGTACGACAACGGAGGGGAATTATTACGGAATTTACGCGGAAGGCGATAACAACAGGATCGGGGGGGGAGGTGGCGTAAGCGGTGAAGGGAATGTTGTTTCTGGGAACAGTAATAATGGGATATACATTCTTTCGGGCGTGAGAAACGAGATAATGGGGAACTATATCGGGGTGAACGCGGCCGGGACTGCGGCGGTGGCCAACGGTGGGTATGGGATTCGATGCTCTTCAAGCTTAGATAAGATCGGCAGCAGCGAAAGCGGGAAGCGGAACGTGATCTCCGGCAACAGCTCGTTTGGAATCCGCCTGGGATACCGTAGTGAGGTGAAGGGGAATTATATTGGGACGGACGCGAGCGGGCTGGCGGCAATAGGCAACACACAGGGGGGGATTTACGCGGCTTCCTCCAGAATCATGATTGGCGGCAGTCTGACCGGGGAAGGGAATGTGATTTCGGGGAACGGATCTTATGGTATTTACTTTCTCGGCGTAACCAATACGGGCAGCACGGTGGAGGGTAATTATATCGGAACAACGGCGACGGGGGAGGGAGCACTGGGGAACGGCGGGGTCGGCATTTATGCTGGCAGCAGAAGCATCCGGATCGGGCCGAACAATGTCATTGCGTACAACAAGCCTTTCATCAGCGCCGGCGTGGGCGTGGAAATGAGATATACCACCACTGTTTACAGCAACACGATCACGCAAAATTCGATCCATGACAACGGAAGGGGGATCATGATCCCCCTCGCCAATAACCGGGGGATCCAGCCGCCGGTGATCACGCTGGAAACGGAGAGCATTTTGGCCGGCACTGCAACGCCGGACGCGACGGTCGAGGTCTTTTTGACCGGGGCATATAATCCCGATCCCTTGCTCGGCTCGCCGGAAGGGCGGACGTATTTAGGATCAACGCAGGCGGACGGGAGCGGGAACTGGAGCTTCAGCTACAGTTTCACGCAAGGGGCGACGGTAACGGCGACGGCGACGGACACGTTAGGGGATACGTCGCAATTTTCGGTAGGCGCCGACTTGGGCGGGACGGTAGTGACGAACACGAACGATTCGGGCTGGGGCTCGTTGCGGCAGGCGATCCTGAACGCCAACGCCATTGCCGGCTCGCACACGATCGCCTTCAACATCCCGAACACCGATCCCGGCTACACGACGGAAGCGGGGGTCAGTTTCTGGAAGATCCAGCCGACGAGCGCGCTGCCGGGCGTGACGCGCGACGCGACGGTGATCGACGGGACGACGCAGACGGCCAATCAAGGGAATACCAATCCGGACGGGCCGGAGATAGTGATCTTTGGGGATGAAGAAGAATACAGAGGCCTGACCATCAACGGCGCTCAAGCCTGCACGATCGAAGGGTTGGTAATAAGCTACGCTGACTGCGGCATTTATATTACCGGCGGTTCCGGCAACGAAATTTTGGGGAACTATCTCGGCACCGAGCCGAGCGGGACGACGGCGTGGGGAAACGGGACAGGGGTTGAAATTGACGGCAGTTTTTACAACAAGATCGGCGACGGGACAGTCGCCGGGCGGAACGTGATTTCGGGGAACTATGCCGGCGACGGAATTTATGTTAATGGCGGTTCGAGCAACGAAGTATTGGGGAACTATATCGGGACCAACGCGAGCGGTACGGCATTCGATCCGATGGTGGGGAACAACTTTGTAGGGGTTGAAATTGACGGCAGTTTTTACAACAAGATCGGCGACGGGACAGTCGCCGGGCGGAACGTGATTTCGGGGAACTATACCGAAGGAATTGTAGTGTACGACAGTTCAAGCAACGAGGTGCGGGGCAACTATATCGGAACGGCGGCCGACGGCGTCTCGGCGCTGGGGAACGGCGGCGAATCGTACGGTGGCGTCTATATTTTTTACGGTTCGTGGAACCTGATCGGGCCGGGGAACGTGATCGCTTATAACAGCATGTGCGGCGTGTATGTGACCGGTGATGAGCTGTCGGTGAGCAACACGATCACCCAAAACTCGCTGCATGACAACTACTGGTACGGCATCTACCTGGATGGGACGTCGAACCGGGAGATACCGGCGCCGGAGATCACGGCGGCGTATCCGAGCGGCTTGACCGGGACGGCGACGGCGGGGGCGACGGTGGAGGTTTTCGCGACCGGCGATCCGGACTCTTCCGGCTACGGCGAAGGGCGGACGTACCTGGGGACGACGATCGCGACCGGGGGGGTCTGGAGCATCGGCCTGACTTTGACGGCTGGGACGACCTTGACGGCGACGGCGACGGACACGTTAGGGGATACGTCGATGTTTTCTTACAACGCAACGGTGGAGGTTGTACCAACGACGGAAGTGACGAACACGGACGATTCGGGGACCGGCTCTTTGCGGCAGGTGATGAGCGATGTTATTGGCGGGGTTGTTTCCGGTAAGACGATCACCTTCAACATCCCGACGGACGACCCGGGCTACACGACGGAGGCGGGGGTCAGCTTCTGGAAGATCCAGCCGACGAGCGC
>JAFGHC010000005.1 GCA_016939335.1 Candidatus Saganbacteria bacterium
CTCTTGCCTTCTCCCCCCTTCACGTGCCCTCTCCTGCCTTCTCCCCCCTTCACGTGCCCTCCCTTGCCTTCTCCCTTCCTCACGTGCCCTCCCTTGCCTTCTCCCCCCTTCCCATCCCCCCCAAAAAAGCGTATATTTGCATGGAGGGTGGAATCATGAAAAAAACTCTGGCCGCCGTATTAATAAGCCTCTTTCTGTTCAATTCGCTGGCCCTGGCGCTCCCCTTTGACGAACAGAAGCTGATGCAGCTGAAGCCGCTGTTATCGGAGCGGCTGAAGATGGCGGCCAAGCAGGAAAGCGGCGCCAAGCTCTGGCCCGCGCTTATTTTTACCGGTCTCGGCCTTGCCGTTCTCTCGGCGAATTCGCAGCCGAGCAGTTATGCCGCCAACGAATCCAGCCGGCTTTCGAATTTGATGTCCGGCTCACTGCTGCTGACGATCGCGCCGGCGCTCTATTTTTCGAAATCGATGAGCGAATTAAATCTTCAGGCCCTTGACCGGGCCGGGCTTACCGGGCTTGACCGGGAAAAAACGGCTTATGCTCTTTATGTGAAAAGCGCGGGCGACGCCGAAAACAGCCGTCAATTCAGCTCAAAGTTCTTTACCTTTATCGGGCTCGCTTATGCGTTATTGCCGGCTTTGACCCCGAACGCTTCGGACAGCAGCAAATCGGTTGCCACTTTGTCGGGGCTCACTCTGTGCGCCATGGGCGCGGCCAGTTATTTTTTCCCGAGCCAAATGGAAACGGACCTGGCAAACATCAATGCGCAGTTGAAGTGAGCGGGGCGGCGAATTTGATTAAGGTGAATAGGATAGGGGAGAAAGGGACGGTTTAGGGATATATTGGAGGCGAAAAATGGTATCTTTGATAATGGGAATCATAATTGCGGTCGGTTTGTTTATCTTATTTCGAGAACTCATTTGCTGGTATTTTAGGCTGACAAAGATTGAGGAACAATTATCTTATGTAATTGCTCTGCTTGGTGGAGAAGAAAAGGCAAAAGAAATAATTGCGCATAAGAAAAAGCAAAAAGAAAATAGCTAGAAGATTATCACCGCCGGCGTCCCGGCCAACATTCCCGGCACGACGAATCTTATTAAAGTTCATCGCATCGGCGAAAGAAGGACGGTTTAGGGGAAGCAGTTTTCAGGACATTTATAACCTCTTATTCAACTTGTTGACAATGTCGGCTCAAAAGATATAATGATTTACCATATATGTGGCTATCTGTGACTCAGAAGTCCTAGAGCGGCGAAAGAATGTGTAAATTTTCTTTTGGTTATTCAATTGCTATAGTTGCTATGTTGATCGCTATTATTGAAACAAGGTTTTTGGAAAAGATGAGGAACTAAATGAAAATTGTCTCACTTTTTTCAGGGGCAGGCGGCCTTGATCTTGGATTAACACAAGCTGGGCATGAAATAATCTGGGCGAATGATCATGATAAAGATGCTGTAGAAACTTATAAATACAATATTGGTAATCATATAATTGAAAAAGATATTGAGAAGATAAATCTTTCTGAAATCCCGCCCTGTGATGTTGTTGTCGGAGGTTTTCCTTGCCAAGGCTTTTCGCTTGCAAACACACGTCGCTCAACCAAAGACAATAGAAATAAATTATACGTCCATTTTTTGCGAATCGTTACGGCCAAGAAGCCGCTTTACTTTTTGGCTGAAAATGTCAGAGGAATTCTCAGCCTTGGGAAAGGCAAGATTATAAGAAAAATAGTTAATGATTTTGAAAACGCTGGCTACAGAGTGAAATATCACATTTTTAATGTTGCAGATTATGGAGTGCCTCAAATGCGGAAAAGGGTAATAATTGCGGGGACAAGAAAAGATCTTCCGCAAACCTTGGATTATGTTTTTCCTGCGCCTACCCATACATGTCAAAAATTGTGCAGTTTAAACAATCGCTTGACAAAATGGATTACTATCGAAGAAGCATTGATGGGAATTCCTGAACCAGATACATTTCATAAACTGCATAATCATATTTATTCAAAATACAAAATCACAAATAGGAATTTTACTGGCCACAGAAGAACAAATCCTAAATTACCATCGCCTACGATCTTAGCTAGAGGGAATGGCCAAGGCGGCGTGTGCGCAATTCAGCATCCTTTAAATCACAGAAGACTTAGTGTTAGAGAAAGTGCAATAATTCAGACTTTTCCTTTAGAATATGGATTTTGTGGCTCAATGAATTCTTGTTATCGTCAAGTTGGAAACGCTGTGCCAGTGTTATTTGCATTTATATTAGGAAAAGAATTAAAGCTACTAGAGGTTAGGAATAAATCATGCGCATAGTTTCTCTCTTTTCCGGCGCCGGCGGGCTTGATTTAGGATTTATTCAGGCTGGCCACAAAATAATTTGGGCTAACGATATAGATGAGGATTCTGTTAATACTTATAAATCAAACATTGGCGACCATATTGTACTGGGACCGATTGAGAAAATTTCAGTCGGATCCATCCCTGATTGCGATATGGTGATTGGGGGATTTCCTTGCCAAGGCTTCTCGGTCGCGAATACTAAACGCAATGCAAGGGATTCTCGTAACAAATTATATCTTCAATTGCTTAGAGTGATTCGGAGAAAAAAACCGAAATATTTCATAGCTGAGAATGTTAAAGGATTGGTTTCTTTTGCGGGCGGGAAAGTACTTAAAATGATAATTAAGGATTTTTCTTCTTGTGGATATAATGTTCGCTATAAAGTTCTTAATGCTGCAGATTATGGTGTGCCGCAACTGCGTGAACGAGTGATTATTATGGGTGTTAGAAAAGATGTATTAAAAGAAGTCGAATTCCCGGCCCCCACACATAGGGACCCTCTTATAGGTAATTCGCGTTTGCCTATTTGGCTCAGTATTGGAAAAGCATTAAGGAATATTCCTGAGCCAGAAGCTTCTTCCGATATGTTAAATCATACTTGCTCAAAATATAAACTATTGTTTAACGGATATATTGGTCATCGCTATATAGATCCAGATCGTCCAGCGCCAACAGTCACGGCGAGAGGAGACAAGCGAGGAGGGGTTGTTGTATTGCATCACCCCAAAAATCATCGCCGAATGTCGGCGCGTGAGCTAGCTACAACTCAATCTTTCCCGTTATCTTTTGGCTTTAAGGGTTGTCGCTCATCTGTGTATAGACAAATAGGCAATGCGGTCCCGCCAATACTGGCTAAGGCAATAGCAAATATGTTTCCAATTAATTAATAGAAATATGAAAACACCGAATAAACCTTTTCCAAATTATAAATGGCGTTGGGCTGTTCTAACTCCGACTGAAGGCATTAATGATCCGCCGGTTTATTGGGGTGTATTAAGGGCGTTACGGTTGCATGAAGGACAGCCGCCAAATTCAGCCGGTTTCATTCGGGCGCTTGAAAAGGTTCAATCAGAAACAAAAACGAAGGTGAATTTAGTCCGCACAAAAGAAAGGAATCTGATTAGAAATTCCGGTCAGTATTGGAAGTCTCTTGGCCTTTTGGGTGATAGCCGAGGGGAAATCGAGTTGACAGAATATGGCAGGAAGGTTGCCGACGGCCTTATCACTAAATCTGAATTTGCGCTAACGACAATCAAGACGCTCGAGTTGCCGCATTTTGATGAGGATAAATCTGAATGGGAAAAGAATGGATTAATAATTAAACCGTTAGAATTATTGTTGCAAATCTTAACAGGGCTTAAAATTGATCATGGGGTAAAAGAGGCCTACTTAACCACTGAAGAATTAATTAAAATAGTTATTCCCCTTGCAGGTGTTAAGTCTAAATTAAATGAGTATTTGGAAGCCATAATGCTATTTAGGCACAAGAAAATAGATATTAATAAATGGCCTGATTGTGCATTATTAGCAAATGATAGGCGCATGGCCAGGGAGTTCCTTTTATTCCTTTTTCATTATGATATTTGCGATCGTGTATATGATGAGCAAGGCAATGAGAAATTTATACTTTCCGGTATTGATTTAGAAAGAAGAGATATTGATGCTTTTGCATCAAAAGAATTTAGGTATAATAAGCCCGAAGACGTTATTCCTGACATAAGAAAAATGCGTGAGTTAACTGATCGAGAAAGAGAGCGGGTGGTTAGAGAAGTTACTTCTAGGCCAAATCAACCCATCTTCCGAAATAATGTCCTGACAGCATTTAATTACAAATGCATAATTACTGGTGTTGGTCTGCCCTCAGTATTAGAAGCTGCTCATATTATTCCAGTTACAAATAGTGGAACAGATCAAATATCGAATGGGCTGTGTATGCGGTCAGATATTCATATTCTGTTTGATGCCGGCCATTTAAGAATTGAAGATAATGGTGGCATCCATTTGTCTGAACAAGCTCAGAAAGAAAGTGTTTACGCAAATTTGCCTAAAAGGATTATTCTCCCTCGGTTTGTGAGCATGGGAAGTATTCGCTGGCGTTGGCAGTATTTTTAGTTTTCCAAGAAGAACCGTTATTGATATTTGGTCTAAAACAAAAAGAAGCAAGGTCATGGCATGCATCCGGTCCAAGGATACGCAGCCAGAACGAATAGTAAGATCGTTTCTTCGTAAATTGGGATTTCGTTTTAGCCTTCATCGCAAAAATCTGCCCGGACATCCAGATATTGTCCTGTCAAAGTATAAAACTGTCGTTTTTGTAAATGGGTGTTTTTGGCATTCACATACAAAATGTAATGAAGGGAAAACGCCTGCGAGTAATAGGTCTTATTGGAAAAAGAAATTGCTTGGAAATGTTATTCGACAAAAGGAAAATATTAGAAAGTTGAGGCGGCTCGGATGGCAGGTTTTTGTTGTTTGGGAGTGTGAAATAGAAAGAAATACTTCCAAGACTCTTAATAAGGTTTTAAAGAAATTAATATAATTCAACAATTCCTGACCTCGCCTGATGACAACTTGACAGTTGTCGCCTAACTTTGTAAGCTCCTATTGGCTGGTGGGATGCGGTAGGTGGCGGCCCTCGTTGGCCCTCTCAGGGTTTATCTATGGCCACCACCCCCTCTTAATTTTTTAAAATTAACCGGGGGTGACGTTGGCTGTTAAGCCCGGAAGGAGGTGCTAACATGAAGGACGCGTCAAAGAAGATTCTTAAGTCCGTAAAAAAGACGAGAGAAGTCTTCTGCAGGTACATTGTCATAAATGGCAAGCGTATCTATCCGAAAAACGCCAAGTGTTTCCACTTTTTTGTGTAGACATTAGGTGAATCCCTTCCCACTGGCTTTTTTTGAGAAATGGAAATGGAGAGACCTTAGTAGAATTGTCTACCCTTCCAGCGCCTGCGCCAGGATATAGCGAGTAGATCTTCCAGCCCCCTCGGACTTCACCAGCTTCTTATCTTCCAGCATCGTCATCTCAAGATGCGCGGTCTTGTGGGAAACATTGAAAGCTTCGCGGTATTCGCGGTTCGTGATCGCGCCGTGCTCGGAGATCAATTGCAGCGACCTGATCTGGCGCTTGTTCAGCCCTTTGCCGGACCACGGGTTCGTCATCTCTTTCTCTTCGTTCTCTTTGGCCGGCCGGGAAACGCTGCCGTCGCGGATGTAACAAATGTCGTCCGATTTATACGGCTTGTCGAGGCCTTCGGGGACCGTCAGGACCACGAGCTGCTTCTCCGCCTTGTGGACGACCTCAATAATGGGGGCGATCGGGGGAACGCAGCGCTTCTTGGCGATCTCTTTCACCCAGTCCTCAAAACTGCCGTCGACCATCACGCCGATCAGATGCTTGTTCTTGTCGTCGATCCCGTAAATTATCTTGCCGCCGTCGGCGTTGCTGAACGCGACCAGCTCGCGCGCGATGTCGTCCTCGGCCGGGATGAATTTCTCGAACTCGACCGATTGGCCTTCACCCTGTTCCATCAGAGACAGAATGTCGTCCCAGGTCATGGTAGGCAATCATAACATATGGTAATATAAGAGGCAATAACTAATGACGAATGACTAATGACTAATGACGAATGACGAATGAAGGTGTGCTTCGCACATTAATAATATCGCGAAGCGATACCACAGTTCGGCATTCGGCATTCGGAATTCGTCATTAAAAAGGCCAGGTTAATGCATAAGCTGTTTAATTCCCTGCTGGATTTGATCTTCCCCCCGCGCTGCGAGGCGTGCGGCAAAAGCGGCCCCGAGGCGCTCTGCCCGGAATGCTTCGCCGGCGTCAGGTTCATGAAGCCCCAGTACGGCATCCATTGCGCCGCGGCGTACGACGGAGCGGTCCGGACGGCGCTCCACCGGTTCAAGTTCCAGAAACGGAAACGCCTGGCCGAGCCGCTCGGCATCCTCCTCGTCAATTACCTCGGCCAGGCCCCGGCGCTCAAAATGAAAGAGTTCGACAGCATCGTCCCCGTGCCGCTCCACCGCAAACGGCTCCGCCAGCGGGGCTTTAACCAGATCGACCTGCTCGCCAGCGTCATCGGCCGCTATTACGAGCTCCCGGTCGTCCCCTCGCTCGAACGGGTCAAGAACACCAGGCCGCAGTTCGACCTGCCGAAGCACGAGCGGTTCGAGAATATCAAAGGGGCCTTCCGCGTCTGCCGGTCAAAAGAGGTCTATGACAAGCGCCTCCTCCTCCTGGACGATATCTATACCACCGGGGCGACCGCCGCCGAGTGCGTCAGGGCCTTGACCATCGCCGGCGCCCGGCGGGTCGAGGTCCTCACGCTGGCGCGGGCGGCCTAGTTTTGCTATACTTGGGCTGTCAGCCACTAAAGGAAGCGGAGGGAGCGAAATGCAGATAAAGATCACCGGCCACGGCGTTGAGGTGACCCCGTCACTGCGCGACTACGCCCAGCAGAAAACGGCCAAGCTCGAGGAGTTCTTCGGCGGCATCCAGAAGGTCGAGCTCGTCCTCGACGCCCGGCAGATCTACGACGCCGAACGGCGCCAGGTGGCCGAAGTGCGCGCCTGGCTGGCGGGCAAGAAGGTCGTCCAGGCCAAAGAGGGGGGCAAGGACATGTACGCCGCCATCGACCTGGTCATGGCCGAGGTCAGGAAACAGGTCGAAAAACATAAAGAGAAACTGGGCCGCGAACGGATCCGCACAACGAGAAAACAGAAGATCATCGCCCGCCTCAAATCGCTCGGCCTCCCGTTCTTCGGCAGCCGGCAAGAGCTTTGACCGCCGATGCTGCAGTGGCTGATTAACCTAATCGGTTCAGCCGATCAGAGGAAGATCGAAACTTATCAGCCCCTGGTCGGGCGGATCAACGCGCTCGAGCCGGAACTGCAAAAACTCTCCGACGAACAGTTGCGCGCCAAGACCGAAGAGTTCCGCGCCCGCCTGGCGGACGGCAAAACGCCCGAGGAGATACTGCCCGAGGCTTTCGCGGCGGCGCGGGAAGCGTCGGTCCGCACCACCGGCCTGCGCCACTTCGACGTCCAGCTGATCGGCGGCGTCATCCTCCACGAAGGGAAGATCGCCGAGATGAAGACCGGCGAGGGGAAAACGCTCGTCGCGACGCTCCCGATCTACCTCAACGCGCTGACCGGCCTGGGGGCCCACGTCGTCACCGTCAACGATTACCTGGCCAGGCGCGACAGCGAGTGGATGGGGCCGGTCTACCGGGCGCTCGGCCTCTCCGTCGGCGTCATCCAGCATTACATGGAGCCGCAGGAACGGAAGGCCGCCTACGGCGCCGACGTCACCTACGGCACCAACAACGAGTTCGGCTTCGACTACCTGCGCGACAATATGTCGCTCTCGCTCGAGGAGTGCGTCCAGCGCCCGCTCCATTACGCCATCGTCGACGAGGTCGACAGCATCCTGATCGACGAAGCGCGCACCCCGCTCATCATCTCCGGCATGGTCGACGACACGGTGGCCAATTATTTCCGGGCCAACGACGTCGCCCGCCGGCTGGCCAAAGGGGCCGACTTCACCGTCGACGAAAAGATCAAGAACGCCGTGCTGACCGAGCACGGGACCAAAAAGATCGAAAAGACGCTCGGCCTGGAATACCTCTACGACGTCGCCAATATCGAGCTCGCCCACCAGATCACCCAGGCGATCGCCGCCTGGCACCTCTACCAGAAGAACGTCGATTACGTCGTCAAGGAAGGGGAGATCATCATCGTCGACGAGTTCACCGGCCGGCTGATGATCGGGCGGCGCTACTCCGACGGGCTGCACCAGGCGATCGAGGCCAAGGAAGGGGTCGAGGTCCGGCAGGAGTCGCAGACGCTGGCGACGATCACCTTCCAGAACTATTTCCGTTTGTACCGGAAACTGGCCGGCATGACCGGCACCGCCAAGACCGAGGAGGGGGAGTTCTGGAAGATCTATAAGCTGGAGGTCCTGCCGGTGCCGACCCACCGGAAGATGGTCCGCAGCGACGCCCCCGACCTGATCTACAAGAACAAGCGCGCCAAGTTCCGCGCCGTCGTCAATGAGATCGAGGAGTGGCACAAAAAAGGGCGGCCGGTCCTGGCCGGCACGATCTCGATCGAGAACTCGGAGCTGATCGCCTCGATGCTCCAGCGGCGCGGCATCCCGCACACCGTCCTCAACGCCAAGCACCACGAACGGGAAGCGGAGATCATCGCCAAAGCGGGCCAGCGCGGCAACGTGACGATCTCGACCAACATGGCGGGGCGCGGCACCGATATCGTTCTCGGCGAGGGGGTGGCGGCGCTCGGCGGCCTCCAGGTGATCGGCACCGAGCGGCACGAAAGCCGGCGGATCGACAACCAGCTAAGGGGCCGCACCGGGCGGCAGGGCGATCCCGGCTCGACCCGGTTCTACGTTTCGCTCGAGGACGAGCTGATGAAGCTCTTCGGCTCGGGCCGGATCAGCGGCGTGATGGAGCGGCTCGGCCTCGACGAGGAGACCCCGATCGAGCACAACATGATCACCCGGGCGATCGAAAAGGCGCAGAAGAAGGTCGAGGAGTACCACTTCGGCATCAGGAAGCAGGTCCTCGAGTTCGACGACGTGATGAACAAGCAGCGCGAAACGGTCTATTCGCTCCGCCGCCGCATCCTGGAAGGGAAAGACCTGCAGGCCAAGGTCGTCGAAATGATGGGGCAGGTGGTCGACGAGCTGGCGGCCGGCTTCCTCCCCGAAAAGGCGCGGCCCGACGAGTGGGACTGGGACGGCCTGTTCGCCGCGGTCAACGAGCTGGTCCCGGTCAGCGGCCTCGAACAGCTTAAAGATGAGGAGCGCAGGCGCGAAGAGATCAAAGCGGTCCTGCTCGAACTCCTGCGGAAAGCGTACGCCGACCGGGAAGCCGAGATCGGCGCAGAAAATATGCGCCAGATCGAGCGGCTCGTCATGCTCCGCGTCATCGACGCCGCCTGGATCGAACAGCTCCACAACATGGACGTCCTGCGCGAGGGGATCGGCCTGCGCGGCTGGGGCGGGCGCGACCCGCTCGTCGAGTATAAGATCGAAGGGTACTCGATGTTCCAGGAGATGATGCGCGGCGTGCGCGAACAGGTCATCAGCATGATCGTCAAGGTCCAGCTTGCCCGCGACGGCGAGGTCCGCCAGGCGGCGCCGAAGAAACGGGCGCTCGTTTACGGCGCGCCGGCCCAGGAGGCAAAACCCGCTCCGGTCCGCGCGGCCGCCAAGGTCGGACGGAACGACCCGTGCCCCTGCGGTTCGGGAAAGAAGTACAAGAGATGCTGCATGAAGAGCTGAAAGAACAGGCGTTAAGTTTAAAGGACAAAAGCCTCGAGCTCGGGAAGATCGTCAATCTCGGCGCGAAGAAAAAACGGCTGGGCGAGCTCGAGCAGGCGGCGGCCGACCCGAAGCTCTGGGCAGACCAGGCGCGCGCCAAGAAAGTGCTGCAGGAGAAGAAAGGCCTCGAAAAAGAGATCGCGAACTGGGAAGAGCTGCGCGGCGGCGTCGACGACTTCGCCGCGCTGGTCGAGCTGGCGGCGGAGAGCGACCTCGGCGGTCTGGCCGAAGAGTTGAACCGGCTCCGCCGGAAAGCCGATGAGCTCGAACTGGCGGCGCTGATGAGCGGCCGGTACGACAGCAGCAACGCCATCCTGGCGATCAACGCCGGGGCGGGCGGGACCGATTCGCAGGACTGGGCGCAAATTTTGATGCGGATGTACAGCCGCTGGGCCGAGAGCAAGGGGTTCTCGGTCGAGGTCCCCGACCTTTCCTACGGCGAGGAGGCGGGGCTCAAGAACGCCACCCTCTGCATCTCCGGCCCGTACGCCTACGGATATTTGAAAAGCGAATCGGGGGTCCACCGGCTGGTCAGGATCTCGCCGTTCTCGTCGGAAGGGAAACGGCACACCTCGTTCGCTTCGGTCGAGGTCATCCCGGAGATCACGGAAGAGGTCAAGGTCGAGATCGACCCGAACGACCTGCGCGTCGACACTTATCGCGCCTCCGGCCCGGGCGGCCAGAACGTCAACAAGGTCAGCTCGGCGATCAGGATCACCCACCTGCCGACGGGGATCGTCACGCAGAGCCAGAGCGACCGGAGCCAGCACGCCAACCGCGAGACCGCGCTCCGCCTCCTCAAGGCGCGGCTGTTCGAGATGATGATGGAGCAGCGCAAGGACAAGATCGAGGAGCTGCGCGGCGAGAAGAAAAAGATCGAGTGGGGGAGCCAGATCCGCTCCTACGTTTTCCAGCCTTACACGCTGGTCAAGGACCACCGGACCGGCGTCGAGATCGGCGACGTCCAGCGGGTGATCGACGGCGGGCTCGACCCGTTCATCACCGCGGCGCTGAAGGAGGAGATCAATGAATAAGAATTTTGGGCGGGGGGTCCTGGTGGCGGTGCTGACGGCGGCGGTGCTGCTCGGCGCGTACCTGGGGATAGTCCGCTTTTTCGCCGAAGCGCTGGGCAGGCAGGTCAGGTTGGTCGTCGACCTCGACGGCGTGAAAGAGATGGCCGCCTGTGAAAAGCGGCCGCTGGCCGAAGTGCTCGGCCGGATCAGAGAGGCGGGGATCAGCGCCGCCGGCGTCTTCGAAGAGACGCTCCCCGACGCCGCGGCGGCGGGCGAACTTGCTTACGCCAAAGGGTCGGGCGTCCTCCGGCTCAAAGCCCCGCTCTTCGCGCCGCTCTGGCGCGGCCAGGCGCTCGACCCCGACTCGACCTATCTCTACATTCCCGAGGCGCGGGTCAGGGCGAGGATCGCCGGCGAGCTCGCCTGGGTGTTTGGCGCTCAGGCGGTCAAGCCGGTGGGCCAGCTCTTCCTGGCGGTCGACGCGGCGGAAGAAGAACTGCGCGGCCTCGGGCTGGGGATCGCGCAGGCGCAGCGCAAGTTCCTGGCGGCGCGCGGCTTCACCATCGTCCCCCGGCTGAAGTACGACCCGCGCTACAACGCCGGCAACATCGGGCAGAAGATCTCCGCCCTCGCCGGCTACAACCTGGTGATCTTCGACGGCGACAAGCTCCCCGGCTGCCCCGACGCCCTGCCCGAACTGGCCCGGGCGCTGAAAAAGCACCGGCTGAAGTACGGCGCGATCGAGATCATCAAGCAGGAGGGCAGCGGCCGGCTGAAGAAACTGATGGGGGCGGGCGCGCTCCGCGTCCACAGCATCCCCAGGGACGAGCTGGAAAAGATCGACCGGGACGAGGCGCTCGACCGGTTCGTCCGCGCGGTGCGGGAGCGGGGGGTAAAGGTCATTTATTTGCGGCCCTTCCTGCCGCCGCAGATCGACGCCCCGCCGGTCGAGTATAACGTCGCCTACTTCCGCGAACTGACGAATCGGCTCGACGCCACCGGCTACCGGCGCGGGTCGGCGCTGCCGGGGCCCAGGCTGGCGGTCAAGGGGTGGCAGGTCCTCATCCTCGGCGCCGGGGTGATCGTTGGCGCGCTCTTCTTGCTGGAAAGTTTCTTCCCGCTGCCGCTGCCGCTCGTTTACCTGCTGTTCACGGCGGGGCTCGGCTGCGTCTTTCTGTGCGGGGCGGCCGGCCAGCTCCTGCTGGCGCAGAAGGGGCTCGCTTTCCTGGCGGCGGCCGTCTTCCCGGCCAGCGCGGTGATCAACACTTTTCCGCGCCACGGTCCGGTGAAAGCGGCGCCCTGGCGCGCCGCGCTCATGGCGGTCGTCAACGTCCTGGCCGAAACGAGCGTCGGCATCTTCCTGATGGTCGGCCTGCTGGCCGATTCCCGGTTCATGAGCGGCGTGGAGGTCTTCCCGGCGGTCAAGCTTGCCCTGATCGTCCCGGTCCTCCTGGTCGCCTTCTATTTTCTTGAAGTCAAGAACATCAAAGAGCTGCTTGCCACGCGGATCACCCTCCTGACCGCGCTGCTCGGCGTCCTCGCGCTGGCGGCGCTGGCGGTCATCGTGGCGCGCTCCGGCAACTTTACCCTGCCGGTCCCCGGCTTTGAAAAAACTTTCCGCAGCTGGCTGGAGACGCTCCTCTATGTCCGGCCGCGGACCAAGGAGTTCCTCATCGGTTATCCCGCGCTCTTCCTTGCCGCGCTTTATTATTTCCGCGGGGGGCGGCGCTGGCTCTGGCTGCTGGCGGCGCTCGGCGTGATCGCGCCGGTCGACGTCTTCAATTCTTTTTCGCACATCCACACGCCGCTCCTGATCTCGCTCACGCGGACGTTCAGCGGGCTGGCGCTCGGGCTGCTCGCCGGGGCGCTGGCCGGCCGGCTGGCCCGCCGCTGGCTCGATAAAGCGGAGAATTGATTTGAAAGTCCTCGTTTCCGGCTATTACGGCTGCGGCAACCTCGGCGACGAGGCGGTGCTGGAGGCGATCACGGCCGGGCTGCGGGAGCGGGACCCCGGGATCGGGATCGGCGTCCTCGGCCGGCGCGGGCGGTATAACCCGTTCGCCCTGCTGCGCGAGCTTTTGGCCTGCGACGTGCTGATCAGCGGCGGCGGCTCGCTCTTTCAGGACGCGACCAGCGCGCGCAGCCTCTGGTACTACGCCGCCGTCGTCCGGCTGGCGAAGTTGCTCGGCAGGAAGGTGATGATCTTCGCGCAGGGGGTGGGGCCGCTGCGGGGCGCGTTCAACCGGCGGCTGGCCGGCGGCGTTTTAAACGGCACCGACCTGATCACGCTGCGCGATAAAGAGTCGCTCCATGAATTGCGGCGGCTGAACGTTACGAGGCCGCCGGCTTTCGTCACCGCCGACCCGGCCTTTCTGCTGCCGGTGCCGGCCCCGTCCGGACCGCCCCGGCCGCGCGTCGGCGTGGCGCTCCGGCGTCCGCTCCCGATCGCGGGGACGCTTGAGCGGTTGAAGAATAAGTACGGGCTCGAGCCGGTGACGCTCGAGTTCCAGCCGGCGGCCGCCGCTCCGGCAGAGATGCTCGGCGAGATCGCCGGGCTGACCTGCCTGATCGGCATGCGCCTGCACGCGCTGATCTTCGCGGCGCTGGCCGGCGTCCCGCTGGTCGGGATCGCTTACGATCCCAAGGTCAGGTCATTTATGGCCGATCTCGGCCAGCCGTGCCTTGAGCTTGACGAGCTCGCCCGGCTTGACGAAACGCTTGACCGGGTGCTGGCCGGACGGGAAAGGGTCAGGGCGGAACTGGCGGCCCGGCGGCCGGAGCTGGTGCGGCTGGCCCGGCAGAACTTTGAGCTGTTTTTCGACTATTTCGGTAAAGGAGAAAAGCGATGAAGATCATGATCGTCGGGGCCGACGGCCAGCTCGGCTCCGACTTGTGCCGGGTGGTCCCGTCCGCCGAGCAGATCCCGCTGACGGTCAGGGAAATTGACGTGACCGACCGGGAACGGACCGCCGCCGCCGTGGCGAAATACGCGCCGCAGGCCGTCATCAACACCGCCGGCTATCACCGGGTCGACGATTGCGAGGACCACGCCAGGGAAGCTTTTGCCGTCAACGCGCTGGGGGCGAAATATCTGGCCGAAGCGTGCCGCGCCGCCGGCGCGGCGTTGATGCACATCTCGACCGATTACGTTTTCGCAGGCGAAAAACAGGCGCCGTACACCGAAAGCGACGCCCCCGGCCCGCAGACGCTCTACGGCATTTCCAAGCTGGCGGGCGAGTTTTGCGTCCGCTATCTCCTCAAAGAGCATTTTATCGTCCGCACGGCCGGCCTCTACGGCCGCGCCGGCTGCCTGGGGAAGGGGGGCGGCAATTTCGTCGAGAACATGATCAGGCTGGCCAAAAGCCGGCCCGAACTCAAAGTGGTGACCGACGAGATCGTCTCGCCGACCTACACGCGCGATCTGGCGCGCAAGCTTTACGAACTGGCCGGCGGCGCAGAATACGGCCTTTATCACATAGTTAACCACGGGCGCTGTTCGTGGTATGATTTTACCGTCAAGATCTTTGAGCTGCTGAACGAAAAGGTGACGGTCAAGCCGGCGCTGGCCGCCGAGTTCCCGGCCAAAGCGAAACGGCCGCGCTATTCGGCGCTCGCCAACGCGCGGCTGGCGGCGCAGGGGCGGGACGATTTGCGCGACTGGCCGGCGGCGCTCCGGGCGTATCTGATCGAGAGCGGACATCTCCGGGAGGGAAAACAATGAAAAAAGCGCTGATCACCGGCATCACCGGGCAGGACGGCTCGTACCTGGCCGAGCTTTTGCTGGCCAAAGGTTACGAGGTCCACGGCATCGTCCGCCGCGTGGCGTTCGAGGATATCGAGCACCGGATGTGGCGGCTGAAGGGATTCCATGACCGGCTGGTGCTCCATTCGGCTTCGCTGGAAAATTACGCCAGTCTTTTCAAAGTGGTGGAAAAGGTCAGGCCCGACGAATGCTACCATCTGGCGGCCCAGAGCTTTGTCAGCTATTCGTTCGAGGACGAGTTCTCGACGATCAATATCAACCTGAACGGCACTCATTATGTCCTTTCGGCGCTCAAGGAAAAGGCGCCCGCCTGCCGCTTTTACTTCGCCGGCTCCTCGGAGATGTTCGGCCTGGTGTCAGAGTCGCCGCAGAACGAGCGGACGCCGTTCCATCCGCGCTCGCCCTACGGCATCTCCAAGGTGGCGGGCTTCGACCTGACGCGCAATTACCGCGAGGCCTACGGCCTCTTTGCCTGCAGCGGGATCCTGTTCAACCACGAATCGCCGCGGCGCGGCTTTGAATTCGTCACCCGCAAGATCAGTAACGCCGCCGCCCGGATCAAGCTGGGGCTCGACAAACAATTTTCGCTCGGCAACCTGGAAGCCAAGCGCGACTGGGGCTTTGCCGGCGACTACGTCGAAGCGATGTGGCGGATGCTGCAGCAGGAGCAGCCGGACGATTACGTCGTCGCCACCGGCGCGACGCATTCGGTCGGGGAGTTCGCCGCGGCGGCGTTCGGCCGGGTCGGCCTCGATTACAGGAAATACCTGGTGATCGACGAGCGGCTCAAACGCCCCTCGGAGGTCCACCTTCTCTGCGGCGACTTTGCCAAAGCGAAAAAAACGCTCGGCTGGCAGCCGCAGGTCGGGTTCGGGCAGCTGGTCAACATGATGGTCGACGCCGACCTGAAGCGGCTCGGCGGCTGATGCGCCTCGCCATCGTCCACGACTTCCTCGTCCAGTTCGGCGGCGCGGAGCGCTGCGTGGCGGCGCTCCACGAGCTTTACCCCGAGGCGCCGGTCTACACCGCGCTTTACGACGAGAGCCGCCTGCCCGAAACTTTCCGCCTGATGGACATCCGCACCTCGTTCCTCCAGCGCCTGCCGCTCCCGGCGCGCTGGTTCAAGGCTTACTTCATGCTCTATCCGCTGGCGTTCGAGCGCTTCGACCTTGCCGAATACGACGTCATCCTGTCGTCCAGCTCGTCTTACGCCAAGGGGATCAGGACGCGCCCGGGACAGCTGCACATCTGCTACTGCTACACGCCGCCGCGCTTTCTCTGGCGTTACGAGAATTACATGGAAAAAGAAGCGGGGCTGGCCGGCTGGTTCAAGCGGGTGCTGCCGTTCCTGCTCGAGCCGGTCAGGCAGTGGGATCTGGCGACCGGCCGCCGGGTCGATCATTTTATCGCGATCTCGCGCGAGGTGGCGGGGCGCATCCGGGAGATTTACGGGCGCAAATCTGATATAATATATCCGCCCGTGGAGACCGAATTTTTCCGGCCCGCGCCGGTCGACCGCGATTATTACCTGATCGTTTCGCGATTGAACCATTACAAACGGATCGACCTGGCGGTGGCCGCGTTCAACCGGCTCGGCCTGCCGCTCAAGATCATCGGCGACGGCCCGGCCCGGCGGCCGCTCGAGCGCCAGGCCCGCGCCAATATCGAGTTCCTGGGGCGGCGGCCCGACGCCGAGGTCGGGCGGGCGCTGGCCGAGTGCCGGGCGCTCATTTTCCCGGGCGAAGAGGATTTCGGCATCGTGCCGCTGGAAGCCGGGGCGGCGGGGCGGCCGGTCATCGCTTACCGGGCGGGCGGCGCCAAAGAGACGGTGGTCGACGGCGTGACGGGGCTCTTCTTCGACGAGCCGACGCCGGCGGCGCTCCTGGCGGCGGTCGAACGGTTCAAGTTCGCCGTCTTCGATAAGAACAAGATCAGGCAGCACGCGCGGCTGTTCGACAAGAGCGTTTTTCTGAAGAAGATCGGTGATTTTGTGAAGGAGAAATATGGGGAAAAATCGGCGCGAGCTTAAAGCGGAAAAGAAGCAGGAGAAGCACGGGAACGGATGGCTGACGTTCGATTTCGCCGTCGAGCTGATGCTGCTGGTCATCACCTTCCTCATCCCGGTCATCTTCGACCGCCGGCTGGGGATCGTCTTTTCGGGGACCAAGGTCACCTGGCTGCGCGCTTTCGTCATCGTGGTGCTCGCGCTCTGGGCGGGGAAGCTCTTGATCACCCGCCAGCACCGGTTCGTCCGCACGCCGCTCGACTGGCCGGTCGCCGCTTATATTTTGCTGACGACGGCGGCGACGCTGACGGCGGTCCACGTCTACACCAGCTTCGCCGGTTTTTACGGGCGCTTCGAGGGGCTCTCCACCTGGTACCTGCTGGGGCTCCTCTTTTTCATCACCACCAATTACGTCCGTTCGTTCGAACAGCTCAAGCGGCTCATCGCCGCCGTCGTTTCCGCCGGCACGCTCATGTCGGTCTACGGCGTCATCAACCGGCAGGGGTGGGACCCGTACCTCTGGGGCGGCGTGCCGACCAAGGAGCGGGTGATCGGGACGATCGGCCAGCCGAACTTCCTGGCCGCCTACATCCTGATGGCCTTTTTCCTGGCGCTGGTCCTGTTCATGGAAGAGCGGGGCAGGGCCGAGCCGTTCAAGGAGATCAACTGGTGGGACCAGCTGCTCTCGGGCGGCTCGTTCCTGGCCGGCCAGGCGCTGTTCGTCGTCATGATCTACACGCTCGATGCCGGCGACGTCGTGGTCTGGTACACGGCCTTCGCGCTGGTCACCGCCGCGACGCTTTATTTCTGTTTCACTTTCAACCGCCTGCACCCGCTCATCCTCAAGCTGCTCCTCGGCGTCTGTATCATGCTGATCTACGTCTGCCTGCTCTACACGCAGAGCCGCGGCGGCTATCTCGGCTTTTTCGCCGGCGCGGTCTTTTTCGCTTTCGTGGTCGGGCGGCAGTGGCTCTTCAAGCACTGGCGGGAATTTTCGCTTATCTCGCTGCTGATCCTCATCATTTCGGGTGTGACGATGATGAACCCCGAGTATTCGCCGATCGAACGCTTTGCCGGCGAGATCAGCGTCAAAAAAACGCCCCGGCCGGAAGAGTCCGGCACCAGCCAGCTTGCCCTGAAGGGGGCGGCCGGCTCGCGCGGCGAGACCTGGAAGAGCGGCTACAAGATCCTGGCCGACAACCCGCTCTTCGGCATCGGCCCCGAAGACCTGAAAATGGTCTTTCCGAGGTACGAGACCGACCTCTTCCGCTTCAAGGAGACGTTCCATGTCAAGCAGGACCGCAACCATAACGAATCGCTCGACGTGCCGGTGACCAAAGGACTGCTGGCCATGTTCGCTTATCTCTGGGCCCTGTATGTCCTCTTTAAAGTTGGGCTGGAGCGGGCGCGGGCCGGCACGCGGGCGGAGCGGCTGATGGCCGGCGGCCTGCTGGCGGCGGCGCTCGCCTACGTGGTGCAAAACCAGTTCAGCTTCGGCGTGGTGGCGATCACCTCGCTCTTCTGGACGATCTGGGGGATGGTGATGGTGCTCGGGCGGGAAACGGAATTGTCCGCGGCGCCCGGGCCGGCCAGGCTCACGCTGAACGACGTCCCCTGGCTGCCGCTGACGGCGGTCGCCGCCGTTGTCGCCTTCCTGCTCTGGGCCTCATTCCTTTCGTTCCGCGGCGACATCTATTTCAAGTCGGGCAAGACCAACCTGGAAATGAAACGCCTGCCGCAGGCGGTCGGCGACTTCCAGCGTTCGCTGGCGGTCTTTCCGCTCGAGGGGACGACCGTCTCGCACCTGGCGATCGCCTATCTCAATCTCAATGACCTGCCGGCGGCCGCCAAAACGCTGGCCTACGGGACGAGGATCGATCCCTTCAACGCCGACAACTTTTATATGCTGGCCCGCCTCAACCTGTCGCGGTACGATCAGGGGAGCGGGGAGGCGCTGGCCGCGGCCCGGGATTACAACGAGACCGCGCTCAAGATCGACCCGTACTACGCCGAAGCGTACGAGAACCGCGGCCTGATCGCCGAGCGGCTCGGCCGGCCGGGCGAGGCGCTGGACCATTATGAAAAAGCGTTCTCGGTCAATCCCAACGTCGTCAGCGTGATCACGCGGATGACCGTGCTGGGAAAGGCGCTGGGGAGGCAGGCGGAGGTCCGGCGGACCTTTAGCGCGGCCTTCGAGCGCTTTCCCCAAAACCTGGAAGTCTTCAAGGCGCTGGAACAGCTGAAATGATCCTGCTCAAAGCCCTGGCCGACGCGCTGCTGATCGTCTGCTCGTTCGTCCTCGGCTATTATTTCCGCTTCAAGATACTGCTCTTCATCTCGCCCGGGCTGGGGGCGGTGCAGCTGGAAAAATATTTAAGCGTGCTGGTCTTTGTGACGCTGATCTGGCTGGCGGTCTTCAAGCTGGTCGGCCTCTACGAGCCGCGGCGCCGCACCGCTTTCGTCGACGAACTGGCCGCGCTCTTCGGCGGCGTGACGCTCTCGGCCATCCTCCTCTTCGGCCTGCTTTTCCTGTACCGCGAGTTCTGGGTCTCCCGCCTGGTGGTGTTCAACGCCTGGTGGATCGCTTTCTTGCTGCTCGGCTGCTTCCGCGCCCTGCTGCTCGTTTCGGGCCGGCTGCTGCATGCCCGGGGCTTCGGCCTGCGCCACGTCCTGATCATCGGCCGCGGCGAGATCGGGGCGACCCTGGCCGGGCGGATGGAGAGGGACCGGGCGCTCGGCTACCGGGTCGCCGGCCAGCTGCCGGCCGACCTTGCCCGGATCAAAGAGGTGATCCGGCAGGAGAAGGTCGATGAAGTGGTGATCGCCAGCCTCGACATCCCGCCGGAAAAAACGCTCGACATCATCACGGAGTGCGAGCGTTTTGGCGTCGAATTTAAGATCGTGCCGGGCATCCTCGAACTGATCGCCAGCCGGGTCGACGCCGACGAACTGGCCGGCGTGCCGCTCCTGACCGTCTCCGAGATCAGGCTCCAGGGGCTGAACGCCGGGCTGAAGCGGACGATGGACCTCGTCCTGACCGGCCTCGGCCTGATCGTCCTCTCGCCGTGCCTCCTGCTGATCGCCCTGCTGGTCAAACTGACCTCGCCCGGCCCGGTCCTTTACGGCCAGGAACGGGTCGGCCTCGACGGCAAACCGTTCCGCATCTTCAAGTTCCGTTCGATGATCGAGGGGGCCGACCGGCTGGTCCCCCAGTTGGAGGCGCAAGCGGAGGTCGCCGGCCACCTCTTTAAGATGAAAGCCGACCCGCGGATCACGCCGCTCGGCAGGTTCCTGCGCCGTTACAGTTTTGACGAGCTGCCGCAGCTCTTCAATGTTTTTTGCGGCCAGATGAGCCTGGTCGGCCCGCGGCCGCCGCTGCCGCGCGAAGTGGCCAGATACAACGCCTGGCAGCTGAAACGGCTGCGGGTGCGCCCCGGCATCACCGGGCCGTGGCAGGTCTCGGGCCGCTCCCACCTGCCGTTCGACGACATGGTCCGGCTCGACATTTATTACATCGAGAACTGGTCGCTCTGGCTCGATTTTAAGATCCTCTTGAGGACGGTCCCCGTCGTGCTGACCGGCCGCGGCGCTTACTGAAGGACGATTATTTTTCCCCGCCTGATCTCGGTCTCCCCGCCCGCGGTCACCTGCGCCAGATAAGGATAGACTCCATTGACGACCGGCTGGCCGAAGAGGTTGCGGCCGTCCCAGGGGTAGGAGGCGCCGGCGAAATGGGGGAGCGATTTTTGCCAGATGAGCGTGCCGGTCAGGTCGAAAATGTAAAGCTTGAGCTCGTCCGGCGCGGCGGTGAAACTGAAAGTGAAGTGGAGATTCCCGTCCCGCGGCGGCGAGTAAGGGCTGGGTCCGGCGGCCAGTTTGCTGATCAAAGCGGCGGCGGCCAGCTCGGCCGTCACGTTTAAATTACGGCTGGTCTTGTTGCCGGCGCGGTCGGCCGCCTCGATCCTGACCTGGTTGAGGCCGGCGGCCAGCGGCAGGGTGGCGCAGAACTTGCCGTCGCCGGTCACGGCGCAGCTGACCGTCCGCTTCCCGCTGTAAATATTGACGGCCGAAAGGTAAAGGTCGCTGGCTTCGCCGGAGAGCGCCAGCTGCCGCCGATCGGTCGTCAGGTCAGCGGCGCAGTTGACGAAGAGCGCCGGCGGCCTGGTGTCGACGATCAGGCGGACGGTTTTCGCCTCGGCGGTGTTGCCGACCTGGTCGCGGGCGGCCAGCCAGACCTCGTAACTCCCGTCGGCCACGGGGTAAGGTAGCTGGATGGCCGGGCCGGCTGCGCCGGAGACGGCTACTTCGAGCGAACGGCCGTTGAGCGTGACGAGCGTGCCCTGCGGGTCAAGGCCGCTGCCGCCGTCCTTGAGCGGCAGCGTGATCCGCTCGGCCGAACCGGAATAAAAAGCTTCGCCGCTGGCGACCAGCAGCGCGGGCGGCGAGCTGTCGATATTGAGCGTGAAGTTTTTCCCCCCCTGGCTGCCCGCCTGGTCGCACAGGCGGACCGTGGCGGTGTGCGGCCCGTCGGCCAGCTGCGGCGGCAGGGTCAGGAAGCCGCCGAGTTTCTGGCTGGCGGCGTCGTAGACCGGCCGGTCGGCCAGCGGCCGGCCGTCGACCAGCAGGTCGCCTTCCGTTTCGTCGGCGACGGCGTTCTGGGCGCTGATCTCCGCTTCGAAGTAAAAAGTGGAAGCCGGCTTGAACCAGTCGCCCGGTTTCGGCCTGGTCAGTTTGAAATGCGGCACGCCGGCCTGATAAGTGATCGTCCGGCTAGAACGGCCCTGGTTGCCGGCTTTATCGGCGGCGATCACTTCGAGCGTGTTCCGGCCGGAAGCCAGCCGCCAGCTGCCGCTGAAGCGGCCGCCGGCTTCGACCGAAAGCGGCGCGCCGTTCAGCGTCACTTTGGCCGGTTCGCTGACCTCGCCGGAGATCAGCACCTGCCGGTCGTCGCTCACTTCGCCCGTCGGCGAAGTTAAAGAGATGAGCGGCGGGCGTGAATCGATCTCAAAACTGGCGGTCCGGGTTGCCGCGCCGGGCGTCAGGCCGTTGCTCGCCGTCAATCGCCAGTAATAAGTGCCGTCGGGGAGGGTGAGCGGCGGCCGGAAGACCGTTTCCGCCGAAGCGGGGAGCACCAGCGCATCGAAGGACCAGGTCTGGCCGGCGGGAAAAGCGCTGTTCCAGGCGAGCTCCAGTCTGACCAGGAGCGGCTCCGCGGAGTTGGTCCGGCAGCGGATTTCCGGCGACACCTGATTGCTGATCGCGCCGTCGGGCGGGCTGATCAGGTCCGGCGCGGGGGGCGGAGCGAACCCGGCCGACGGCGAATAAAGGCGGACCGGGCCGAAGTGCTTCCCCTGGTCGAGCGTGACGGTATAGTAGCTTCCCGTTGCCCGCCCTTCGTAGCTGGTTTGCCAGGTGGCCAGCACGCTCGGCGGTCCGGCCGTCAGGTTGAGCCTGGTGATCTCGTCCTGGCTGGTAAAAAGGACTTTGGTCTCGGCCGTGGGGAGCGCAGTGTAACAGAGCCGGTAGCGGTTAAGGTCTTTGTTATAAGAAACATAAAGCAGGTGGCCGGTCTGCGCGGCGTCGAGCGTCAGTGCCGACGAAATCACGGCTTCCGCGGAAACGCGGTTGTCGGGCTGGAGCGGAGCCAGGGGCATTTCCGCCCAGGCGGCCGATGAAAGGAGCATCACCATGATTATGATCGCCTCTCTGCGCACGCTGGGATTTTAACATAAAATAAGATATAATGAACATTCGTGACGAAAAAACCTAACAAGATCATCATTGTCGGCGCGGGGCCGGTCGGCTGTTATCTCGGCCAGCTGCTCAAACAGCACGGTTTTAGCCCGCTGCTGCTCGAAGACCACGCCGAGGTCGGCAAGCCGGTCCAGTGCGCCGGCATCTTCGGCCGGGGAGTTTTTGAGGACATGCGCCTGCCGGTCTCGACCAGGTCGGTCATCAACACGATCGACGGGGCGCACATCGCTTTCAACGGCACCGCCTTCGACCTGCACCGGCCCGGCGTCGCTTACATCGTTGACCGGGAAAGGTTCGACAAGGAATTGAGCCAGAAACTTGAGATCGAGTTTAACACCGAACTGCAGGAAGCCCACCGGATCAAGGATGGTTATATCCTGAAGACCAGCAACGGCGAGTATTACGCCGATCTGGTGGTCGGCGCCGACGGCCCCAATTCCCGGGTCAGGAAGTCGCTCGGTTTTTCTTCGGACATGAAGCTGTACCGCGGCTACCAGTACCGGGTCAAAATGACCCCGGCCAGGCAAAACCAGGTGCTTGTCAGCTACGTCAAGCCGTTCTCGCTCTTTACCTGGCTGATCCCCGAAGGGAACGGCGTGGTCCGGATCGGCACCATTGCCAATAATCCGTACCAGGAACTCAACGCTTTCATGGAGCAGAACGGGGTCAGCGGCGAGATCGTGGAGAAGAACGCCGGCGCCATCCCGATCGGCAATTGCGAGCTGTTCAAGGAGAACGCCGCCCTGGTCGGCGATGCCGCCTGCCAGGTCAAGCCGATCACCTCGGGCGGCGTTTATTACGGCATGAAATCGGCGGAATTCCTGGCCGACGCCATCAAGGAAGGCGACCTGTCGCTCTATGCCGCCCGCTGGGCCGCCGAATTCGAACAGGAGATCAGGATCTGTCTTTTGCTGCGCAACATCATGGAGAATATGGACGAGGACGTGCTCAAGAAACTGTTCGGCTATCTCCACGACAACGCCCGGCTGGTCGAGAAGATCGGCGATTTCGAGAACCATTCCTCGATCATCTGGAGCCTGATCTCCAATCCCCGGACCTATCCGACGATCGGCACGCTTTTGATGGGGCTGGCCAGGAACCCGCGCTTCCTGCTCCGTTCGTTCCTGCGGCTGCCGCGCTGACCGATGAAGCGCCTTAAATTCTGGCTGACCACGCTGTTGCTTGGCGGCGCGCTCGTTTTTTTCTCTTATCCGTTCCTGCTTAACGGGCTGGGCCGCTGGCTGGTCGTTGAGGACAAGCTCGCCCCCGCCGACGCGATCATCGTTTTGGCGGGCGACACCAGCGGCGAGCGGGTGGCCGGGGGAGTCGAGCTTTACCGCCGGGGGTATGCCGGACGGCTGATCATGTCGGGCGGGCCGCTGGCCTGGCAACTCTCCAATGCCGGCTGGATGAAAAAGCAGGCCGTGACGCTCGGCGTGCCGGCCGCGGCGATCATCGTGCAGGAGCGCTCGAGGTCGACGCTCGAGGACGCGCGCTTTTCCCTGCCGCTGGCCAAAGCGCGCGGGTTCAAGACGGTGATCGTCGTCACTTCGCCGTACCACACGCGCCGCGCCGCTGCCGTCTTCAAAAAGATCTTCGGCCGGGCCGGGGTCCGGGTGCTGGTCTGGCCGGTGCGCCGCAGCGATTTTAACCCCGACCGCTGGTGGACGCGGCATGAGGACACCGGTTATGTCGTCTGGGAGTATGTGGCCCGGGTCATGTACCTTTTGAAGGGTTACTGAAATTAGGTTATAATATCCCCACACCAACTTTTGTTAGGCGTACATTTAGTCTAAGTTGGTGTGGGGATAAATCACATGCGCATCGGCATCGGTTACGACGTTCATAAACTGGTCAAGAAACGGAAGCTGATCGTCGGCGGCGTGGCGGTCCCGCACTCCGCCGGACTGCTCGGCTGGTCGGACGGCGACGTGCTGCTGCACGCGGTCATCGACGCGCTGATCGGCGCGCTCGGCGAGGGGGACATCGGACGCCATTTCCCGCCCGGCACGGCGGAATTCAAGAATATCTCCAGCCTGACGCTGCTCGCCCGGGTCAAGACGATGCTCAGCGAGCAGGCTTACGCGATCAACAATATCGACGCGACGGTCGTGGCCGAAGAGCCGAAGCTGGCGCCCTATATCGCCAGCATGAAAGCGGCGATCGCCGGCGCGCTGGAGATCGAGCCCGGACTCGTCAATATCAAGGGGAAGACAGAAGAAGGGCTCGGCTTTACCGGCGCCAAACACGGGATCAAGGCTTACGCCATCTGCCTCATCCACAAAGAAATATGAGACTCGGAGTTAATATCGACCACATCGCCACGCTGCGTCAGACGCGGCTGGAGGCGAGCCCCGACCCGCTGGCGGCGGCGCGGGCCGCGCTGGCCGGCGGCGCCGACGGGATCGTCTGCCATCTGCGCGAGGACCGGCGGCACATCCAGCCGCGGGACGTTTATGACCTGAAAAAACTCGGCGCGCGGCTCGACCTGGAAATGGCGGCGACGCCGGCGATGGTCAGGTTCGCGCTCAAGGTCAAACCCGAGATGGTGACGCTGGTGCCGGAGAAGCGGCGCGAACTGACAACGGAAGGCGGCCTTAACTTAAATTCAAAAGTCAAAAGTCAAAAGTCAAAAATAAGGAGTGCGATTAGAAAATTACAAGATGCGGGGATTGTCGTCAGCTTATTTATCGATCCGGCCAAAGAACAGGTGGAAGAGGCGGCGGCGCTGACGGCCGATTTCGTCGAACTGCACACCGGCGCCTACGCCCGGAAGGCGTCGCCCCGGGAGCTGGAAAAGCTCGGCCTGGCGGCCCGGCAGGCGAGAATGATCGGCCTGCGGGTCAATGCCGGCCACGGCCTGGATTATCATAACGTGAAGAACGTGGCGCGGATACCCGGGATCGAGGAATTGAATATCGGGTTTTCGATCATCGCCCGGGCGGTCTTTGTCGGGATGAAAAAAGCGACCGAAGAGATGAAAAATTTAATTCCCCACACTTAAGTGTGGGGAATTAACTAGGAGTGTTGTTATGAAGATCGCGATCGGTTCCGACCATGCCGGTTTCCAGCTCAAACAGGAGTTGATCGGCTACCTGAAAGGCCAGGGTCATGAATACCAGGATTTTGGCACCGATTCGGAGGCCGCTTGCGACTATCCCGATTTCGCCTTCCCGGTCGCCGGGGCGGTCGCCGCCGGGCAGTTCGACCGGGGGATCCTGATCTGCGGTTCCGGAGTGGGGATGGCAATTGCCGCCAACCGGGTGCGGGGGATCAGGGCGGTCAACGTCAATAATCTCGCGACCGCCCGCCAGAGCCGCCGGCACGGCGACGCCAATATTCTCTGCCTGGCCGGCCGCCACCTGGCGCCCAAAAAAGCGCTGCGTTTGACCGAGGTCTGGCTCAAGACGGAATTTTCCGGCGACGAAAGGCACCGGCGCCGGATCAGGAAAATCGATCAGTGAAAGCGCTGATCATGGCGGCCGGTTACGGCAAGCGGCTCGAGCCGCTGACGCTGGCGGTCCCCAAGCCGATGGTGCCGATCGTCAATTTCCCGACGATGCGGCACAACCTTGAGCTGCTGAAAAAATACGGCCTGACCGAGATCACCGCCAACCTCCATTACCACCCCGAGCAGATCGAGAATTATTTCGGCGACGGGAGGGGGTTCGGCGTCAACCTCTCGTACTCGTTCGAGGAAGAGCTGCTCGGCACGGCCGGCGGGGTCAGGCTGATGGCGGAGCGGTCGCGGGTCCGCGGGACGTTCGTCGTCCTCTCGTCCGACGCGCTGACCGACATCAACCTCGGCCGGCTGATCGAGTTCCACCGGAAGAGAAAAGCGCTGGTCACGGTGGCCTTGAGCCCGGTGGCCGACCCGGCCGAGTTCGGCGTGGTGCTGCAGGCGGCCGACGGGCGGATCACCGGCTTCCAGGAGAAGCCGGCCCCGGGCGAGGCCTTGAGCAACCTGGCCAACACCGGCATTTACGTTTTTGAGCCGGAGGCGCTCAAGCTGATCCCGGCCGGTTTTTACGATTTCGGGCGCCAGCTTTTCCCCCGGCTGGCGGCGGAGCGCGCCGCCCTCTACGGCTATGAAATGGTCGGTTACTGGAACGACGTCGGCAACCTCGACAAATATGTCCAGTCGAGCTACGACGCGATGAAAGGGGCGGTCCAGATCGGGATCCCCGGCCGGCGCCACGGCAGCGCCACCTGGATCGGCGCGGCCGAAACGATCGACCGGTCGGCCCGGTTCGAGGGGTCGGTCATCATCGGCGAGCGCTGCCGGCTCGGCAAAGACGTTTATATCAAGGACGCCGTGATCGGCGACAAATGTTTTATCGGCCCCGGGGCGGCGGTGACCGGTTCCGTGCTCTGGTCGAACGTGACCGTCTGTGACGGGGCCGAAGTGCGCGATTCGGTCCTGGGAAATTTCTGCCACGTGGGCGCCGGGGCCCAGGTCCCCCCCGGCTGCGTCGTGGCCAACCGCTGCACCATCCGGCCGGCCGCCGCGCTGCCGCCCGGCACCAAAGTTCCCCCCGACACGCTGCTTTAAAAGCTTCCCCCCGGATGCAAGTTTTGCCCCGTACGTTACGATTAATAAGGTGAGATGAATAAAGCGTTTTTGTCCGCCTTGATCATCCTGCTTTTTGCCGGCCCCGTCCTGGCCCAGGACGCCCTGGGCGCCCGGCCGATGGGGATGGGCGGCGCGTTCGTCGGCCTGGCCGACGACGTCAATTCGATCTTCAGCAACCCGGCCGGCGTCGCCGCGGTCGGCAGAGAATCGCTCCTGGTCTCCACCCGTTTGCGCCCGGGCCGCGAATACTCGCTGATCGGCGGCGTGGAGCAGACGCCGTTCGGCAGCCTGGGGATCGGCTACGTCGGGACGACCGACCCGGACGATCTGGCGGCCGGCGCCACCCCCACCAAGTCGACGACCCAGACCCTTTACGTTACCCTGGCGGAAGACCTTAACAGAAAGATGAGAGTGCCTGATAATTTCGGGCACCTGTCGCTGGGGGTCAATTTGAAATTTTCCAGCCGCAAGATCGGGACGGAAACGGGACTTTACCGGGACGGCGGCTCGAACGTCGATGTCGATCTGGCGACGGTCTTCAAACCGCGTGATGACCTGTCGTTCGGCCTCTCGCTCCAGAATTTTGCCAACGGGCAGACCGCGCGATCCGGCGGCTTGAACACGCTGGAAGGCTCGGTTTCGGCGGTGACCGCCGGCGTCTCGGGCAGACTTTTCGGCTCGGCCCTGATCTGGTCGCTGGAAAACAGCGGCCTCGGCTGCGAATGGCGGCCGGTCAGCGGGCTGGCGCTCCGCGCCGGGCGCGATAACGCGGGCAATCAGACTTCCGGTTTCGGCCTGAACCTGAACGGGTTCTGCGTCGATTACGCTTTTGCCAATAACGGCGCGGAACCGGTCCATTACTGGTCGGTGGCGATCAAGCCGGTCGAGACCAGAGTCGCGGCCAAAGAGGGGCCGAAAACGGTTTCCGTCCTGCCGGACGGGAACGATATCTGATGAAATAATTTTTTTCCCTCTCCATCGCAGATGGAGAGGGAGGCCGGTTTAAGGCCAGCGGGTGAGGATGCAAGTTTTGGGCGGTTGATTACGATGGGATGTTGTAGGAGGGATCATCTATGTTAAACCCAACAGCCAGCGGCGGCGAACAGTCTCCCGGTCGGTACGAAACTCCGCATGGCGCCAACAAAAATTATTACGGCGAAGCCGGCGCTAAATTAGCCCAGGCCGGAGAGGCAGGGGTCGGCACCGCCGCTACCTATATGCGGGACAACCCGAAAATGCCGGGGGCAGCCATTGGCATGACCGCCCCGGCGAAAAATCCGGCAACGGCGGCCGCGCCGGCAGGCCCGGCTCCCGCTGTTCTGGCCCAGCTAGATCCGAAAACCACCAAGGGGACCACGATCAATGTTCTTAATGATGTCGGTGTTCCGGGCAGTTAAGGAGCCTTAATGGGAACTAAGCCTGTTCAAACCGAACCACCTAAAATAGCGTTAGCCAGCACCGGCAAACCGGGGCCCAAGCCGTCGGCGGCCGCGCCCATTTTTGTCGATCCTAAGTATGATCCTAAGTATTACGAAGATCAACCGACCATTTCCGACGAGGGAAAGACAGCGGCGGCCGACGGCGTAGCGAAAGGCCCGGTGCCGGTCAAGGTCCCCGTTATTGACGTTGAAATCGCCGAATACCTTGACCAGGCATCCGGAAAACATCATTTCAATGACAAGGATGTCAAGAAACATCCCCAATCTTACGAAACGGCCCTGCATGAGCTGCTCAACAGCGGGCCGGTCACCCGGGAGAAACTGGCGGCCTTCCTCAAGGAATATTACGACGTTGACAAGGTGACGGAAGAATTCTGGGCCGCTTTTTCGGGCGACGGGCAGATCAGGAACGCCAAGGAGCTCCAGGACTGCCTGGAGAATTTCCTCGACAACATGGCCCTGACGCGCGCCCCGCTCAAATACATGTGCGAGAACGACGAGGTTTACATCATCCCGTCGGGCGGCCGCCCGATTAAGGACCTGCGCCAGCAGGGAATAACTTCCATCCTGGAGTATGCGGCCAAGAACCCGAAGGTCAAGGAAGCCTGGCTGCGCGCCAAACAGATGACCGGCTACTCCGGCCGGGACGATAAAGACGCGGCCAAAGACGACAAGACCTGGGAGAAGTTCGAAAAGTACCTGGCCATGCAGTACTGGAAGCCGCTGGCCGAAAAGTTCGCCCTGAACGACCTGCATAACGGCAACCGCCTGGTCAGGGAATTGTCCGACCAGTACCTGCGCCGCTGGATGACGACGGGCGAAGGGCTCGACAAGAAGGAATGGAAGGGCTTGCTGGAGAAACAGACCCTGCTGGAAAGAATGGGGAAGGACTACGGTCCGGAGGTCCTGGCCAAAGTCACTCTGCCGCCATTCCCCGAAGTCAACTTTGACAAGCAAACCTCGACGGAAGTCCTGGCCAAGGCCCTGGAACTTTATAAGGCCGATCCGCAGGGGAACAAAGAGCAGGTGGTCGGTTTACTTGGCACCCTGACCGACGCCAATTTCAGCGCCAAAGCTGCCACGCCGGTCATTGCCGCGCAGGCTGCCGATCAGCCGCCCCCGAAGAAGTAGCCTTACCCGGTAAATCTGTGATAGACTACCGCCATGCAAATATTTAACGGTTTTCACTGGCCGACTTTTTTTCTCGCCCTGGCCGTTTTTATCCTGCTGGCCAATCTTTGGAACATTCTGAAATTTACCCTGATCAAGAACCGGGCCGCAGCCAGGGTCAAAGAGTCCGACGCAGCGCTGAAAAACCTGCTGTCAAAGCTCAAAGCGAAAGACCAGGAAATTAACGATCTGATCGCAAAATTTAAGCAGCCCAAAAGCTGATTGCTACCCGAATACTCTAATTATGGCTCGAATGCCTGAATAATATCCCGAATATCTTCATTCGTGCTACATTCGTGTATTCGAGCCGACATTCGCGCATTCGGGTTGTAAACACGCAAGTTTTCCCCCGCCAGACACGATAAATATAGTAGAATGAGCGTTAATGGCGTAGCCCCTTCACAGAGTGTTCCCAACAACCAGGACCGGGACGATCTCGGTATCGGCCAGCTGGCTTCCTATATCCCCAACCAGGACGAGAACATTCCCGACGGCGGCCAGAAAGATACGATCACCGCTTCCTCACCCGGCATCACACCCCGGAATAAGGCGGCCGCCGCGCCGGTCGACCAGGGACCCGAATACCTCGACAATTCTAGCGGGTATGACGCTTCGCTCACTGCTGGTAACGCGATGAATAACGCCGATGAGGCGACCAGCGATCTGATGAACAGTCTCGAAGGCGAAGATTTCATCGTCGGCCCCGACGGCGAGTACCAGACGGTCGACGGCTCCAAATTGGCCGACTTGCTGACGCTGATCGCCAAACTGGCTACCGCCGAAATGATGATGAAGATGCTGACCGACGCCCAGATGGAAGAGAGCCAGAAACTGATGGAGATCATCCTGGAACTCAAGCCGGAAGAGGGGGACACCAGCGCCGACGCCGCCCGCGCCGCTTTCTTCAAGTCGATGCAGGACCGGATGAAGATCCTGCAGCAATTCATGACCAGCGTTTATAAAGCGGTTTACAACCACAACTTCGAGCTCTGGCAGCAGCGGATGAACGCGATCGAGAAAGACCGCGCGGACCGTCCCTGGTACGAAGGGTTGGGCAACTGGTTCACCGGCGGCGACGATCTCGACCATGAAGAGCAGAAAAAAGCCGAGACCCAGAAGTTCAACGCTTCGGTTAAAAACAATCTCCACGAACTGATGACCGCGCTGCAGGCGCTGGCCGCCGCTTTTGAGCTGATGGGCAACCAGGCGGCCGGCCGCGGGATCGCCTCGGTCCTGCGCGAATTCGAAGGCCGGATCGAGCAGGCCAATCTGAAGCTTGACCAGCCGGTCGTCGGCAACGGCGCCGGCGGCCTCGATGGCTGGGATATTGGGCTAAGTATTTTTCATCCCGAGCTCCAGGCCGGGAGGCTGATTGCGCAGGGGGACAACAGCCCCGGCACCGATTATTTCGATGACGATGACGCCAAGAATTTTCTGCAAGACATCCTGACCGAACTCCGGGGCAAGATGGTGGCGCTGGAAAACACTGCCCGGGCGGAAACTTTCGCGCAGACGGCCCAGATGGAAGAAAGCCAGTCGGTGCGGGAGATCCTGCTCGATCTTTCTCCGCACACCTCCAAGGCCGAATACGCCTATGCCAGCCAGGAGTCGATGTTCAAGCTGGGCAATCTGTTCTTTGATACCGCTTTCAGCACGCTGTCGAACCGGATCCAGTTTTATAACACGGAAGTCGCCATCCAGATCAATGTCGATAAAATGAAAGAGGCCCAAGGCTGGCATATCCTGGGCACGACCATCCAGATCGTCGGCGTCATCGCCGCCATCGTGGTGACCGCCGCGACCTACGGTTCGGGTTCGGTCCTGGCGCCGATGATCATCGGCGGCGCGGCGGCGGCGGCCGGCGCCCTCTGCCAGGGGGTTGGCGCTTACGAGGCCTCCCAGGTGCCAAACAATTACGATGTTGGTCCGCCGCTCTTCAGCGTCGGCGGCAGTACCGACCTTAAGCAACCAAGGAATGTGGTTGAGGCAATCGATTATACCGAGGATATGGAAGAACAGTACCTCAACGGCCTGAGCAGCGAAGATTTTATGATCAAGAACGCCGACGGCACTTATGCTGTGAACAGTCAGGCCGTGGCGGCCATGGAACTGCGGACACAGACGTTCCACAACCTGCTCAAGATGATCGCCTATCTGCAAAAGGCGATGCGCGATATCAGCCGCGCGGTGTCTGCCGTGGTCCAGGAATATACGGTCAAAGACTTCGGCGACAATTACCTGCTCGGCAATCTGGAAAACACGGTCCAGCAGCGCACGCTGATCGTCCAGTCGATCAAAATGCAGCTTTCGGAGCAGGTCAACGGCAAGAACATCCAGCGCCAGAACGAGATCGAGGCCCATAATGCCTTTGGCGCCTCCAAATGGGGAGTGATCGGCGAGATGATCGGTTTCGCCCTCTACTTTGTCCCTTATGTGGGCCAGTTCGCCGGTATTGCGATGGCGCTGGGCGGCATACTCGGCAGTTCGCTTTACCAGATGTATGACCTTAATACTTCGCAGTACAGTTCCCTGCATAACGATTTTCATGAGACAAGCCAGGACCTGGACAAACGGCTGTCGCAGCGCAGTCAGGCGGCCGCCAATTCGGATGTGGCCGAGGACAAATTGGCCGGCCTAGAGAACGCCTGTTTCGCGGAGCTAGCGGCCAACGGTTATATCAGCACCGGCGACGGCTATCACGGGGTCAATTACGGCCTGGTTGGCAAACTCTACAACGCTTTGATGAAGATCCAGACCCTGCGCCAGATGCTGGCCGAGCTGCGGCAGGGTCAGAACAAGATCAGCGCGGCCGTCCGGCAACAGGTGACGGGGACCTCGGGCGAAGTGAGCGAACTGGGCAAAGTCGTGGTGCAGGGTGCCGCAGCCGAAGCGATGACGATCATGCAGGGGCTGGTCAGATTCATCGCCGATAGAGCGCAGGTGATGAACCGCCAGCGTGACGCCGAAAAGCAGTTGTCGATGGCCAAAACCCAGGCGATAGTCGGCAGCGCGCTGGCGGTCGCCGGCGGGGCGGCCGGCGGGGCGATCGGCGGATCGACCGGGCGATTGATCGTCAATCTGACGCCGTCCGTAATGGGGCTGGCCAATGCCGCCGCCAGCGGCATCATGTACTACGACTATGCTCACAGCGGCTTCGGCGACTATGAGGGTTACGCCGATTCGGAGAAAACGGTCAAAGACATCAAAGGGAACACCAATCGGAATGACGAGGACCCGCTTGACGGGATCAACGCTCTGCAGGAGCAGATATATCTCGAGGCGGGCGAGAACCTGGCCCGGTCGCTCTCGGGCAGCACCTGGGTCATGGACGGCGGAATGAACGCGACCCTTGGTTCCCGCCTGCACGCCGTGAGCAATCTGCTGAAAATGCTCATGACGCTGGTGACCGCCAAAGACACGATCAGTTCCGGTGTGCGGCGCCATCTGCGGGCCGGCGGCGCCCAGGGTGTGGACGAATTGCTGGAATACGCTTCGGCCCAGGAACGAGCGGCGCAGAATATCCTGAATTCGCTGACCCAGGGGATTGAGATCATGATCGAGCGGCATAATCAAATGTCGCAGGCGCAAACCCAGGTTTTCGTCAGCGGGCTGAGCGCCGCCATCAGCATTGCTTCGATGGCGCTGTACGTGGCGGCGTTTGCGACCCAGCCTGCGGAGCCGGGCGAGACCGAACCTGGCGCGGGCGCCGGCCAGAAAACGTCCCCTCCGCGAACCGACGCAGCAGCTGCCGGGGCCAAGACCGCCCAGGCGGCGGAACTCAAAGCCGCGCCGGCCGGCACTGAACCGAAAGTCGAGGCCAAAAAAGCCGGGAACGCTTACGACGCGCCGGAGAATAAAGGAACATTAAGCAAGTGGCTGAACATTTCCGCGATTACGCTGAATATCATGAGCCCCCTGTTTCAGCATTATATCAAGGTCCATTTATATGAGGATCGTCAACCAGAGAAGAAGGCCAATTTGGAGGCTTCGAAGCTGGATGCCAATCACCAGCCCAGCCGCGCCGCTCACAGTAAGGCTGAAAAAAGCGGCGGTAACGATATTTTTGACACGATCAACGGCTTGGAAACGGAGGCAGAAGCTTCGGATATTATGGCTTCCTCTTATGCGACCCAGACGGCGGCCGAACTGATGGCGCAACGGGCCGAAGAGATGGTCAACGCCTGGTTTCAGGCGGTCAAATCCGGCGCCGACAATGTGGCGGCCCAGAACCGGAGGTCCAAGATGCCGATCGGCCATTCATCGCCTGACAAAGCCGATAAACACGCCGGCCCGGCCGGGCCTAATGTGGACAAGGCAATGCAGGACTGGCAGGATAAGATCTCGCGCATCAGCGAGCCGCTCAAAAAAGACGAGATCACCCACTATGAAGCCCAGAGGCGGTTAAATGAGCAGCTGAAGATCAGGCCGGAATTCAAAGACAGTCAGCCGACCAAGGAGCTCCAGGCGCAGATCGCCGCCAAGGCCGCCGCCGCCAGCGTCAGTCCCGCGGCCAGCCAGCCGAAGCCGATCGAGTTCAAGCCGAAGCAGGAGCCGGCCCCCAACACCAAAGGACAGCGCGAGTACGTCAGTAAACTGCTTGCCGACGTCGAGAGCAAGATCCGGGAGGTCCAGACCAAAGCGGCCACCGTGGCCAATAATTCGGCCGAAGCTTCGCAGGCCCCGGTCGCGACCGACGGGGAGAAGCCCGCGACCCCCGAGGAGCAGATCAAACAGCTTGAAGCGCAAAAGGCCCGGCTGCTGCAGCGGCTGGATGAACTTGGCAAGGCGCTCAAGGAGCTCTCGAATATTGACTTGCCGGCGGTCAAGGAGAAAGTGGTGAGGTTGACCAAGGAGGTCGATGCCCGGCAGGAAGAGATCAAACAGCAGCTGGATACGATTGAAAAGCAACTAACCCAACAGCCACCGCTCAGCGGTGACGAACAGACAGCATTGCTGAAGGCGCAGGCGGACCTGGAAGCAGAAAAGGAAATGCTGGAACAGGTCAAACCGCGGCTGGCAAAAGAGCTGAAAGAGGTCCAGGCGAAAATCGCCCAGAACAAAGGGGAGATAACCAGCGTCCGGGCCGAGGTAATGGGGCTGAACCGTCAGATCGCTGTTCTGCAGAGGGAAAAAGAGAAGGTCACGACAAAAGACGAGAAACCCGGCAAAGCGGGCGGGTTGGCGGGTGCCGCCGCGGCTTCCCGGGGAGACAAAGTACTGGCGGTCGGAGCGATCAGTTCTCAGCTGGGCCGCAACCGCCAGGAAACATTCCACGACAAGGTCAAACAGGCCGAAGAAGACAAGGAGCTGGTGACCATGGCCCAGGGCGGCGGCAGCGTGATCAGGGGAGGTTTCTCATGTTAGACGGGATAATCGGCGCGGTTGGTTCGAACCTGCCGGTCAATAATAATAAAGCGAATACGAACAACGCGACGGCCGCCGCGGGCGACGTAAATTTCAAGAACACGTTCGTCGAGCTGGCCCGCGCCTCGCAGATCATGGTGACCGATAAGGGGGCCAAGGACGGGCTCCAGTTCAACAACTGGCGCGAGCTGGAAGATTCCCTTTATTACGACAAAGAAGAGGCCGAAGAACAGGCGGTTGCCGATTACCTCAAGAAACTGACCCGGATACTGAAGCAAAAGTTGGGCTGATAAACCTTCCCCGGCCCTCACCCGCTAACCTTAAAGCTACCCCCCTCTCCCAGAGGGAGAGGGTAAAATACAATGAATTTCCCTTCTCCCTCTGGGAGAAGGGGGCCGGTTAAGAGTCAGCGGATGAGGGTCGGGGTGAGGCGCAAGTTTTTCCCCTCTGCCCCCGATAAATACAGTGCCATGGTTAATTCAGTTGACGGCAACAAGAAAAACGCTCCCATCAACCCGGCGCCAAAGTGAGTAAAAAGGCATAATCATGGAGATCAGACCTTCCATTAAATCTGGTGATCTGGGTGGCCGGGTCGGCGCTGACTATCAGGGCGGGGGCGGCGACCTGCTGGCCCAGCTTGGCCAGCGCGTGAGCGACACGCTCGGTCAGGGTAAAACCGCGGAACAGAACAAAATCAGCGTCGACAGCCAGCTGGTTAAACAGCTGATCAGCGGCCTGTTCAACCAGCCCTTACCGGGCCTGAACCATGACTTTCTCGTCTAATTTCTCCCCTCTCCTCCAATCCGATTGGAGGAGAGGGAGGCCGGTTCAGCGTCAGCGGGTGAGGAGGATGCAAGTTTTCCGTCTCTGGCTTCGAATATATAAGTGGATGGGCTGAATTGACCCGCTCTCGACAGGCGGGAGAAAAAGGAGGTGAAAAGGTATGAGTATGATTGCAACTCCTCAGGAGGGTTACACGCAGTATACTGCAAGTGGTGATGCCAGCTTTGCGGGGGCGACCCATGACTTAGCCAATGCGTTGGATAACATCCAGACTTCGCTGGGGCACAGAATTGACGAGTTGGCCGCCAATATCAACACTTTGGCATCGTATGGTTCGGACGCCGATATCAGCGACATGCAGGGTGTCAAGGACGGCGCCGTTGTGCAACTGCAGTACGCGATCAACGAAATGGAAAAGGCTGCGGAATCGGGTGCTTCGACCTTTACGAAGGCGGAGAACATCTCGAAGCAGACCTTCAGAACTCTGGCCGGCGCATAAACTCATAGAGCGAAAGAGGGGGGAAGCGATTCCCCCCTCTAATCTATAAAGAAAACGGCGGCTTTTCCTTATAGATTAGACAAAATTAAAAGTAAAAGATAAAAAATAAAAAATGATAAGGGGGAAATAAATTATGGATTACTCGATCGCCGGGGTGATCAGCAATGCCAATATTGATAACAGCTTTGACATTACCAGCGCGTTAAAGGGGAAATACACCGAATTTATCAATATCTTTGCCGAAATGTCTAAGTCGATGATGGAGGGGACGGCGATGACCTTCCCGGCTTTCCCCAACCAGCCGGTCAAGCCCGAAGACGCCTCGTACGCGCTCTATGCCAACTACACCATGACCCAGTTCGAGGAACAGCTCCAGGTCCTGATGGACGCCGAAAAGTGGAAAGGGACCGCCGATAAACAGATGATCCAGGCGATGGGCGGCTAAGCTGTTGAACGGCGCGGGGGAAGTAAGCCATGGCCTACCTGGTTAAACCGATACAATTCTATTATGTCCCGCCGGACATAGTGAATTTCCCCACACAAAATAAAGAGCTGGCCAGGGACTTCAATTTCCTCGCCGAGATGTTCAAGTTCATGTCCAAGGTCGACACCGTCGCTTTTGCGGGCAACCGCCTGGCCGGCGAAGAAGACATAAAAGATGGCACGGCTCACGACCTGGCCGGCTGGCAGATCTCCGACGAATGGTACCAGGCGCTGAACGAATATGAGATTCCTGACTACCTGACGGAGACGATTGCCACGGGCCGAGCAAGTGACTCCGACGAAACGGTCTATAACCGGACGGGGGACCCGAACTGGCGCCCGAAAAACAATTTTGAGGCGATCGAAAAGACCGGGACGTGGGCTTTCGATGGGACCGAAGGCAACCTGGTCGCCGGTTTTACCCATTTCAACAACGGTTTGGACAAAGAGTATTTCTGGGGCGAAAACGTCGCTTCCAGCTTGGGAAACGTGGATTACGACGTCCAGGGGTGTGAGTGGAACCATCTGGAAGAGAGGAAACCCCTTGGTCTGGCCGGTTTTTTCATGGACAATGACACTCGCCTGCCGAAAGACATCAACCTTGATCCCGACGTCAATCGGGCTTATTTTATCGGCGACTTTCTCGCCTCGATCTCCGGTTCCAGCGCCGCCGGCTGGGCCGAACTGCAGGGCATTCTTAATAAGCTCTCGGGACAGAGTTATTACCAGATGGTGATGAACGGTGTTTATGATCAGGGGCCCGATTACCGGGCGGGTTCTTCTTATGCTGCGCTTTCCGCCCGGGAACAGACGATCCTGATCGCTGCGATGGTCGAATCGCGCAACCGGGTCTATAAAGTCGCCTCCGACATCTTCGGCCCGGTCGCCTTGACCTGGAGCGACCGGGATATGATCGCTAATTTTAAGTACTGGATGGCGACCCACTACACCCAGGGTTTGTCCCACGGCATCAACGCTTTCCGGCTGATCCTGGAAACGTCCCATTTGATGCTGAACCAGATCTACCAGTTTTCCAAGACCACCAACTATAACGACGCCGGTTATCCCATGTCGATGCTGGACCGCTACGCTTTCTGGCAGTACAACCAGGCCAGCGGGGCGGAGTATTATAATAAGTTCCGGTCCTACGGCGACTACAAGGCCAATTCCGACGGCCTGCATCCGACTTCCGATAATAAAGGTTCGATCTTCGGCCTGGTCGATTCGATCATGAGGTCATATACCGGGACGGGGCTGGACGCGGACGAAAATGCCGCGGTGCGCAACTGGCTCTGCCAGCCGCTGCCGCTCCAGTACCAGCTGTCGTATGACACGACCGTCGGCCAGATGCCCGACCCGCCGGGGGCCGAGACAATGGACCCCCGTGAGGTCCAGCAGCTTAAGGCGATGAAGTGGTTGATCGAACAGTGGTTCGGCGCTTCGACCTGGGTTCGGCCCAATTATAACAATATGCCTAAACCAGTCGGCCTAGCTCCCAGCATCAGCACCTGGCCGGGGGTCGAGGGCGTTTTCCCTCGAGACGGCGCAGGTTATGATATTCAAGGTGGCAAGTATGTCGAACTTTGGAAAGAGGAAAATATTAACGGTAAAAATGTCCTGGTCCCCCAAACGATTTATGACCCTAATTCGTCCCGCAGTTACGGCTGGGATCGGGTTGGCGGTTCTTTCGGTTGGGGGGAAGACAATTTCACTACCCAGTATGGTGGCGACATTGATATCTGGTCCGGCACGAATGAGTGGTATGGGATTTATAATGTCTTGCGCAGCAAATACGGTAATCTGGGCTATGTCTCTCCCAACGTCCCGGCCTATAACACAATGTTGATTGGCATGGGAGTCAATCAACTTGGCTGCCATAATCTTTATACCCGCAAGCAATTCACCGGCCTGGATGAAGGGGAGGTGCTTGGGAGAAAGGGCTTCACTGACCCTTACGGGAACAGCTGGGCGGTCCGGATCGAAGGCGACCTGACGCAAGCCGGCAAAAAGACCGACAACATCAGGATGAATATTTACACTACCCTGGACAAGGCGGGAACGCGGCGCTACCACCGGGAGGAGGAGAAATACCGGGAGGATAAAGACCAGCAGAAACGCGACGAAGCCGACGAACAAAAGCAGGCCGAAAAGATCAGGCAGACCCAGCGGGCCGAGCAGAAACACTTAGAGCAGAAAGCGATGGCCGAAGCGCAGCAGCGGCGGAAAGCCGCCCGGAACCAGACCGAAAAAGCCGGGGCGCAGAAAGCCAAGAAATCCTAATTTACTTCCCGAATACTCGAATTTCGGCTCGAATCCTCTAATTTTTTCTCTAATATCAGGAAATTCGAGCAATAAACATGCAAGTTTTGCCCCTCAAAACACGATATATTATATAGGAGGCCAGGGTGTAATTTTATGTCTTTTGCCAATAACAATGTCGGCGCCGAATTGAACAACCAGGGGAAGCTGTACGCGCTGGTCAAGCCGCAGCCGGCCCAGGCGCAGGCGGTGGCCGAGCATGCTGTCCAGGCCAAGGACCAGAAATCTTCCGGGCTCTCCTGGACGCAGAAGGGGAACGAGACGGTCGTGGCGACGCAGGAAGAGACGGACCTGCTTTCTTTATCGTCCTCGAGCGTTTCTTTGACCACCGCGGCTAAACCGGCCCAGACCGTTGATCCCGCCGCCAGCCTCCGGGCCGGCCTGGATAATTTCCTCCAGGCGCTGATCGGCTCGATCTACGAGAATATCGAAGGCTCGATCCGCAAAAAATACTCCCACGACGCCATGCAGGCGCGCTTCGGCGCGAGCAGCCTGGACGGCCTGATGAGCAAATTATTTTTGCGCCTCGGCCCGTCGCTCCTCGACAGCCTGGGCGAGACCGGGGCGGCGGAGAAGATCGCCGCGATCAGGGAGCGGGTCACCACCCAACTCAAGAAGGAGAACAACGACAAAATGGTCAGCTGCGTGGAGAGCGAGATCAGATTGAGGACTTATGGCCAGGCGTAACGGCAAAAAAGCCGAATTCAAGCTGATCGAAGAGATGAGGAAACAGCTCCTGATCCAGGCGGAGCGGCTCGGGATCCGCGACCGGTACACGCCGCAGTGGTTCGCCCAGCAGCGCGTCCTCTCGGCCGGCAAGGTCCTCTCCGAGCTCTATGCCGAGCGCTCGAACCTGGAATACGAGCTCAACCTGCTCGCCAGCGACAAGAAAGAGCTCCTGATCAAACTGGAGCGCCTCAACGTTTATATCAAGAAAGGCGAGGGCCTGCGGTCCCAGTTCGGAAAAGAGCACGACCGGGTGATCGATAAGGAATTCAAGCTGACGGAAAACGGCGCCAAGCTGGCCTGCCTGAAACGGACCGCGGTCAAGGCGGCGGCTTAAGGAGTTATCAATGCTGTCGGTCTGCATGATCGTCAAGAATGAAGCGGAAAAGCTGAAGCTGACCCTGCCGCAGCTCGTCAGGCGCGCGGCCGAGGTCATCGTCGTTGATACCGGCTCGAGCGACGAAACGGTTGCCGTGGCAAAGGAGCTGGGCGCCCGCGTCGAGCACTTTACCTGGATCGACGATTTCTCCGCCGCCCGCAACTACAGCCTCACCTTTGCCACCCAGCCATGGATCGCCTGGCTTGATGCCGACGAATACTTGAGGGAAGAGGACGCGGAAAAATTGATCGTCTTCCTGCAGGCGGCCGAGCCGGCGACGCAGGCCTTCAGCCTGATCATGAGCGAGTCGCCTTTCGGCCAGACCGTCAGGGGCAAAAGCTATCTGCGGACCAAAGTGTTCCGCAATAAACTCGGCGTTCATTTTGTCCGCCCGATCAACGAACAGACGGTCGATGCCGAAGGCAAACCGGTGCTGGGGCCGGTCCTGCCGATCGTGCTTTACCACTGGGGGCGCAACCTGGGGGCGGACGAGATGGCGGTCAAAAAGGAGCGCTACCTGCGGCTCTATCAGGAACATTTGCGGCGGAATCCCGACGATCCTTATGTCAGTTATCTGCTTGGCAACCTGTTGAGATCGAGCGGCGGCGAGGCCGAAGCGCTGGCGGCTTTTGCCGCGGCGGTTGACCACGGCCAGAACGACCGGGCGCTGCTGATCCAGTCGCTGACCGGCAAGGCGGAGACCGAGCTTAAGCTCGGCCGCTTGAAAGAAACTTTCCAGTCGGCCAGCCGGATCAGAGAACTGGAGCCGGGCAACGCGGCGGCGATCAATATTCTGGCGACGATCCTGATCGCGGCCGGCAAGATCGAACCGGCAGTGCAGGGGCTGGAAGAGCTGCTTAAGTCGCCGGCGGGGATCGATCCGGTCCGCGAGCAGATCATTCCCCGCATGGTCCTGGCCGAGGCTTGCCGGAAGCTGGGGCAGACCGCCAGAGCCGATTCTTACGAGAGCGAAGTGGCGCGCTTGAAGGAAAAATACAATGCCGGTAAATAATCTCCAGCAGCAGGCTGTCATAGCCAATATTGGCTCGGCCGACAAGGTCGCCGAAAATTTACGGCTGGAAATATTGCGCGACGTCCAGTCGGGGGAAAATGTCAAACCGGCCGAGAATCTCACCAAGCAGGCGCTGGACGGCGTCAGCGGAAAAAAGATCGGCGTCCAGATCCTGGCCGCCCTGGTCGGCAAGATCGGCAACGACGCCCTGACGGCCAAGATCACGAACAAGTTCGGCCGGAAGGAGTCCGACTTTCTGACCGAGAACAAAGAAGAGAATTTCAGCGACAAGATCGAGCTCAACCTGGCGCGCAGCCGCGACGTCAGAGCGGCCAGGGGGAAAGGGGAAAGGCGCGAGGGGGGAGAAGGCGAAGGCGGGAACCAAGGGCGCTCGCCCGACGTCAAAGAATACATCAAGAGCTATTCCTCTTTCCTGGTCAACGGCGGCGGCGAACTAAAGAAAGAGATCGATAAAAAAGAGAAACTGCTGCTTCAGGAAGGGAAATTAAGTCCGGCCGAACTGGCGGCGCTGCGCGTCGACACCGCCAAAGCGATCCGTCAGGAGATCGTCAACCAGCTGAAAGAGGCCTACAACAGCCGCCTTTTTGCCGACGGGAAGATCGGAGAGCTGATCGCCAAGCAGGGGGTCGGCGGACTGACCGAGTGGGTCTTCCAGAACGAACGGCTGGGCGGCAAGGAATTCGGCGGCGATTATGACCACCTGGAAGGGGCCAACGACGAGGCGCTCGCCCGCGCCAAAGACGAGATCAGCGGCTCGCTAGACGACGAGCTGACCAGCGCGCTCGCCCGCAAGCTGTTGAGCGAAGGCAAAGAGGCCGACAAGGCGGAGAAAGAGATCGGCCAGCTTTTGAAACTGGCGCTGAAGTGCGGGTTCGATGTCCAGCAGTTTGCCGCCAGGATGCCGGAGACGATCATCCATCTCGGCCTCAATCCCTCACTGACCCTGGCCAACCAGTCGGCTGCCGACCAGGGCCGGCAGGAAAAGAGCAAGTACGACTACAGCGCCGACGAGGAAAAGGACCTGATGACCGAAGAACTGCGCACGCTCTACATGCGCCGCGCGGTCTACGGCGACTGGCGGACCAGCCTGTTCACCTCGGTCCGGATGATGCGCACCAAGAACGGGCTGATCAAGCTCGGCCTCCGTTCGGAAGATTTCTCCCGGATCGAGAAAGAAGGGCGCCAGCTGGCCAAGTTGAAACTGGGCCAGATGCTGCGGGAAGGCTTTGAGGAGCGCTCGTCGTTCGCCCGGCTGAACGGGCCGGCCTATTCGATGGTCGAGAAGAAGATCAAGACCGTGCTGAAAAATTTAGTGAAATTAGGGGCCGAATTTGACGATAATGAATTGGAGGAGATACGCGACCAGGCCAACGAGAAGATGCTCCCGGAACTGGAGCAGGAACTGGCCATGATCGACAACGCCCTCCAGGTCAGGGAGACCGATTACCTGCGGCAGAAGCGCAAGACGGTGCTCCTGATCATCGACCGGATCGCCCAGGAGTCGCATCTCTCCTGGCAAAGTGATAAAATGAACAGTATCCAGGTCGCGACCTAAGGAGGAGATAAAGATGGTAGAAGGAATAGAGGGCGGTTACGGCGGCTTGAATTATGGCTTCAATTCAGTTGAAGAGACCATTAATAATTTATTTACTTTGATGGAAAGAGCACTCGAAGCGCAGCATGAGATCACGCAAAGTATTTTTAAAGCCTTTGAAAAGGCCGACAAAGAGTTGGCTGCTTTCACTAAACAGCTGGAAAAGAGCCGCCGGCCCAATAAAGAGATGAAAATCTCCCAACTCAAGGCTAAAGCAGATAAACTAATGAATGCCTTGAAAATGGTCGACCCGGCGGATAACCAGGGGATACAAACAAAATTGGCGATGATCATGGGGCGTTTGGACGAGATGAAACGGCAGGCCGCGGCGCAAGCAGCGCCCTCCAGCCAACCCGCCAGACAGGACCCTAATATTTTCTAACCGATCAGCCGGGTGAATTCCGCCTGCCATTCTTTGGCTATTAACGGCCAGCCGTACTCTTTGAACATCCGCTCTCTCGCCTGCCGGCTCATTTTCTGCCACCGTTCTTTATCTTTTAATAACCCGACCGTCTGCCTGATGAATTCGCTTTTATATTCCGCCGAATAGGGATCACCTTTGATCAGTATCCCCGTTTGACCGTCCAGGACCGATTCGGAGAGCGCCCCGCGGTCGCTGGTGATGACGGGGGTCCCCGCCGCCTGCGCTTCCAGCACGGTGATGCAGGAAGTCTCGCCGAAGACCGGATGCAGGCTCGCCTGGTGGTTGGGGTAGAGGAGCAGGCAGCTTTTGCCCATCTCCTTGGCCAGTTCCCGCTGGGTTTTGGCGGGATGGAAGTTGATGCCCGCCTGCTTGGCCGACTGAAAAAGCTCGGCCAGTTTGGCGTCGGTATCGGTCCCGTAGACCGTAAAACTGGTAAAGGCCTCGAGCGAGGCGCTGCCAATCTGTTCCCTGATCTTGGGGAGAAGTTCGACCAGCAGGTCAAGTCCGCGGTCCGGCACGCTCGAATAGATCAGCCGGCCGGCCTCTTTTTTGACTTCTTCTTTATAATAATCGAGATCGACCCCGTTGCGCGTGACGTAGATCTTTTCCGCAGGCAGGCCGAGCTTTTCCTGATAGATGCTTTTTTGCCAGCGCGAAACGGCGAAGATCGCGTCGGTGAATTCCTTGAGACGGCTGCCGATATCTTCCCGCCGCGGCTGGTCGTTCCAGAGATAAGAGAGGTCGTCGTGCGCCCAGTAAACGACCTTTTTCAGGCCGAAGGCGGCGGCGTTCCTGCCGATGATCTTGAGGATCTCGAGGTCGCGAAAAGCGACAAAGATATCGAACTTGTTCCCGGCCGAGAGGAAAGCGCTCAACTCGGTGATATCTTTATATTCAACGCCGGAATAATTGCCGTGCCGGTCGCCGCAGCGGTTGAAGACGAAGACCTCATTGCCTGATTTGTGCAGCTCCAGCGCCATGTGGATCAGCGCCGTCTCGCTGCCGCCGCAGCCGGTCTGCTCCAGCGTGTCGCCCGTGACGGGCCGCCCAAAGGCGCCGAAGAAAGCGATTTTCATGATGAGGGTATAATACAATGGCAGATGAGACAAAGCAACGTTATGAACTTCCAACTTCAAACATCCAACTTCAAAACAAAAGCCAAATAACAACCTGCAATTTCCAACTGGAGCGATTGGAACTTCGAATTTGAACTTTGTTATTTGTTTGGATGTTTGAGGTTTGAAGTTGGAAATTCTTAGGTATCTAGGAGAGTTCTGTGAACAACTGATCCCCGACCTTGACATGCCGCGCCAGCAATGGCGTGTCGCACTGGCGGCAGACGTCGAACGCGTAGCCGGCGCGCAGGGCCAGGTTCTTGTCCTCGAGCTGTTTCAGCTCTTCCGCCGTTTTGAGGCCTTTGATGTTGCCGACGACCGCTTCGCCGTAAATGTCGTTGCAGCAGATATGGATGTCGCCGTTCCAGCCGATAAAGAGGTTGCCGAGCGCGGCCAGACAGACGACTTTCGACTTGTCTTTGATCTCAATATCTTTGAGGCTTTTGGCGTAAGCCTCGTCCAGCAGTTTTTCGTTCTGAAGTTTGCCCGACCGGCCGGTGATGACGTGGTGGAACTTGAAGTTCTTCTCGTCAAACCCCAGTCCCGTCAGCAGCCCTTTCATCTTTTCGACCTCGGCCAGCCCGAAAGATCTGGTCAGGATCGGCACGAACTGGATGTTAACGCGGCCCCGGTTATGCGCGGCGATCTCTTTCAAATGGGCGACCAGCTTGTGGAAGCTCAAGCCGCACATCAGCATTTCATAACTTTGCTGGTCATAGCCGTTGAAGCTGATATTTATTCTCGAAACGGGAATTTGCGCCAGCTGCTCAAAGAGCTCCGGGGTCAGCTGCGAGCCGTTGGTGATGAGGAGGATCGTGGAGTCCGGTATTTCGGTCCTGATATAGCGAAGATGTTCTATCAGCTCTTTGTGGAGTAGTGGCTCGCCGAAGCCGGCGAGCTTGAAGGCTTTTATTCCGGCCGACTTGGCCAGCGCCACGCCCTGCTTGACCGTTTCAAAACCGATATAGCCTTTTTTGCGCGGGTCGCCCCGCGGGCAGAAGACGCACTGCGCGTTGCAGTGATTGGTCGGCTCGAACTCGATCTGTCTTGTAAAAAGTTTTCGTTCGGGCATGAGGCGATAATATAATAATATCGGGGGAAAGGCAAGGAAGGGCAAGGGAGGGCAAGGGAGGGCACATGAAGATGGGAGAGGGCAAGGGAAGGCAAGAGAAGAGGAGAAAAGGATTACGAGACCTTACGCTTGAGAGAATTAACCAACCGATTCAGTAAATAGTGCGTTTTTATTGATAAATCGTCGAATTCCGCATATAAATTCTTCGGGATAAAACGTTTGATATATGTTCGACGGACCCAGTCTTGCGATTCCGCGAGAGTGTAAAACTAACTGTGTAAACGGGTGAGCCTCATATATCCAGCATCACCCTCCCTTCAAAGATAACAGCAAACTGCGAAA
>JAFGHC010000006.1 GCA_016939335.1 Candidatus Saganbacteria bacterium
AAGCCGCTGGCCAACGGGATCTACGTTTACAAGATCATCTCGAACGGAAAGCTGTTGGGCAAGGGCTACATAATTATTTATCAATAACGATGCGCCGATTGTTTTTGTTTTCGCTGATGATGATCTTGCTTGTGACCGCGGCTCAGGCCATTCCGTCCTCTCTTGCGTACCTTGCCAGGCTGCGCGCGGCGCCGCACGGCGAGTTCCAAGCAGATGCGGCGGGATATCGGTATGACCCGAACGAGCCGTTAGGGCCCCAGCCCCTCAAGCCGGAAGAAAAAGCGGCGCTTGACGCCCTGGCCAAGCGCAACGGCCCGGCCGCGCGGCTGCCGGTTTACACGCTGGCGCGCCGCTATCGCGGCGGCTACCGGATCAATTATAACGGCAACATTATTAAGGTTACTCCCCGGCCGCCCGCGCGCAATGCCGGCGCCGTGCTGGAAAGAGGCCTGCTTTATTTTAATAATGTACGGCCCGGGCTGGACGCGCTTTATTTGCCGGCCCTTGAGGGACTGGAAACGCTTTATCTGGTCAAGCGCCGGCCGGGGCCGCCGCTCCGCCAGCTGATCGAATGCCGCAACGGCACTCCCAGCCTGTCCGGCGACGGCAAACTCCTGATCGGCGGATTGAGCTTGAGCAAACCGGTAATTTACGACGCGGCGGGCAAAAAAGCTGACGGGGAATACAGACTGAGCGAAGCGCGCGATGGCCGGGCGCTGGTCGAACTCATCTATGACCGGCCGGGGCTGGCGTACCCGCTCCTAATCGATTAAAAAAGCGCTGGACAAATATCCTGGAAAGGTATATAAATGTAAGGTCTGCAGGGAAAGGTGCAGGTTGTCACTGTTTGGCTCGCATGGCAGAGCGCCCGAAAGGTGATTACGATTAACCTTAAAAAAATATTTTTTTCCCTTTTCCTCCTGTTGTTGCTATGCGGCGTTTCACTGGCCGCGACGCCGGTCATCACTTCTGTTTCTCCCACCGCCGAGCCGCAAACCTGGGTTGGCACCATCGAGATCAACGGTTCTAATTTTGAGGACGGCGCCGTCTTGACCGACGGGGCCGGCCTGACCGACGCGACGACCGGCCTGCACGCCATCCCGACCACTTTTATCAGTTCGAGCAAGCTCCGGGCCTACATTAGAATTGCTTCGGGCGCCACGCTCGGCCTCTCGCTCCCCAAGAGCCAACGGGCGGCGGCTCAAAGGGTCCGCGTTCTGGGCAACCATGATCTGACGGTCACCAATCCCGACGGCTCGAGCAGCACGGAGGCCGACTGTTTTACCGTCCTGGCGGCGCCGAGCGAACCGGTCGTCTCGAGCGTTTATTTTGACGGCACGCCCTATACCGCCGGCATGTTGATCAGCCGCCAGCCGAAGGTCTCCGGGCATCTGCACAGCAGCCAGGGCTTCAGCCAGGCGGGGAGCGGAGTCGATTTCAAGATACTGGTCGACAATGTGGTCCGCTACGATAACCTGACCGCTTATGTCACGATCGACCCGGCCAACAGCCAGGAAGCCGATTTCCGTTACACCATGCTCCCTTTTACCGGCTTTCAGGATTCGAGCGTGATCTCGTTCAACGTCAAGGACGTGAGCGGCCAGTCCAACGAATTGGACTGCGACGTGATCGTCCAGGCGCCGGTGCCGTCGCCCGAAGTGACGCTGGTGGCGCCGCCGCTCCCTGATCCCTCTTCTTCGACCAACCATGACCCGACGCCGGCCAACCCGATCTCGATGCAGTTCCAGGTGACCGACACGACGCCGGTCACGGTCCGCGTGATGGGGCACACCCCGATCGCCGTCGTCAGCGGGGTGGTCACTCCCGGCTACAACACTTTGATCTGGGACGGGACGGTCGGCGGCGGGACGGTAGTCACGGCGCTCGGCGCGGCCGGCTCTTCGCCGCTGACGATCGTCCCCAGCAACCGGCCGTCGGTCGTGGCGCAGGCCAAGGCGGCGATCAAGGCCGCCGGCGCCGGGGGAAGGGAGCTGGCCGGCAACGGCATTGCCTTGCTTTTTATTTTGGGGCCTGACGGCCGCCCGCTCGGCCGGCCGGGGAAAACGGTGGTGCTCCGCTGATGAAAAAAGCTCTGGGCGCGCTGCTCTTCTGCCTTTGTCTGACCGCGGCGGCCGGCGCGCAGTTCCAGGCCTGGGACCCGACCCGCAACATCCCCAACGGCCGGGTGCTCGGCCTGGGCAAAGCTTATCTCGCTCTGGAGGGCGACACCGGTTCGATTTACACCAACCCGGCCGGCCTCGCCGGGATCGACCGCTGGCAATTCAGTTCGATGTCCGGGACTTTCCTGGAAGAATATTCTTATCTCTCCGCCTCGGGAGTTTATCCGACCAATCTGGGGATTTTCGGCCTCGGCTTTGCCGGTTCGAACATCGGCGGCGCTTACGAGACCAGGATCAAAGCCGGCTCCGATCCCAATGACCCGATCTATGAGATTGATACTTCCCACCCGCCGGTCAGCAATTACGATAATGTAGTGGTCCTTTCCTGGGGAAACAAGGCGGAGACTGTTTTGAAAGGGCTGCGGCTGGCCGATTACAGCTTTTTCAATCATCCTTTCTTTGCCAATCTCTCCGTCGGCGCCAGCCTCAAGCTCTTCTACTCCGGCCTGACCGGCGACGAGATCGCCGAGGGGGCCGGGTTAGCCTCGGGCCGCGAACTTTCCCTCGGCCTCCAGTACCAGCCGCCGGTCTCCTGGCTTCGCTTCGGTTTGGTGGGCGCGAACCTCCTCCCTTTTTCCATGGGCGGCAAACTTTCTTATGCCACCGGCCATGAGGAAGGCTATCCGGCGATCATCGAGGCGGGGGCGGCGGTCAAGCTTCTGGGCGGCCGCGACGCCATGCGCGCTTTCCGCGACCAGGAAGTGACCTTACTTTTTGACATTGACCAGCATCCGACGAACGCCAGTTACCCGCTCCTTTACCACGCCGGCATTGAATGGAAGCCGAGCCCGACCGTAGCGCTCCGGGCCGGCCTCGACCAGGATGCCGCCCAGAACGAGGCGGGGACCGGCCTGGAAGCGTTCTCCAACCTGACTGCCGGGGTCGGGTTTTACGCCGGCGGCTTCCGCTTCGATTACGCCTACGGCAGCAACGCCCTGACCCCCGGCATCACCAACTCTTATTTCTCGCTCTCCTACGGCGTCTTCCCGGCCAAGCCGGCGGCCCGGCCGACGGGCGAAGCGATCGCCGCTTCGCCTGACAAGATCGTCACCGCCGAGCCGTCGGTCATCGTGACCGGCCGCGTGCTCAATCCTGACATCACGGTCCTTAAGCTGAACGGTGAAAAGATCAAGCTGCCGCTCAAGCGCGAATTCTCCGCCTCCGCTGATCTCAAAGTCGGCAAGAACGCGCTCATCATCGAGGGCTACGATGACGCCGGCAACCTGCTCGGCTACAAGAAACTGCGCATCCTGCGGCTGCTCGGCTATCCCGACGTCGCCCCGGCTTACTGGGCGCACGATCAGATCGGCTATGTCGGGACCATGGGGATCATCAAAGGGTATCCCGACGGCACTTTCAGGCCGGAAGGAAGGATCAACCGCGCCGAAATGGCAACGATGCTGATCCGCACCATGGCCGGCGGCGACGAGCGCGTCGCCATCCGGAGCGACCTGATCTTCTCCGACGTGCCGCTCACCCACTGGGCGCTCAAATATATCAACGTCAGCTACTCGGAAAAGATCGTGCTCGGTTATCCCGACATCACTTTCCGCCCGTCGAACAATATCAGCCGGGCCGAGGGCCTGTCGATGATCACCCGCTTCTCCGGGGTCAGCCAGGAGGCTTATGGCGGCCAATTTGCCGATGTGGTAGACTCGCACTGGGCGGCCGGGACGATCGCCGGCGCTTTCAAGGCCGGGATGCTCCGGTTCCTGCAGGATAAGCCGTTCGCGCCGAACGCCCAGCTGACGCGGGCCGAGTCGGTCGAGCTGCTTTACCGCTCGCCCTACGTCCGGGAGGTCCTGGAGAAAGATCTGTTGAATTGGAATAGTTATTAGGGTCTTAGGGTCTTAGGGTCTTAGGGTCTTAGGGTCTTAGGGTCGTAGGGTCAAGGGTCGTAGGTTGGTGGAGGGGCAGATGGGGAAAGGATTAAAGGACTTGCTTGTTTGGCAGAAAGCTTATGGGTTTGCTTTGGTGATCTACCGGCAAACGAAAAGCTTTCCCAAAGAAGAGCTTTACGGAATTACGAGCCAGCTGCGGCGGGCCGTTGTTTCGGTCCCGGCGAATATTGCCGAAGGTTATGAACGGCAGTATCGTAAGGAATATGTACAGTTCCTGAATATGGCCAAAGGTTCGTTAGGCGAAGTTGAAACTTATTTGTTGCTGGCGAAAGATCTTGGATACATTGAACTGAATAAATTTGAAGAATTGGAGGAAATGAGGACAGAAATCGCGAAACTATTAAGGGGCTTAATTAGTTCTCTTAAACCCCTATGACCCTAAGACCCTGGCCCCTATGACCCTAAAGGAGGAGTTAGCATGTTTAAAAAAATAATGATGTCCCTGGTCCTGGCGGCGCTGGCGGCGGGGGTCGGCTGGGCGGATATCCCGGCCCAGATCAATTTTCAGGGGCGGCTGACCGACGCCAGCGGCGCGCCGCTCACCGCCGCCACGACCCTCTCGTTCCAGATCTTCGACGTGGTCAGCGGCGGCACTCCGTTATGGACTGGCACTACGAACGTTGGTGCGGTCGCCCCCGACAAGAACGGCGTTTTTAATCTTATTATCGGCCAGGACACCTCCAATGGGAGCACTCTCGGGCAGTTGCCATTTGACAAGCCCTACTGGGTTGAGGTGTTGGTCGGCAGCCCGGCGGTTTCGCTTGGCCGCCAGCCTTTGACCGCCACCCCCTACGCCATCACCGCCAAGAACGTTTACGGCGGGACCGGTTATTTTTCCGGCGGCGTCGGGATCGGCACGACGTCGCCGTCCGCGAAGCTCCACCTCGTCGCCGACACCGCTTACAGCGACTGGAGCGGCTCGGCGCACGGCTTGAGGGTCGCTTCGGGTTTGACCACTAACGCTACTTCCCTGTTGATGGGGGCCGATGAGTCGCAGTCTCTCGCCTTTCTCATGTCGGTGCACCCCGCCACCCCAAAAAATCCGATGGGGAAATTGGCGCTCAATCCTCTCGGCGGCAATGTCGGCATCAGTACGGCCGCGCCCGCATACACGCTGGACGTGCAAGGGGACATCAATTTCAACGGCAGGTTGCTTCAAGGCGGGGAGGAGGTCTCTCTGGGCGGCTCTAAATGGGGCTCCAGCGGGTCGGATATTTATTATACCGGCGGCAAGGTCGGCATCGGGACGGCTTCGCCGGCGGCGAAACTTAACATTGATCCGAAGGGGGCGGGAGGAATACTGATCGGCAATTCCGCCGTCACCGGTAACTACACTTCACTGGTCTTGGGAATAAGCGCCAATGAGAGCGGGTTTAGCAGTATTCAGTCGATTCAAAGGGCGAACGGCAGCGTACCTGGCAACCTGCTTTTAAATCCCAGCGGCGGCAGCGTCGGGATCGGCATGAACAACACCTCCGTGACAACGATGCTTGATGTTGCCGGCGATATATGGGCCAGGGGCACGATACGGGCTGAAAGTTTTTTAGACAATTTTGGCAACAAGATCGGCGAGGGCGTCTGGAAGACGAACGGCAGCAATATTTACAATTCCAACAGCGGCAACGTCGGGATCGGGACGGCGAACGTCGTAGCCAAGCTTGACCTCGGCGGCTCTTTGGCCATGAACGATAACGGCCTTTTGCTGCGCGGCGGCAGCGACGCCAGCCATATGCTGCGGTTCTATAGCTCTTACGCGGGGCTGTCCAATTACGATACGTTTACCTATGACAACGGGTTCGCTTTCTTAAGGGGCGCGGCGCCCAAGCTGGTGCTTAATTCCAGCGGCAACGTCGGGATCGGCACGACGAGTCCGAAAGCAAAGCTGGCGATCAATTCCCAAGTGTATAACGCGCCGCTGGGAAAGAATTATGAACAATATTCGCTCCTCCTCTTTGACGGCGGCGCGGCTGCCTCGTCCTACGGCCTGGGGATTGAAGATTTTCACGTAGGTTTCCATTCCAACGGCGGGTATAAGTTCTACAAGCAGGGCAGGGAAATGCCGCTCCTGCTTATTGGCGACAACATCGGCGTCGGCACGACGTCGCCGTCCGCGAAGCTCCACCTCGTCGCC
>JAFGHC010000007.1 GCA_016939335.1 Candidatus Saganbacteria bacterium
CTAAAGTATGGGGAATAATTATCGACGATAAATTCCACACACTTTAGTGTGTGGTTTCAATCTTATTCGCTTTGGCCAAATTCCGGGAAAACTCCACATCATTAACGCTTAATGATAGTTTGAAAAACGTGTTATAATTTCCTGTGTGGGCGGCGCAGCAATGACTTACGAAACAATATTCCGCAAACTGCATGATAGAAATATTCAATATTTGATTATCGGCGGGGTGGCGGTCAATCTTTACGGCGTGCCCCGGGCGACCGGCGACATTGACCTGATGCTGGCGATGGACAAAGAGAACCTTTTGAGCTTTGTTGCCGTCGCGAAAGAGTTGAATCTCGCCCCTAAAGCGCCGGTCAGGCCGGAGGACCTGGCTGATCCTCTGAAACTCGAAACGTGGCGGCAAGAAAAGAACATGAAAGTGTTCTCTTTCGCTGATCCGGATAATCCGTACATTACGGTGGACATCATGACGGAAAACCATATTCCTTTTGCGGAAGCCTACCGGAGAAAACAGCTGCTTAGCGCTTGGGGGGTCAAAGTTGCTGTAATCGGACGGGAAGATTTGATAAAATTAAAACAGATTGCCGGCCGCGACCAAGACTTGGCCGATATCGAATCGCTTAAAAAGGCGGCACAATAGGCAAATGAATTATTCAGGCAAGGGTTTCCGGTATGTCTGCAACGCGGAAAAGATGGCAGAATACCGGCGTTTGTCCCCCCAGCAAAAGCTGGAATGGCTTGAACAAATGAACCGTTTCCTTTACGATCTAATGCCGAAGGAGAGCAAGCTTGCCGCGGAAAGGTTTCGCCGGGGTGAAATTTAATCAGGAGGTGCCTTATGCCGAAGAAAAAGAAAGCCCAAAAATCCGCTTCTAAGAAAGCCAAGAAATCAACCGCCAGAAGAAAATTAAGCAAGCCCGCGAAAAAAATCAAGAAGGCGAAAGCAGCGCCGAAGAAGATTCAGGCCGTTAAGGCGCCCAAAGAAAAACTCCTCGGCCGGGTGGAGCATTATTTCGATAAGATCATGGTCGCGGCGGTCGGCGTCAAGGCGCCTTTTGCGGTCGGCGACATCCTGCATATCAAAGGGCACACCACGGACTTCGCTTTCCGCCTGGAGTCGATGCAGATCGAGCATCAGAATGTCACCCGGGTGAAAAAGGGCGACGATGTCGGCATCAAGGTGAAAGCGCAGGCCAGGGAGCACGACCTTGTTTATCTGTCGGACGAAAAAGCCTTAAGAGCGCAGCCGGTTTCGCCGGCCAAAGCCAAAGTGGTGCAGCAGCCGATGTTCCCGGCGCTCGACCCGCCGAAAACTGCGCCGGCTGCCCCGGCCAAGCCGTTGCAGCCGGGGACCGCATTGCCGCCCCAACCGGCCCAGCCGAAGCCGCAGGCCGACACTTACAATAATAAGAAGTTTTTCAGCTTTTGAATGGGAAAATTGCCTCCTGCGCCAGGGCTTGAAAAGCGCCGCTTTTTGAGCTATACTTAGGTACGTCGCAGGGGAGGGCAAACAGATGAGAATGTCCCAGGTGGTGGCGCCGACGTTGCGGGAAGACCCCGCAGAGGCGGAGATAGTCTCCCATAAATTAATGTTGCGGGGAGGCTATATCCGCAAGCTGGCCGCCGGAGTCTATACCTTCTTGCCCCTCGGTTTCCGCGTCCTCAATAAAGTCGCCAGTATCATCCGCCAGGAAATGGACCGGGCCGGCGCCCAGGAAGTCCTGATGCCGACCCTGCTGCCGGCGGAGCTCTGGCAGGAGACGGGACGCTGGGGGATCTACGGCAAAGAGTTGTTCCGGATCAAGGACCGCCACGACCGCGAATTCTGCCTCGGACCGACCCACGAAGAGATCATCACCGACCTGGTCAGGACGTCGCTCCGCTCGTATAAACAATTGCCGGTCAACCTCTACCAGATCCAGACCAAATTCCGCGACGAGATCCGGCCCCGCTTCGGCCTGATGCGCGGCCGGGAATTCATGATGAAGGACGCCTATTCGTTCCACGCCAGCGCGGAGAGCCTCGATAAAGAGTACCGGAACATGCGCGAGACCTATTGCCGGATCTTTGACCGGATGGGGCTGAAATACCGCGTCGTGGAAGCCGACTCCGGGCTGATCGGCGGCGGCTACTCGCAGGAATTCATGGTCCTGGCCGAGACCGGCGAGGAAGAGATTTTCCACTGCCCGTCCTGTTCGTATTCGGCCAGCCGCGAATCGGCGGGGATCGGGGAATATAAAATGTCGCGGGTCGCGGGTCGCGGGCCACTGGTCGAGGAGGTCCACACTCCTAAAGTTCGCACGGTAGAGGAGGTCAGCGCTTTTCTGAGGATCCAACCGTCACAACTGATCAAGACCCTCATTTACGAAACAGAACGCGGGGCGGTCGCGGCGCTGGTGCGCGGCGACCACGCCATCAACGAGGCGAAGCTGAAGAAAGTGGCCGGCGTTGAGGACCTGCGCCTGGCCGAGGCGGCCGTCATCAAAAAAGTGACCGGCGCGCCGGTCGGCTTTGCCGGCCCGGTCGGGCTCAAGGGCGTGCGGATCATCGCCGACAACGCCGTCCCGTTTATCGAGGACGGCGCTTCCGGGGCGAATAAGGAGGACTGCCATCTCGTCCACATCGCTTACGGCCGCGATTACAGGGCCGAGCTGACCGGCGATATCCGTTACGCGGCCCGCGCCGACAAATGCCCGCGCTGCGAGCGGGGTAAATTTGAGTCTTCGCGGGGGATCGAAGTGGGCCACATCTTCAAGCTCGGCACGAAATATTCGTCCAAGATGAACTGCGTTTACCTCGACGAGAACAACCGGGAACAGGCAATGATCATGGGCTGTTACGGGATCGGGGTGGGGCGGACGGCGGCGGCGGCGATCGAGCAGAACAACGATAAGGACGGGATCGTCTGGCCGGCCCCGCTGGCGCCTTTTGCGGCGGCGATCATCCCGGCCAATATCAACGAAAAAGAACAGGCCGACGCGGCGAAAAAATTATATCAGGAACTGCGGACGGCCGGCGTTGATGTCCTGTTCGACGACCGGGAAGACCGGATGGGGGTTAAACTGAAGGATATCGACCTGATCGGCATCCCGCTCAAGATCATCATCGGCAAGGCGCTCAAAGAAGGGAAAGTCGAGATCAAGGACCGGAAAACCGGGGAGACCATCTTAAAGGAGATAAGCAGTGTGCGGGATATTCGCGGTCTCATCGGCTAAAGACAACATTATTGACGACCTTTTTCTGGGGACGTTCTACCTCCAGCACCGCGGCCAGCAGTACTGCGGCCTGTCCACTTACGCTGGCGAGGGGCTCAAGATCAGGACGCACCGCGGGCTGGTCCGGGCGGCCTTTACCGACGACCTGGCCGGGCTGGACGGCCGGCTCGGGATCGGCCACACGTCGCTCAAAGACCGCCAGCCGCTCAAGCTCGATTCCAAAATGGGCGAATTCACCATCTGCTTTGAGGGGAATATTATCAATCTCGCGGAATTGACCGCCGAGCTGAAAAAGCAGGGCCACTCGTTCTACACCGACGCCGATATCGAAGTGATCGCCAAACTGATCGCCCAGAGCGATGATTTTGTCTCCGGCATCGAATACATGGCGGCCAAGGTCCGCGGCGCCTACGCGCTGGTCATCCTGGCCAAAGGGAAGATCTACGCCGCCCGCGACAAGCACGCTTTCCGCCCGATGGTCATCGGCAAAAAGGACGGCTCGGTCGCCGTGACCTCCGAATCATGCTCCTTCGTTAATCTCGGTTATCAGATCGTCCGCGACTTCAAGCCGGGCGAGATCATCGAGATCAGCGACGGGGAATTCACGACCAAAAAGATCGTCCCTTCCGACCTCATCCAGTACTGCGCGTTTGAATGGGTCTACACCGCCAACGTCGCCTCGACGATCGACGGGATGTCGGTCGATATCGCCCGGCGCAGCATCGGCGCCTGTTTGGCCAGGCGCTATCCCGCCAAAGTCGACATCGCCGCCGCCGTTCCCAATTCCGGCATCGGCCACGCCATCGGCTACGCCCAGGAAGCGAAGATCCCGTTCGACAATGTTTTCATCAAATACGATTACGCCAGCCGGAGCTACACCCAGCCGACGCAGGCGGAACGCGACCGCGAGGCCAAGGTCAAGCTGATCCCGGTGCCGGCCAAGATCGCCGGCCGGAGCGTCGTCATTTGCGACGACTCGATCGTCCGCGGCACCCAGATGAAGAATGACCTGGTCGTTAAATTACGCAATAACGGCGTCAGGGAGATCCATGTCCGGGTCGCCTGCCCGCCGCTCAAGGCCCCCTGCCTGTACGGCGTCGCCACGCGGTCCAAAAAGGAACTGGCGGCGCATGAAAAGAGCGTGGAAGACATCAGGAAGTATATCGGGGTCGACGGCCTGGCTTACGCCACGCTGGAGGACCTGGAAAAATCGATCGGCAAACCGCTGGAGCAGCTGTGCACTTCGTGCTGGACGGACGTTTATAAGGTCTGAAAAGGCAAAGTAAAAAGAGATGAAAGAGTACTGCGGGGTTTTTGGGATCTATAATTTCACCGAAGATTCGCCGGCCAAATCGGTTTATTACGGGCTTTATGCCCTGCAGCACCGCGGCCAGGAGTCGGCCGGCATCGCCGTGGCCGACGGCAAAGATATAAACTGTCATAAGGGGATGGGACTGGTCAATCAGGTCTTCAATGAGCGGAACCTGGGCGGTTTAAAGGGGACGATCGGCCTCGGCCACGTCCGCTATTCCACGACCGGTTCTTCCGTGCTGGAGAACGCCCAGCCGATCGTCATCGACACCCGTTACGGTCCGCTGGCGGTGGCGCACAACGGTAATCTGGTCAACGCCTCCGAGCTGCGGGAGGAACTGAAAGACAAGGGGATCAGTTTTGTCGGCACGACCGATTCCGAAGTGCTGGCGGCGATGATCGCCGCTTCCCGCAAAGCCGACTTTGAGGAGGCGCTGATCGAGACGCTGAAAAGCTGCCAGGGAGCTTATTCGGCGCTGATCATGACGCGTGACAAGCTGATCGCCGCGCGCGACCCGAACGGGATCAGGCCGCTCGCCCTGGGGAAAATGGACAAAGCATACGCGCTGGCGTCCGAGACCTGCGCGCTCGATATTCTGGGCGCGGAATTCGTCAGGACGGTCGGCAACGGCGAACTGGTCATCATCGACAAGGACGGGCTCAGGAGCCGGACGTTTGACATGGCGGAGCGGGAAGCGCTCTGCATTTTCGAGTACATTTATTTCGCCCGGCCCGACAGCGTCCTGCACGGGCGCAATGTTTACGAGACCCGGTACAACATGGGCAAATACCTGGCCAAAGAGCATCCGGTCGACGCCGACATGGTCATGCCGGTCCCCGAATCGGGCGTGCCGGCGGCGGTCGGTTTTTCCGCCGAGTCGAAGATCCCTTACGGCGAGGGGCTGATCAAGAACCGCTATATCGGCCGGACCTTTATCCAGCCGAGCCAGGAGATCAGGGACCTGGGGGTCAGGCTCAAGCTCAATCCGATCCGCGACGCGGTGCGGGGCAAGAAAGTGGTGGTGCTCGACGACTCGATCGTGCGCGGCACGACCTCCCGCCAGATCGTCCGGCTGGTCAGGGAGGCGGGGGCGCGCGAAGTCCATATGCGGATCTCGTCGCCGCCCAACCTCAATTCATGTTTCTACGGGATCGACACGCCGAGCCGGGCCGAACTGATCGCCGCCAACCTGTCGGTCGAGGGGATCAGAAAATACCTGGAAGCCGATTCGCTCGGCTATTTAAGCCTGAAGAACCTGATCCGCTCCATCAGCCTGCCAAGCAAGAATCTTTGCCTCGCCTGCCTGAACGGCGAATATCCGGTCAGGATACCGGAAAAATTGCAGAGCTTGAGACTGTTCTTTAACTAGGAGGTGAAGGGAAATGGAAGGGTACGGTTTTCCAAAATGCACGAAATGCGACAAGGGAGAAATGGTCCCCCTGTCGGATTTCAGCAACAACTCCGTGGCGATCAAGTACAAGGCCTGGGCCTGCACCAACAAGGATTGCCGGTTCTTCATCGTGCTGCGGGGCGGCGATGTTTATTACGGCACGGCGACCGCCGAAGCGGCCAGATAAAATGACTAATGACTAATGTCGAATGACTAATTGTGGTATAAATAATATCCGGATAATAAAAGGCATTAATTAGTCATTAGTATCTAACCTTTGGGAGCAAACCCCTCGCCTTTAGGCGAACCCTTCAGGAACGGAGGAGAGATGGTAGAATGGAGGGGTGGAA
>JAFGHC010000008.1 GCA_016939335.1 Candidatus Saganbacteria bacterium
TCTCCACCTCCTCAGTAGGTTGAATTTCTTGGTCGAAATACATTCTAACTGAGTTACAGGGTGTAGACCATGTGCCTTATCTTTCCTTCTTTTCTATAAATTAACTGAAATATCCGAAATAAAGTTCAGAAATGTTATTGGGCAGGCTCATAATGTCAGGAACAATTATAACTGCGGGACATAAAGCGAGAATTAATTACTGCAATTTCAGCCAGGGGTGGGTCAACGTGATGAGGTTGACCCCCGACCGCCGGCTCGGTTCCCTGACCGAGCGGGTCAGGGCCCTGGCCGCCAGGTTATACCGTAATGATTGCCAGTTCATATATTCAAGCCGGCGATTGGCGCGGGCGATCGAACGGGAGCGGGCCGGGAACGATAGTTTTGGCTACACGGACCGGGATGTTTGGGGCCGCGTTTTTTATAATTTTGTCCGTAAACAGAAGGACCCGGCGGCCGGCGCCTGCCTTCTGGAGGCGCTCGACTCTCTTTTGTCTGCCGGCAATGACTGGGGCACTGTCCCCGCCCAGGTAAAACGCCAGAAAACCGCCGAGCTCTTCCGCGGCATCCTTGCCGGTTTTGACGGGAATGTCATCTACGATATCACGCGCTATCTGCCGTCCGATCTTTTTGAACCGCTCGATTTACAGTTGCCCATTGAAGCCTTAGCGCCGGCCGTGACCTAGGACAGCCCGTTCATTTTTGCTATAATTTAAAAAACCAGGTGAATGATGATTTACCGCAAGATATCGGTCTTTGTGGCCGGCTTTATGTTCCTGCTGCTGATGAGCGCCGCCGCGCAGCAGGGCCAGCCTCTTTCCGGTATTAGTATCGATTACTCGATCAATTACGCCGGCGGCAAGTTAATGTCCCGGCAGCTCTTGCAGGTGGTGCAAAAGCCCGGAGGCATCACGCTCCGCCAGGAAGACATTTCCCATAAAACCGACGATAACGGCAAGTGGTATTATGAAGTTGTCACCGCCGAGGGGGTTGTCCCGGCCAAAGCCTATGCCGGCCTGTGGGCTAAATTGGAATCGCTGGGTGTCTGGAAAATGAAGGCGGTTAAAGTAAAGTACGATATGCTGGAAACTAACCCGGTGAATTATCGTCTTTCTTTCCAAAGAGGGGCAAAGAAGAACGCTTTTTCTGATTACGGCGGTAATTTCCAGGAAAAATACGGCAAGTTTATGAAACCGATCACCGCCTTGTTCAGGAAATACGCGCGTCCGTCCGCCATGGGAAAATCGGCCGAATAAATAGGTGCAACGCCCAAGCCGCGTGTCCGCCGAAAAGACCAGCTGCCAGAGTCGATCTTGATCCCGTTTGTCTGTTAGAGTGAAATTCTCCGCCGAAGTATCCGAAAAGATATTGGCCGGAATATACGCGAGGAGATGATGGCAATGACTGATATGCTCGGCGTTTCGTTCGTCAGGACAGGGGTCCTGGCCTGGAAAACATCGGCCGGGACGGGACCGGCGGCGGTTAATGCGGAAAAGTCGGCAGAGCTGAAAGACGGTGAGGTGGCAGCGGCCAGGGCGGCGGAGCTGTACGCAATGAGCTTGAAAAAGCCGACCGGGGAAGTGATCAAGGAGCTTATGAACATTGCCGGAAAGCACTACGGGGCGCTGGTCGAGATTTGCCGCTCCGGTCCGAAACAACTGCGGGCGATCGCCCTGTTTTTGGTCTCGTTGATCGATAGCCGAAAGGCCATCTCCCGGGACCAGGATTACGGGCGCCTGGCAAACGCAAAGCTGTATCTTGATGCCGTGGCCGATCCGGACAAGAACGTCAGCGGTCTGGCAAAAAAAATGTTAAGCAGATTGCGTTTTGACGCGGAGCAGGAGATGCAGGCGTACGCGGCGGACCAGAACAATCCCGTCCGGTCCCGGCAATACGCGCGGTCCTTGCTGGCGGACATCGCCGGGAGGAGAAAGACCCGCCCGGTGGTGATCGAATCCATTTGTTACTCCGGTTACAATGGTACGGCCAAACCAAAATATGATCTTTTGTACTGGGCTGATATCAGGCTTTTGGCGGCTCCCGGAAAAGGGAATAAAGCCATGCAGGCGGAGCTTTATGTCATAGATCCGCAGACCGGAAAACATTGGTTTCAGGATATGTTCCCGGCGGGCCAGGTTTCGGCGGGCCAGCCCTATGAGCTTGCCGGCCTGCATTTTTCCAGGATCTACATTGATAGGCGGAATTCCTCTGTTCAGGGGTATTATCGGTTCGTTGATACCGGTTCGGAGCAGTGTGCCAATAAATGTCCGGTCGTTGGCCGCACCGGTTTGTTCACCATTCAAAGGAAGAACGATGATTGCGACGTTAAGCCCGAAGAACTGGGCTATTTTTTGCAGGCCATGCGCCATTATAGACAATACTGAGCTGGCCCGGCGCGGCTTTTACTTTGCTTTCCTCTTCGCGGCTTTTAACATGCGCGCCAGTGCCTGCGCCGGGGAGCGGCCTTCGGTCAGGTTGTTTTTATAAATAGCGGCGTAACCTGACCGGTTGCGGACCTTGAAGATCTTCACCCCTTTTAGCCTGTCCATGTCATGCCTCCTGTGTTCCCAGCCGGCGGCCCAGAGCATAAAGACCGATCAGCACAAGCGGGACGATCAGGTCGGAGATAATAATATTCGGCCCGATGTTATACGCCGCCAGATTGCCGCTTGCCATTAACGACCGGATGTGGCCGGCAAAAGCGCCGAGGAGAAAGAAGCTGTTGGCCAGGATAGCGGCCAGCCGGAAACTGCCGCGGATAAAAAGGCAGAGGCAGGCGATCGTCCCCAGCGCTAGATCGGCGATGCCGACCTCATATTGGAAAGGGCTGCCGGCGGGCCAGCCGATCAGGGCGGCGGTGGCGGGTCCGTTAAAGAGATGCATCAGGCCGGCAATGACCGCTCCCAGCCCGACGGCGATGGCCAGCAGATATATCAGGGCAACTTCGACGATCTTTTGGGCCGGTCTTTGTTTCATGAGCAGGAGATGGACGGCAATGGCGAGGAACGTCAAACCGAACATAAATAACATCATGACATATTATTGCGCGGTCCCGGTGATTGTCAAGACGAATTGGCGGCGGGTTTAAGTTGCTGCTGAATTCAATAAATATGCTGTCTGCTATAATATTAGGCGAATAGGTTTGAGGCCGGGTCCCAAAGTTGGGTTAATGCGACGCTATTATATTAAAACATACGGCTGCCAGATGAACGTCGCCGATTCGGCGCGGCTTGCCGCCGTCCTCGACGCGGCAGGGTATCAGCCAATTCGTGATGATATTCGGGCATTCGAGCCCTTATTCGGGCATTCGGGAAGTAAAGCTGATATACGCCAATTGGCTGCCTGCGACCTTATTTTGGTCAACACCTGCGTCGTGCGGCAGAGCGCCGAGGACCGCGCCGCCTGGTATGTGACTTCACTCAAGGGGATCAAAGAACTGAACCCGAACCTCAAGATCGGCCTCTGCGGCTGTCTGGTCCCGGAGCCCGAGCGGGACTTGAAAAAACAATTCCCTCACGTTGACTTCTTCATCGAGCCCAACCGGCCGGAAAAGCTGGCTGAATTCCTCTCAAATTCGAAATCCGAATCTCGAAGTTCGAAAGAAACGGGGAAAAACTCGAAATTCGAATTTACTTCGGATTTCGGATTTCGCGCTTCGAATTTTGTCACCATCATGCACGGCTGCGACAACTACTGCTCCTATTGCGTCGTCCCGTACGTGCGGGGACGGGAATATTCCCGCCCCAGGGACGAGGTCCTGACCGAGATCAAGGGGCTGATAGAGCAGGGCGCCACCGACATCACTCTTCTCGGCCAAAACGTGAACTCTTATAAATTCGGATTTGCATCTTTGCTGCGGAAGATCGGCGCGTATTGCCCTCTCCCTCTGGGAGAGGGAGGCAAGCCTGAAAGCCAGCGGGTGAGGGCTGAGCTGGTTATTCGCTTTATGACGGGCCATCCCAGAGATATGAGTGATGAAATAATTGAAACTGTAGCGGCTTTATCCTATGTCGCCAAAGACTTCCATCTGCCGCTCCAGTCGGGCGATAACGAGGTCCTGCAAAGAATGAACCGCGGTTATACCTTCGAATATTTCCTCGGCCGGGTCGAGAAAATCCGCTCCCTCATGCCGCAGGCCCGCATTTCGACCGACCTGATGGTCGGCTTCCCCGGAGAAACTGACGAACAATTTGAAAATTCGCTCCGCACGTTCGAAAAGATCGGCTTCACCATGGCCAACATGTTCGCCTATTCGCCGCGGCCGCGGACCGCCGCCGCCAAAATGCCGGACCAGGTGCCGGAAGAGGTCAAGCAGGCCAGGTTGAAAAGACTGATCGAAGTTAACCGTGAAATACTAATTAACCGCAGCGTTCAGCCGCAGGTTCTGTGATATAATATCGCGTAGCAAAGGAGCGTGACATGGCAAACTCTGAATTGCGCGTTTTCTACGGCACCTCCCATCCCGAGCTCGGCGAAAAAATAACCAAATTCCTGGAGCTCAAGACGGGCGATATCAAGCTCTCCCGCTTCTCCGGCGGCGAGATCTACGCCCGCATCAACGAGAATATCCGCGGCGCCTCGTGCGTCATCATCCAGACCTGCACCGAACAGGTCAACTCCGACCTGATGGAGCTCTTCATCGTCATCGACGCCATGAAGCGCGCTTCGGCCAAGTCGGTCTCGGTCGTCATCCCGCAGTTCGGCTACGCCCGCCAGGACCGCAAGGCCGCCTCGCGCGAGCCGATCTCGGCCCGCCTGGTCGCCAATCTCCTGGAGACCGCCGGCGCCGAGCGGATCGTCACCATGGACCTCCATTCCGACCAGATCCAGGGTTTCTTCAATATCCCGGTCGATACGCTGACGTCGCTGCCGATCCTGGCCAATTACATTAAAGAGAAGAACCTCAAGGACCTGGTCGTGGTCGCGCCCGACACCGGCCGCGCCAAAGTGGCCAAGAAGCTGGCCGACCGGCTGGGGGCCCAGCTGGCGATCCTGCATAAAGTCCGCGGCGCGCATCACCAGTCGGAAGTCACCCACGTCGTCGGCGACGTCAGGGGGAAGACCGTCATCATCACCGACGACATGATCGACACCGCCGGCACGATCACCAGCGGCGTCGGCGCCCTGCGCGCGGAAGGGTGCAACAGGGACGTTTACGTCGTCGCCACCCACGGCATCCTCTCCGGCCCGGCCGTCGAGCGGATGGCCAAAGCGGCGTTCGCCGAGGTCATCGTCACCGACACCGTGCCGATCCCGAAAGCAAAACAGTTCAAAGGCCTGAAGATCCTCTCGTCGGCCGAACTGCTGGGCGAGGCGATCAAGCGGAATTACGAGCACCAGTCGATTACCAGCCTATTTGATTGAGGGGGCTGGGGACTAGGGACTGGGTGCTAGGGAAGAAATGAAAAAGATAAACATTGGCATTATCGGCTTCGGCACGGTCGGTTCCGCGGTCGCGGAGGTCTTGAGAAAGAACAAAGCGGTCATCGCGGAGCGCGCCGGCGTGGGGATCGGCCTTAAAGCCGTCTGCGATATCCGGCGGATCAAAACTTCTTGGCCCTTGACCCCTGACCCCATGACCCTGATAAATGACCCTGACATTGCGGTCGTTGTTGAGACCATGGGCGGCGTCAATCCGGCGAAAAAGTACGTCCTGGCCGCGCTCAAGGCCGGCAAGCACGTCGTCACTTCCAACAAAGAGTTGATCGCCCGGCACCTCCCCGAGCTCCTGGCCGCCGCGGCGGAGAACAATGTTTCGCTCCTCTTCGAGGGGGCGGTGGGGGGCGGCATCCCGATCCTCGATACTTTGCGCGATAACCTGGCCGCCAATAAGATCAGCGAGGTCTACGGGATCGTTAACGGCACGACCAATTACATCCTTTCCAGGATGACCGCCGAAGGGAAAGATTTCGGCGCGGTGCTCAAGGCGGCGCAGAAGCTCGGTTACGCCGAAGCCGACCCGCGGGCCGACATCGAGGGCTACGACGCTTCGTACAAGGCCGCCATTCTTGCCGCGGTGGCGTACGGCGCCCGGGTGCGCTGGGAGTCCGTTTACCGCGAGGGGCTCGAAAAGATCACTGCCGAAGACATCGCCTACGCCGGCGAGATCGGCTACGCCATCAAGCTGCTGGCCGTGGCGAAGCTTTCCGGCGGCGCGCTCGATGTCCGCGTCCATCCGGCGCTGGTCGCCAAAACGCATCCGCTCTCGAACGTGGACGGGAACTTTAACGCGATCTATGTGAAAGGTTTTCCCGTCGGCGAATTGATGTTCTACGGGCCGGGTGCTGGCGGCAACCCGACCGCTTCCGCCGTGATCAATGACATTCTTGCCGCGCTCCGCGCTCCGCGGCCCGCGACTCGCGGCTTAAAACCCTTCCCGTTACTTCCGATCGCGCAAACAGCCGGCCGCTACTATATTCGCCTCCAGGCGCCGGACAAACCCGGAGTGCTGGCGGGAATTTCCAAAATCTTCGCCGACAAAAAAGTCAGCATCGCCGCGGTGACGCAAAAAGAGACCATCGGCAACCTGGCGACGATCGTCATCCTCGTTCACGGCGTCAAAGAGAGCAGCCTCGTCGCCGCCCTCCGGGCGATCAAGCGGCTGCCGGTCGTGCGCGCCGTGGGGAACGTGATCAGGATTTTGTAGGGACAACCATGCGCCGGCTGTTTTTGTTATTTCTCGCGACCGGCGTCCTGGCCTGCCTGGCCTGGGCCGTTCAGTTCACGACCCCGTTCGCTAATCTTGCCGACGCCCTCAAAATGATCCGCGCGGCGAATTTATCGAAGTACGAGGCGCTGTATTATAAAAAATTAGGCGGCGGCGTCGTTCAGTGCCGGCTTTGCCCGAACCGCTGCACGCTCGGCAACCTGGCGCGCGGGCTCTGCGGCGACCGGATCAATCTCGACGGCAAGCTCTACTCCCTGGTTTACGGCAAACCGGTCGCGGTCCACCTCGATCCGATCGAAAAGAAGCCGCTCTCCCATTTCCTGCCGGGGACGACCGCTTTTTCCATCGCCACGGCCGGCTGCAACCTCGGCTGCGTTTTTTGCCAGAACTGGCAGATCTCGCAGGCCAAGCCCGAAGAGGCGGAGCATGAGAATTATCCGCCGGAGAAGGTCGTGGCGCTGGCGCTCGCGGCCGGGTCGCCGACCATCGCGTACACCTACACCGAACCGGCGGTCTTTTATGAATATATGCTGGCGACCGCCAAACTGGCCAAACGGAAAGGCCTGCGCAATATCATGCACTCGTGCGGCTACATCAACCCGGAGCCGCTCAAGGCGCTGCTTAAATATATGGACGCCTGCAATATCGACCTGAAGGGCTTCTCGGAAGAATATTATCAAAAGATGAGCAACGGCCATCTGCTGCCGGTGCTGGAAACGCTGAAGACCATAAAAAAAGCCGGCGTCTGGTTGGAAATAACCAATCTCGTCGTGCCGGGCAAGAACGACGATCCGGCCATGATACGGCGGATGGCGCGCTGGATCAGGGACAATCTCGGCCCGGACACGCCGCTCTACTTTGCGGCGTTCCATCCCGAGTACCGCCTGCAAAACCTGCCGCCGACGCCCGTGGAAACGCTTGAGCAGGCGTATAAGATCGCCCGGGCGGAGGGGCTGAATTATGTTTACATCGGCAACGTCTTCGGCCATACCAGCGGGGACACTTACTGCCCGGATTGCGATAAGCTGCTGATCAAAAGGAGCGGCTACAGCGTCGAGGTCAACAACGTTGTCGCCGGGAAATGCAGATTTTGCGGCCGTCCCATCGCGGGGGTCTGGGAGTAAAGGTAGAGGAGGTCTTCAGACCTCCATTCGGATGGCAGTCTAAAGACTGCCGCTACATTTATTATTTTCATATCAGCAAAAGCGAAAAGACAACAATGGCGCCGGCGAGCAGGCCGGCCGCTGTCAGCCCGAACACCGGGATAAAATAGACACAGACCAGCCCGGCGGCCAGGGCGCTCCCCAAAAGGTCCGCGCCGTAAAGTTTCCCGGCCAGATCGCCCACTCCCCGCATCTTCTCCTCTCCGAGCTTGACCGCCGACTGGAAGAACGCCCCGACCAGCCCGCCGATGATAAAAGAAAACAGCGGATACAGGGAAAGATTTAGATCGGACTGAATTATCAGCGTCAGCGAAAACAGGATGAAGGCCAGCAAACCGAGAATAAAGGCCGGACCGGTCAATTGGCGATAACGGATCGCGCCACAGGCCCCGCCGGCCAGGCCGGCCATGAACGCGGCCGTCAGCAGCGCCAGCGCCTGGTACAGATAGCCGAATTGCGCCTGAAAGACGAACATGACGATGAACTGGCCGGCCATCCCGGCAAAACCCGCCGCCCCGACCATTACCGGCAGGCGGCCCGGCTTGAACAGGCGGCAAAGCGCGAAAAAGAGGACCAGCGCCGCGAAGATTTGGGATAAATTTACCCGCATCAGCGCATAAAGGAGGTCTTTGACGGGCGGCCCGAAATAACTCGCCCAGATCAGCAGGGCGTCAAAATAACTCACGGGCCGGCGGTCGGTATTAACGGCCGTCTTTTGGCCGAAAGCGACCGCCGAGTTGACATACTTCAGCTTTTCGGCCGAGAGGGCGAGCCGCAGCGCCGGCAGCTTGAAATATCGCCCGGCCCGCAATCTTTTTATGTCGGTCCGGAGCTTTTGATCGCTGGCGAAGTAATAATTGCGGCTGCCGCCGATGACCAGAACATGGGCGAAGAGCTGCGAGACGGTTTTATTGACGCTGGCGTTAAGCAGCCGCGTTTCCCGGCTCATGAAGTCCGGAGAGCCGGGGAGCTTGAAGGCGAGCAGGCCGCCGGGTTCAAGTATTTTTTGGCAGTGCCGATAAAATTCCCTTGTATAGTAACGGTTAAGCAGGGCGGAGCGCGGGTCGGGCAGGTTGATAATTACAATGTCATATTTATCTCCCGTCCGTTTAATATAATGAATGCCGTCGTCGATCAGGACCCTGACCGAAGGCGGCAATTGTTTCCCCGCCAGTTCCAGCAGTTTCGGGTCGAGCTCGACATAGTCCAGCCGCTTGACCGGATAGCGCAGGATTTCCTCCGCCATGCCGCTGAAGCCGCCGCCGATCAGCAGAACTTTATCGGGCTTTTCGTGGCGGATCATCGTCAGGCCGATAAATTCCTCGTCGAGAGGTTTATCGGCGGTCGAAGCCAGCAGTGAGCCGTCGAAATAATAGTTAAAGTCGTTCCGGCTCCTGGTCACGGCTAATTTTCCGTAGGGGGAATCAACGGAGCGGACCAGCGTTTGCCCCCGCCAGGCCAGCTGGTTCGAGAGACGATCGAGCCAGGGCGAGATCAGGAGCAGGCAGGTGGCGAGGACGACCAGCGGCCGGCGCCATTTTTGCGGGCCGAGCCAGCAGCCGGAAGCGGCGAGCAGCGCGACGATCAGCATAAAGATCTGGAACGAGCCTAAATAATTCAATAAAAACAGGCTCAAGAGCAGGCCGCACAAAAAAGAACCGGACGCTTCCAGCAGATAATTCTGGCTGATCCCCTCCGCCTCGCGCTTCAGCAGGGCGCTCCCCAGGGCGAACTGGAACCCGAGCGCGACGGTCAGCGGGGCGAGGACGAGCAAGGCCGCGCCGATTATCGTCGGCAAAGCGATCAGGCAGCCCGCCTCAAGGCCGAAGAGGACGCTGCTCAGCCGCGTTAAGAACAGCAGCAGGGGCAATAAGATCATGACCGCGGCCTGCGTCAGGACAAAGGCCGCTTGCTTGTCGCTAACTTTATCGGCGAACCGGCCGAGCATGACCGCGCCGGACGCGTAGAGCAGCAGCCAGAGGCCCATGATCAGGCCGTAGATAAGTTCGTTCCCCCCGAAGACCGCGATCAGCTCCCGGAGGAAGATCACCTGGGCGCCGAGCGCGACTATCCCGACGGTCAAGAGGGCGAAGATTTTATTGTTTAGCTGCGGCATTTGCTATATTATATGAAAAGAGATGGCAATGGGCAAACTGGCTTTCTTTTTTGTGCAAGGCCTGGCGGTCGGTTCCGGGCCTTGTTTCCTGTCCTGCGCTCCCCTGGTCCTCCCTTTTCTTGCCGGAACAAAGGGGGATTGGGGGGCCGGCTTGCGGGCGGTCCTGATTTTCGGCCTGGCCCGGGTCGTTATTTATACTCTTCTGTCGGGCGTGGTCGGTTATATCGGCGCGTATCTTTTTCAGCTATTTTATAGCCAAAGCTGGAGTAATGTCGTTTGGTCAATTGCCGCATTATTCATTATTATATCAGGGACTTTAATGCTTGGCGGGCGGCGGTTTAACAATCCTTTCTGCGCGTACCTGCAAAGGGAGACGCTTGATAATAAGGCCGGAAGCCTGGTCATGCTCGGCGTGATCGTCGCGCTGGCTCCCTGCCTGCCGCTTTTGGCGGTCCTGACGGAAATAATGTTCCTGGCGGAAAAATTCTATCAGGGGTGGCTGTACGGCCTGGCCTTTGGCCTGGGGACGCTGATCTCGCCGCTCCTTTTGCTCGGTGTGATCGTCCCCAAACTGCCGGTCAGGCCGTCCGTTTTAAACGCGGTCTGCGGTTTTTTGCTGATCGCCGCCGGCCTGTATCTGCTTGTCTTTAGGATAAAAATGTAGGGACAACCCTTGTGGTTGTCTGCGGGGACTTGCATTTATTGATGTGCCGCAGGCACACCTTCATTCGTCATTCGTAATTCGTCATTCGGCATTTCCCCCAAATTACCCCTTGACAGATTTAGCATTAATATAGTAAAATTAACCTAATCAGAGTTTTGACTAATCGGGGATACGACTGCGTTCCGGGTTTTCTGGGGCGTGCTTCTAGTCGAGGTCAAAGACCTTCCAGGTTGCTTGGATAGGATTAAATTCCCCTCTCTATTTTTTTCCTGAAAGAAGGAAAAGGAGAGGGTTTGTGTGTTTGGAGGGGTTTTGTGCAGGAAATAATTACGTTGGTTTGCACGCAGTGTAAGCGGAAAAACTACACTTCGACCAGGAACAAGAAGAACACGAAGGAACGGCTCGAACTGTCGAAGTATTGCCGGTGGGACAAGAAGCACACGAAGCACAAGGAAGAGAAATGAGAATATCAGAATATCAGAGCATCAGAGTATCAGAGAATGGAGTTTCTGATAATCTGATATTCTGGTCGTCTGATGTTCTGGCCGCGGGCCTGTCGGTTAATGGCAAACCACCGGTCTCCAAAACCGGAACTCCCCGTTCGAGCCGGGGCAGGCCCGCCATTCATCTTGAATGCTGGCCCGGAACGGTGGCCTGATGAAAGAGAAGGTCCTGGGCTATTTTAAAGAGACGCTGGCGGAGATGCGCAAGGTCGTCTGGCCCGATCAGCGTTACGTCTCGGTCGCGACGACGATCATTCTGGCCCTGGTTTTCCTGACCGGGGTTTTTGTGATGGCGGTCGATTTCGGCCTGGGCAAGTTCTTCAGCGCGCTGCTGGGGAGATGAAATGAATATGGACGATGCGGCAAAGCTTGAGAACGCAGGAGAGCAGCCGGAAGCGGTCCCGGCCGGGGCGGCACAGGAATTAACGGCCGAAGGGCCGGCGACTGAAGAACTAAAGGCCGAAGAGCCGAAGCCGGAAGAGCCGAAGAAAGTTGAGGCCGAAGCGCCGAAGAAAGCGGAGGAGCCGAAAGCCGCCGGCGAGCGGCGCTGGTTTGTCGTGCAAACTTTCACCGGGCAGGAAGACAAGGCCAAAGCGGCGCTGGAACAGACGATCAGGGACGAAGGGCTGGAGAACAAGGTTTTCCAGGTGCTGGTGCCGCTCGAAGAGACCGTCGAGATCAAGGGCGGAAAAAGGGTCGAGAAGATCAGGAAGATGTTCCCCGGTTATGTCTTCCTGGAAATGGTCCTCGACGAGCAGACCTGGTACCTGATCCGGCAGACCACCGGGGTTGCCCGGTTCATCGGCAGCAAGGTCAGCCCGACGCCGGTCTCCGACAAGGAGATGCAGCGGGTGCTCAAGCAGCTCGGCAAGGAAGAGAAGCTTGAGGTCAATTTCGAACGGGGCGAAGCGGTCAGGGTCATTTCCGGGGCGTTCCGGGGCTATACCGGGACCGTCGACGATATCAACGGCGAGAAAGGGAAGCTGAAAGTGCTGATCAATATCTTTGGCCGGGACACGCCGGTCGAAGTTAATTTTGAGCACGCCCAGAAGATAAATTAACATGGCAAAAGAATTACTGGTCAAGGTCAAGCTCCAGATCGCGGCGGGGAAAGCCAACCCGGCGCCGCCGATCGGCCCCGCCCTCGGCCAGCACGGCATCAATATCATGGAGTTCTGCAAGCAGTACAACACGGCGACCAAGGACAAGGGCGATACCGTTGTCCCGGTCGAGATCTCCATTTTCAAGGACCGTTCTTTTACATTTATATTAAAGACCCCTCCGGTCTCCGACCTGCTGCGCAAGGCGGCGGGGGTGGAGAAGGGGTCAGGCGTGCCCAACAAGAATAAGGTCGGCAAGGTCAGCAAGGCAAAAGTGCGCGAGATCGCCGCGGTCAAGATGCCCGATATCAACGCCAATGACCTCGAGGCGGGGATGAAGATCGTCGAGGGGAGCGCGCGAAGCATGGGGATTACCGTTGAATAAAAAATATAATGAGAAATTGAAACTGGTCGAGCGCGCGAAGTTATATTCGCCGGCCGAGGCGCTGGCGCTGCTCCCCCGGACCGCGCGGGCCAAGTTCGACGAGACGGTCGATCTGTCGGTCAAGCTCGGCGTTGACGTCGCCAAGAACCCGTCGGTCCGCGGCACGGTCGCCCTGCCGGCCGGCAGCGGCAGGAGCAAGAAAGTCGCGGTCATCACCAAGCCCGACCGGGTCAAGGAGGCCGAAGCGGCCGGCGCGGTCGCGGCCGGCGCCGCCGACCTGATCGAGCGGATCAAGGGGGGCTGGCTCGGTTTCGACGTCCTGATCGCTTCGCCTGACATGATGCCCGAGGTCGGCAAGCTCGGCAAGATCCTCGGCGCCAAAGGGCTGATGCCCAACCCCAAGACCGGCACCGTGACCCCTGACATCGCCAAAGCGGTCAAAGAGTTCCAGGGCGGCAAGGTCGAGTTCAGAATGGACAAGGGCGGCGTCGTGCACCTGGGCATCGGCAAAGTTTCGTTCAAGCCGGAAGCGCTCCAGCAAAACCTGACGGCGGTTCTCTCCGCGCTGGGTCACGCCAAGCCGGGCAGCTTCAAGGGAGTTTACGTCAAATCGATCACCGTTTCCACGACCATGGGGCCCGGGATCAAGATCGATGCGGGGCGGGCGCTTGATGAGGTGAAGGGATGAGCCAGCGGGCGATCGCCGAAAAAAGCCAGGTCGTGGCCGGCCTGAAAGAGAAGATCGCGCGCGCCAGCGTGCTGGTGGTCGCCGATTACCTCGGTTGCAGCGTCAAGGAGCTGACCGCCCTGCGGCGCAAGCTGCGGGCGGAAAATTCCGAGCTCTGCGTCGCCAAGAACACGCTGATCGGCCGCGCTGTCAGCGAGTCAGGCTACAGCGAGCTGACCGGACAGCTCAAGGGGCCGACGGCGCTGCTGCTCGGCTACCAGGACGCGGTCGCCCCGCTCAAGGTGCTGGCGACTTTCGTCAAAGAAGCGGAAAAGGGCGCCCTGCGCGTCGGTGTGGTCGACAAGAAAGTTTTCCAGGAGGGTGACCTGAAGGCGATCGCCAAGCTGCCGTCGCGCACCGTGCTGCTCGGCCGGGTGGTCGGCGGCCTGCAGGCGCCGATCAGCGGGTTTGTTAACGTGTTGCAAGGGCCGGTCAGGAAACTGGTCTATGCTTTGGATGCGATTAAAGCCAAAAAAGGAGGGGAATAACGCCTCCTTTTAAATTCGAATATCGAAATTCGAAATCCGAAGGAATTTGGAAAATTCGAATTTCGAATTTGTTTCGGTTTTCGATATTCGAAATTCGGAATTAAGGAAATGATAAAGGAGGGTGAATAGAGATGGCAAACGTTGATGAACTGATCAAGGCGGTCGAAGGGATGACGGTGCTCGAGCTGAACGACCTGGTCAAGAAGCTGGAGGAAAAGTTCGGCGTGACGGCGGCGGCGCCCGTGATGATGGCGGCCGGCGGCGCGGCGGCCGGCGGCGCGGCGGAAGCGGCCAAGGACGAGTTTGACGTCGTGCTCAGCGCCTCGGGCGACAAGAAGATCCAGGTCCTCAAGGTCCTGCGCGAGATCACCGGCCTGGGGCTGAAGGAAGCCAAAGACCTGGTCGATAACGCGCCCAAGACCGTCAAGGAAAAGATCAAGAAAGAAGAAGCGGCGGAGATCAAGAAGAAACTGGAAGCCGAGGGCGCCAAGGTCGAGATCAAGTAAAAAGCAAGAAATGAGAAGGGATAATGGCAGGCAGGGAAAGATTATTTCGCTCTAAACTGAAGAAAGCGGTCGAGCCCCCGGACCTCCTGGAGCTCCAGCGGAATTCGTTCAAGTGGTTCTTGGAAGAAGGGCTGCCGGAAGAGCTCCGGCTGATCTCGCCGATCAAGGGGTATCAGGGAAAGCTCGAGCTCTCTTTCAGCGGCAAGTGTACCTTCGGCAAGCCGAAGTACGCGGCCGAGGACTGCCTGATCCGCGAGACGACCTACGCGGTGCCGGTCAAGGTCGAGACCCGGCTCCTGAACAAGGAGAGCAAAGAGGTCAAGTCGCAGGAGGTCTTCATCGGCGATCTGCCGCTGATGACCGAGCGCGGCACTTTCATTATTAACGGGGCCGAGCGGGTGATCGTTTCCCAGCTGGTCCGCTCGCCCGGCGTTTACTACCGCGAGTCGAAGCGGATCGAGCGGAGCGGGCGCGTCATTTATTACGCGACCGTTATTCCCGACCGCGGCGCCTGGCTGGAGATCGAGACCGACGCGGCTAACGTCGTTTTCGCCCGGATCAACCGGACGCGCAAGATCCCGATCACCATGTTCCTGGCCGCCATCGGCGCCAGCGAAAAGGAGAGCCTCGAGGCGCTGCCCGAAGGGGAGTTCCGGCGCCGCTCGCTCAAGGAATGCCCCATCATGCCGCGCGACGAGGCGCTGATCGAAGTTTACAAGCGGCTGCGCCCGGGGGACCCGGTGACGCAGGAAGGGGCGCAGGTTTACCTCAACAACCTGTTCTTTAACGCCCGCCGCTACGACCTGGGCAAGGTCGGGCGTTACAAGATGAACCGCAAGCTGGGGATCAAGGTCGAAGAAAGCAAACAGGTGCTGACCAAAGAGGATATCCTGGCGATGGTCAGGTACCTGGTCATGATCAACAGCGGCGACGGGATGTCGGACGACATCGACCACCTCGGCAACCGCCGGATCCGCGCGGTCGGGGAGCTGCTGCAGCGCCAGATCCGCGTCGGGCTGACCCGAGTGGAAAAACTGATCAAGGAGCAGATGATGGTCAGGGGGAACGAGCCGGTCACTCCCAGCCAGCTGATCAACATCCGCCCCCTGCAGGCGATCATTAAAGAATTTTTCGGTTCCAGCCAGCTCTCGCAGTTCATGGACCAGACCAACCCCTTGGCCGAGATCACCCATAAGCGGCGCCTCTCGGCCCTCGGGCCGGGCGGCCTTTCCCGCGAGCGCGCCGGCTTCGAAGTGCGCGACATCCATCCTTCCCATTACGGGCGCATCTGCCCGATCGAGACGCCGGAAGGCCCGAACGCCGGCCTGATCTCGTCGCTCTCGACCTACGCGCGGGTCAACAAGTTCGGTTTTATCGAGACCCCTTACCGCCGGGTGGCCAAGGGCCACGTTTTGAATAAAGTCGAATACCTGACCGCCGACGTGGAGGACCTGCACCGGATCGCCTCCTGCGACGTCAAGCTCGACAAAGCGGGGCGCATCGCCGAGGACCAGGTCGCCGTCCGCTACAAGCGGGAATTCGTCTTCGCCCCGCCGCAGGAAGTCGATTATGTCGGCGTGGTGCCGGAGCAGATCATCGGCATCACTTCGGCGCTCATTCCTTTCATCGAGCATGATGACGCCAACCGCGCCCTGATGGGGGCCAACATGCAGCGCCAGGCCGTGCCGCTGCTCGACCCGGACGAACCGATCGTCGGCACCGGCTGGGAGAAGCGGGTGGCGGTCGATTCGCGCACCATGGTCATGGCCAAGCACGCCGGCCGGGTGGCCAAGGTCGACGCCGGCGAGGTCGTGGTCCAGCGCAGCAACGTCAAGGACGTTTACAAATTGATCAATTACGGCCGCAGCAACCAGGACACCGTCGTGCACCAGCGCCCGTTCGTCTCGGTCGGTGACCGCGTCGCGGCGGGCGACATCCTGGCCGATTCCTCGGCCACCAAAGGGGGCGAACTGGCGCTCGGCAAGAACGTGCTGGTCGCCCTGATGCCGATGGAAGGCTACAACTACGAGGACGCCATCATTCTCTCGGAACGCCTGGTCAAAAAAGACCTGTTCACCACCATTCACATCCAGCGGCTGGAGGTCGAGGTCCGGGCGACCAAGCTGGGGATGGAAGAGATCACCCGCGAGATCCCCAATGTCGGCGAAGAAGCGCTGGCCAACCTTGACGAGCGCGGCATAGTGGTCCCCGGCTCCGAGATCGAGGCGGGCGACATCCTCGTCGGCAAGGTCACGCCCAAGGGCGAGACCGAACTGCCGGCGGAAGAAAAACTGCTGCGCGCCATCTTCGGCGACAAGGCCCGCGACATGCGCGACACTTCGCTGCGCGTCCCGCCGGGGGAGGGAGGCAAGGTCATCGCCGTGCGCACCTTTGCCCGCGAGAAAGGCGACGAGCTGCCGCCCGGCGTGCACGAGCTGGTCCGCGTTTACATTGCCCAGCTGCGCAAGATCTCGGTCGGCGACAAAATGGCCGGCCGCCACGGCAACAAGGGGGTCATCGCCCGCGTCATGCCCGAAGAGGACATGCCTTACCTGCCCGACGGCACGCCGGTCGACGTGATCCTCAATCCGCTCGGCGTCCCTTCGCGCATGAACATCGGCCAGATCTACGAGCTGCTGCTCGGCCAGGCGGGCCATCTGCTGGGCAGGAAGTACGAGCTGCCGCTCTTCGACGAGAGTTACGAAGATGACGCTTCGACCAAACTGCTGAACCAGGAGCTCCAGGCGGCGGTCGACAAGCACAAACTCGATTGGCTCGACACCACCGGCAAGGTCGACCTGTTCGATGGGCGGACCGGCAAGACTTTCGGCCGCAAGGTGGCGGTCGGTTATATGTATCTCCTGAAATTGATCCATTTAGTTGACGATAAAATGCACGCGCGTTCGACCGGCCCTTATTCGCTGATCACCCAGCAGCCGCTGGGCGGCAAGGCCCAGTTCGGCGGGCAGCGTTTCGGCGAAATGGAGGTCTGGGCGCTCGAGGCGTACGGCGCGGCGCACACCCTGCAGGAACTGCTGACGGTCAAAAGCGACGACGTGATCGGCCGCTCCCGCGTTTACGAAGCGATCCTGAAGGGGAAGAGCATGGGGCGGCCCGGGGTCCCGGAGTCGTTCAAGGTGCTGGTCAAGGAACTGCGCGGCCTCTGCCTCGATATGCGCACGCTGACGCGCGAGGGGAAAGAGGTCAATATTGACGAGGATTCCAGAGCGGCGGCGGAGTCGGCGCCCCAGATTTTCGGGCGCGGCCGGCCGGGAGGCGAAAGATTTGGCACTTAAGAAACAGACGGTAGAAGACAAGGATTTCAGTTTGATCAAGGTCGGCCTGGCCTCGCCCGAGCAGATCCTGCAGTGGTCGCACGGCGAGGTCGAAAAACCGGAGACGATCAACTACCGGACCTTCAAGCCGGAGCGCCGCGGCCTCTTCGACGAAAAGATCTTCGGGCCTGTCAAGGACTGGGAATGCCACTGCGGCAAGTACCGGCGCGTCCGTTACCGCGGCATTGTCTGCGAACGCTGCGGCGTCGAGGTCACCACCTCGCGCGTCCGCCGCGAGCGGATGGGGCACATCCGCCTGGTCGAGCCGGTCGCCCACATCTGGTTCCTGCGCGGCGTGCCGAGCTATATAAGTTTGCTGCTCGACGTCTCCGGGCGCGCGCTCGAAGAGGTCATTTATTACGACGCCTACATCGTGACCGAGGTGGGCGAGGGGGTCAAGCGCCTCAAGGTCAGCGACGTGCTGCGCGAGGCCGATTATCAGGAGGCGCTGGAGAAGCACGGCAACAAGTTCAAGGCGGAGACGGGGGCCCGGGCGGTCAAGGAACTGCTGGCCCGCCTTGATCTCTCGCAGATGGTCGCCAAGCTGCGGCGCGAGCTCAAGGACGCCGCCGGCCAGAAGCGGATGAAGATCATTAAGCGCCTGCGCGTGGCCGAGTCTTTCCTCAAATCTGGCAACCGGCCCGACTGGATGATCATGGACGTCCTGCCGGTCATTCCGCCCGACCTGCGGCCGATGGTGCAGCTGGAAGGCGGACGCTTTGCCACTTCCGACCTGAACGATCTTTACCGGCGGGTGCTCAACCGGAACAACCGGCTCAAAAAGATGATCAACATGGGCGCGCCGGAGATGATCATCCGCAACGAAAAACGGATGCTCCAGGAGTCGGTCGACGTCCTGATCGACAACGGCCGCCGCAAGCGCGCCGTCACCGGCTCCTCGGGCCGCCCGCTCAAGTCGCTGACCGACGGGATCGAAGGGAAGCAGGGGCGCTTCCGGCAGAACTTGCTCGGCAAACGGACCGATTATTCCGGCCGCTCGGTCATCGTCGTCGGCCCGCACCTCAAGCTGCACCAGTGCGGCCTGCCCAAAGGGATGGCGCTCGAGCTCTTCAAGCCGTTCGTCATCCGCAAGCTGGTCGACCGGGGGATCGCCCAGAACGTCAAATCGGCCAAGCGGATGATCGAGCGCCAGGAGGTCATCGTCTGGGATATCTTGGAAGAAGTGATCAAAGGCCATCCCGTTCTCCTCAACCGCGCGCCGACCTTGCATAGATTGGGCATTCAGGCGTTCGAGCCGATCCTGGTCGAAGGGAAGGCGATCCAGATCCATCCGCTCGTCTGTCCGGCGTTCAACGCCGACTTTGACGGCGACCAGATGGCGGTCCACGTGCCGCTGCTGCCCGAAGCGCAGGTCGAGGCGCGCATTCTGATGCTCTCCTCCAACAACCTGATGTCGGCGGCCTCGGGCCGGCCGATCGTCACCCCGACCCAGGACATGGTGCTCGGCACCTATTACATGACGATCCTCGATGAGCGGCAGACGCTCGGCCAGAACAAGGTCTTTGCCAACGACTGGGAGGCGATGGTTGCCAACGACCTCGACGGGCTCCACCTGCACGCCCGGATCAGGGTCCGGCGCCACGGCGAACTGCTGGAGACGACGGTCGGCCGGATCAAGTTCAACAACACGCTCAACCGGGTGCTGGCCCGCCGCGGCATCACCGAAGAGTACCCTTACATCAACGCGCTGCTGACCAAGAAAGAGCTGGAGAAGCTGATTTCCGACAGCTACCGCCGGTACGGCAACGCCGTCACCGCCGAGATCGCCGACGAGATCAAGCGCCTCGGCTTCAAGTACGCCACGCTGGCCGGCGTTTCGATCTCGATCGCCGACCTGATCGTCCCGGCCAGGAAAAAAGAGATCGTCGAGAAAGCCAACGCCCAGGTCGCCCGCCTGGAACAGCATTTCCGCGACGGCTCGCTCTCGGCCAAGGAAAAATTCATCCGCTCGCTCGACATCTGGAGCCAGGTGACCGAGGACGTCACCAACCAGATGCTGCAGGAGATCGACCGGCTTAACTCGGTCTACATGATGGCCTTCTCCGGCGCGCGCGGCAACGTCCAGCAGGTCCGCCAGCTCAACGGCATCCGCGGCCTGATGGCCGACCCGTTCGGCAACATCATCAACATCCCGATCAAGTCCAACTTTAAGGAAGGGCTTAACGTGACCGAATATTTCATCTCTTCCTACGGCGCCCGCAAGGGGCTGGTCGACACCGCGCTGCGCACCGCCGACTCCGGCTACCTGACCCGCCGGCTGGTCGACGTGGCGCAGGACGTCATGATCACCGAAGAGGATTGCGGCGCGGAGCGGGGGATCGAGCTGTCGACGATCCGCGAGAGCTACGAAGAGGTCATCCCGCTCGCCCAGCGGCTCCTCTACCGGACGCCGACCAAGAACGTGGCCGACCCCCTCTCGGGCAAGGTCATCGCCAAAGCGGGCGGGATGATCGACGCCGAACTGGCCAAGGCGATCGCCGACGCCGGCGTGGAAAAAGTCGAGGTCCGCTCGGTCCTCACCTGCCGGACCAAGAAAGGGTTCTGCCAGAAGTGCTACGGCCTCGACCTGTCGACGCTCAACCCGGTCAACATCGGCGAGGCGGTCGGTACGATCGCGGCGCAGTCGATCGGCGAGCCCGGCACCCAGCTGACGATGCGGACCTTCCACATTGGCGGCGTCGCGCTGCACAAAGGGGCCAAGGTGGCGATCAAGGCCAAGCACGCCGGCAGCGTCCATCATGGTGAGGGGATCGAGATCCGCGAGGTGACTGACGAGTTCGGCGCCCGGCAGAAAATGATCTCGCGCAGCTCGACCCTTTACATCAAGATCAAAGACAAAAAAGAGGAGCACATCCTGCCGCTCGGCGCCTTGATCAAGGTCAAGGACGGTGAGCGGATCGAAGCGGGCGGCACGATCGCCGAGTTCGACCCGACCTATGATTATGTTGTCAGCAGCTCGGTCGGCAAGGTCATGTTCATCGGCCTGGAGCTGACCACCCAGCGCAAGGAAAAAGTCGCCAAGAAGGACGGCGAACTGTTTATTTTTAACCCCAAAGTCGAGAAGGAATACGAAATTCCCAAGGGCGCCCAGCTTTTTGTCAGGGTGGGCGACAAGGTCAAGGCCGGGGACGAGCTGGCGGCCGGCCTGGTCTGCAAAGGGGCCGGCCTGGTGATCGGCGCTTCCAGAGAAAAAGTCGTGGTCGCCCCGGGCGAGAGCTATCTCATCATCGCCGGTTCGCGCCTCTTTGTCGAGGATGGCGCGGCGATCGCCAGCTACGATCTGGTTGCCCGGGTCGAATCGATCCGCCGCGACCCGAGCAAGACGCGCGACATTATTCAGGGCTTGCCCCGGGTCGAGGAGCTGTTCGAAGGGCGGCGGCCGAAAGATCCCGTCATCCTTTCCGACATTGACGGCATCGTCTCGGTTTCCGAGCGCGAAGGTCTGCGCGTCGTGACGGTCAAGGGGCCCAAGGGCGAGGTCAAGGAATATTTTGTGCCTTACGAGATCCGCCTCCGCGTCACCACCAACGACAAGGTGCACCGCGGCATGCAGCTGACCGAGGGGACCGTCAACCCGCACGATGTGCTGCGCATCCTCGGCGTGCGCGCGGCGCAGACCTTTCTGGTCGACGAGATCCAGAAGATCTACCGCGCCCAGGGCGTGACGATCGCCGACAAGCATATCGAGACGATCGTGCGCCAGATGACGCGCAAGGTCCGGGTCGTCACTTCGGGTGACACGACGCTGCTTCCCGGCGAACTGATCGACCAGAAGACCCTGGACGAGACCAATGAAAGGGCCAAGGGCGAGAAGGCCGAGGCGACCGAGGTCATGCTCGGCATCACCAAGGCCTCGCTCTCGACCGACAGCTTTATTTCGGCCGCCTCCTTCCAGGAGACGGCGCGCGTCCTGACCGACGCGGCGGTCAAGGGCCGGACCGACGAGATGTACGGCCTCAAAGAGAACGTGATCATCGGCAAGCTGATCCCGGCCGGCACCGGCTTTGTCGATTACCGCTATCTGGAACTGGTGCCGACCGTCGGGGTCATGGCCAAAGTCGAAGAAGAAACCAAGGTGGAGGAATAGCATGCCGACAATCAATCAGTTGATCCGCCAGGGGCGGGGGAGCAAGAAGAACAAACGGCGCGCGCCGGCGCTCAAGGGGAGTCCGTTGCGCCGCGGCGTTTGTGTCCGCGTCTACACCACCACGCCGAAAAAGCCGAATTCGGCCCTGCGCAAGGTCGCCCGTGTCCGCCTGACCTCGCAGGTCGAGGTTTCCGCCTACATTCCGGGCGTCGGGCACAACCTGCAGGAACACTCGGTCGTGCTGGTGCGCGGCGGCCGCGTCAAGGACCTGCCGGGCGTGCGCTACCACATCGTGCGGGGGGCGTTCGACACCGCCGGCGTGGAGAACCGCAAACAGGCTCGCTCGCGGTACGGGGCCAAACGGCCGAAAGAAGCGGCGGGAGGTAAAGCTTAAGTGCCAAGATACGGAAGAGTGCCCAAAAGAAAGATTCAGCCCGACGCGGTCTTCGGCAGCGTGCTGGCGCAGCGTTTCATCAACAAGATGACCCGCCGCGGTAAGCGGAGCAAGGCCGAGGCGATCTTCTATGACGTCATGGCCGAGATCAAAAAACAGCTCGGCAAGGAGCCGCTGGAGATCTTCACCAAGGCGATCGAGAACGTCACGCCCCTCCTCGAGGTCAAGGCGCGGCGCGTCGGCGGCGCGACCTACCAGGTGCCGGTCGAGGTCAGCAAAGAGCGCGGCCAGGCGATGGCGATGCAGTGGCTGCGGCAGGCCGCGGTTGAGCGGCCCGGCCGGTCAATGGTCGAGACCCTGACCGGCGAGCTGATCGACGCGTCGAACAACACCGGCCTGGCGGTCAAGAACCGGGAAAATCTGCACAAGACGGCGGAGGCGAACAAGGCGTTCGCGCACTTTAGGTGGTAGGGAGTAGCAGGAAAAAATGGCGAGAGAGACTGACATAAGTAAATACCGGAACATGGGTTTTGCCGCGCACATTGACGCGGGCAAGACGACCACGACCGAGCGCGTCCTCTTTTACAGCGGCCGGCTGCACCGCCTTGGCAACGTTGACGAGGGGAACACCGCCATGGACTGGATGGTCCAGGAGAAAGAACGCGGCATCACCATCACTTCGGCGGCCACCACCACTTTCTGGCGTGACCACCGGGTCAACATCATCGACACGCCCGGCCACGTCGATTTCACCGTCGAGGTCGAGCGCTCGATGCGCGTGCTCGACGGCGTGGTCGTGATCTTCTGCTCCGTCGGCGGCTGCCAGCCGCAGTCGGAGACGGTCTGGCGGCAGGCGACCCGCTACCAGGTCCCCCGCCTGGCCTTCGTCAATAAGATGGACCGCCTGGGGGCCGATTTCTTCCGGGTGGTGGCCCAGGTCAAGGAACGGCTGCTGGTCAACCCGGTCTGCCTCCAGTTGCCGATCGGCGCCGAAGACACTTTCCGGGGGATCATCGATCTGGTGGAGATGGACGCCGTCGTTTACGAGGATGAATTAGGAATGAAGTTTTCGCGCGCGCCGATCCCCGACGAGCTCAGGGAAAAGGCGCAGGCCTATCGTGAAAAGCTGGTCGAGGCGGCGGCCGAGTCGAGCGACACGCTGCTCGAGAAATATCTCTCGGCCCACACGCTGACCAAAGAGGAGATCAAGGCGGGGATCAGGCAGGCGACGGTCGAAAGCAAGATCGTGCCGGTCTGTTGCGGCTCCTCGTTCAAGAACCGCGGCGTTCAGCCCCTGCTTGACGCGATCGTCGATTACCTCCCTTCGCCGCTCGACAAGCGGGCGGTGACGGGGGTCGATCCCAGGACCGGGGCGGAAAATGACAGGCGCCCGGCGGACGAACAGCCGTTCTCTTCGCTGGCCTTTAAGATCATGACCGATCCCTTTGTCGGCCGGCTGACCTTTTTCCGCGTTTACTCGGGCGTGCTGACAACTGGCTCTTACATATATAATTCCGTCAAAGGCAAGCGGGAGCGGATCGGGCGGCTCCTGCAGATGCACGCCAATAAGCGGGAAGAGATCAGCGAGATCCGGGCGGGCGACATCGGCGCCGCGGTCGGCCTGAAGGACACTTCGACCGGCGACACGCTCTGCGACGAAGGCAAGCCGATCATCCTGGAAGCGATCCAGTTCCCGGAACCGGTCATCTTCGTGGCGATCGAGCCGAAGACGACCGCCGACCAGGAAAAACTGGGGCTCTCGCTGGCCAAACTGGCCGAGGAAGACCCGACTTTCCGGATCAAGGGCGATCCCGAGACCGGCCAGACGATCATCTCCGGCATGGGCGAGCTCCATCTCGAGATCATCGTTGACCGCCTCCTGCGCGAGTTCAAGGTGGAGGCCAACGTCGGCAAGCCGCAGGTCGCTTACAAAGAAACGATCCGCGGCGCGGCCGAAGCCGAAGGCAAGTTCATCCGCCAGACCGGCGGCCGCGGCCAGTACGGCCACGTCTGGCTCCAGATCGAGCCGCTCGAACCGGGCAAGGGATTTGAATTCGTCAACAAGATCGTTGGCGGGACCGTGCCCCGGGAATTCGTCCCGCCGGTCGAGGCCGGCATCAAGGAAGCGATGGCGACCGGCGTGATCGCCGGCTACCCGGTGATCGACGTGCGCGCCACGCTCTTTGACGGTTCGTACCACGACGTCGACTCGTCGGAGATCGCCTTCAAGATCGCCGCCTCGCTGGGGTTCAAGGACGCGGTCAGGAAAGCTAAGCCGGTCCTGCTCGAGCCGGTAATGAAGGTCGAGGTCGAGGTGCCCGAGCAGTACATGGGCGACGTGATCGGCAACCTCTCGAGCCGCCGCGGCCACATCGAAGAGATGGAAGCGCGCGGCGGGATCCAGACGATCAAGGCCAAAGTGCCGCTGGCGACGATGTTCGGTTATTCGACCGACCTGCGCTCGCTGACCCAGGGGCGCGGCAATTACACGATGGAGTTCAACGAGTACCGCGAGGTGCCGAAAGCGCTGGCCGACCAGCTGATCGAAAAAGTACAGGGGAAAGAAAAATAAATGATTAAACAAAGGATACGGATCAAATTAAAAAGCTACGACCACCGGGTGCTCGACCAGTCGGCGGTCAAGATCGTGGACACCGCCAAGCGGGCGGGGGCGCTGGTCTCCGGCCCGGTGCCGCTGCCGACCGACATCCAGAAATACTGCGTGCTCCGCTCGCCGCACGTCGACAAAAAGTCGCGCGAGCATTTCGAGATGCGCACGCACAAGCGCCTGATCGATATCCTCGATCCGCCGCCGCAGACGGTCGACGCGCTGATGCAGCTCGACCTGCCGGCCGGCGTGGACATCGAAATAAAGATGGATTAAATAATGATAGGCATTTTAGGCAAGAAAAAGGGAATGACCCAGATATTCGACGAGAACGGCCGCCTGCACGGCGTCACGGTCGTCGAGGCCGGGCCGTGCCCGGTCACCCAGATCAAGACGGAGGAAAAAGACGGTTACGCCGCGCTGCAGCTCGGCTTCGGCAAGAAGCGCCGGGAGGTCCGCCTGGAAAAGTCCGGCGACTACCAGCCGGGCCAGGAGCTCAAGGTCGACCTATTCAAGGTTGGCGACGTGGTCAAGGTTTCCGGCTACTCGGTCGGCAAGGGCTTTGCCGGCAACGTCAAAAGATTCCACACCCACCGCGGGCCGATGACCCACGGTTCCAAGTCGCACCGGATCCCCGGCTCGAGCGGCTCCGGCACGACCCCGGGGCGGGTGTTCAAAGGACGCAAGATGCCGGGGCGTCTCGGCGGAGGGATGGTCACGGTCAAGAGTCTGACGGTCGTCCAGGTCATCCCGGAAAAGAACTTGCTTTTGCTCAAGGGTGCGGTCCCCGGCAAGGCGGGAAATCTGGTTTTGGTCAGGAAAGGATAAATGGCACAGTTAACAGAAAAGATCTTTAACGAAGAGAAGAACGCCGCGGTCGTTCACGAAGCGGTCCGCTGGTACCTGGCTTCGCGCCGGCAGGGGACCCACTCGGCCCTGACCCGGACCGAAGTGACCGGCGGCGGCAAGAAGCCGTGGCAGCAGAAGGGGACCGGCCGGGCGCGCGCCGGCAGCAACCGCTCGCCGCTCTGGCGGAAAGGCGGGGTCGTCTTCCCGCCCAAGCCGCGCGACCATTCGTACGAGCTGCCGAAGAAGATGCGCAAACTGGCGGTGCGGGTGCTGCTCTCCGAGCTGAACCGCGGCGGGCGGGTCATCCTCTCCGACGCCCTCAAGCTGGCGCAGCCCAAGGCGAAGGCCGGGGCGGCGTTCCTGAAAGAGCTGAAGGTCGGCGGCTCGGTCCTTATCGTCCTGGGGGCGGAGAACCCGGCGTTTGAGCGCGGCGTGCGGAATATTTCCGGCGTCACGGTCATGCTGTCCAAGGACCTCAACGTTTACGACCTGGCCAAGGCCGACTGGCTGATCGTTGAAAAGCCGGCGGTCGAACAGTTAAAGGGAAGGTTAAGCTAAGATGGACTTGAGTCAGGTGATCATTGAACAGCTGGTGACCGAAAAATCGGTGGCCGAGCGGGCGCTGGCGCGTTACGTTTTTAAGGTCAACCTGAAGGCGAACAAGCTGTCGGTCAAGCAGGCGGTCGAAAAGTTCTTCAGGGTCAAGGTCGCAGCTGTTAACACCAGCTATGTCCGCCCGAAACAGCGGACGATGGGCCGGTCGCTCGGCCGGACCGAGCGCTGGAAAAAAGCTTACGTCACGCTCGCCAGAGGCCAGAAGATACAGGAGCTCGAAGCATAATGGCGCTTAAGCAGATGAATCCCCGGAGCCCGGGGCAGCGGTTCCGGATCGCTGACGATTATTCGGACATTACCAAGGGTTTTCCGGAGAAGAAACTCCTGGCCAAGCGGCACCAGAAGTCGGGCCGGGACTGGCGCGGCTTTGTCTCGATGCGCCACCGCGGCGGCGGCAACAAGAAGCATTACCGGATCATCGATTTCCAGCGGAGCAAGGACGGCGTAATGGCGCAGGTGCTCGGGATCGAGTACGACCCGAACCGCAACTGCCGGATCGCCCTGCTGGAATATGCCGACAAGGAGCGGAGCTATATCCTGGCGCCGCTCGGTCTCGCCGTGGGCGATAAGGTCTCGTCCGGTCCCGGGGCAGACATCCGGCCGGGCAACGCCCTGCCGCTTTCGGCCGTCCCGATCGGCACCACCGTGCACAACGTGGAGCTCGAGCCGGGGCGCGGCGGCAAACTGGCCCGCGCGGCCGGCGCCGGGCTGGTGCTGCTGGCCAAAGAGGCCGGTTACGCGATCGTCAAAATGCCGTCGGGCGAGCAGCGGATGATCGGCGTTAACTGCCGGGCGACCGTCGGCCAGGTCGGTAATCTCGATTTCCAGAACGTCGTGCTCGGCAAGGCGGGCAAGCGGCGGCATCTGGGCCGGCGGCCCGAGGTGCGCGGCGTCGTCATGAATCCCTGCGACCATCCGCACGGCGGGGGCGAAGGGAAATCCGGCATCGGCCACGTGGCGCCGCTGACGCCGTGGGGCAAGCCGACGCTCGGCAAAAAGACCCGCAAGCCGCGCCGGCGGAGCGACCGGTTCATCTTAACGAGGAGGAAATAATGGGACGCTCGGTCAAGAAAGGCCCGCATATCGACGAGAAATTGCTGCGCAAGATCCAGAAGATGGAATTGAGCAAGGAGAAGAAGATCATCAAGACCTGGGCGCGCAGCTCGACCATCATTCCGGAGATGGTCGGGTACACGTTCGCCGTGCACAACGGGATCAAGCACATCCCGGTTTACATTAATGAGAACATGATCGGGCACAAGCTGGGCGAGTTCGCTCACACGCGGGTCTTCCGCGGCCACAGCGCGCCGACCGACAAGTCGACGACGCTGACTTAAAAAATAAAAGATAAAAAATAAAATATAAAAAATATGGTAACAATAAAAGCAAAAGCGAAATGGGTAAAAAGTTCCGACCGCAAGCTCGGCCGGGTGATGGAACTGGTGCGCGGCAAGCCGGCGCTCGAGGCGCTGACGATCCTCAGGTTCCGGCCGCAGAAAGGCGCCCGTATTTTGGAGAAAGTGCTGAAAGCGGCGGTGGCCAACGCCAAGAACAATTTCAAGCTCGACGAGCACAGTTTGCTGGTCAAGGAAGTCTACGCCAATAAGGGCATTATTATGCGGCGTTTTCAACCGCGCGCCCGCGGGCGGGCATTCCCGATCAAGAAGAAGACCAGCCACGTGACGGTCTGCTTGAGTCCGGGGGAGGAAAAGCAATAATGGGACAAAAGATACATCCGAAGGGCTTGCGGCTGGGGATCATCGAGGGCTGGGAAAGCTTCTGGTACGCGAGCGATCAGGAATTCGGCAAGTTCCTGATCGAGGACACGGAGATCAGGAAATATCTCAAGCAAAATCTTTATAAAGCCGGGATCGCCCGGCTGGTCATCAGCCGCAAGGCCAACCAGATCGAAGTTGATCTGTACACGGCCAAGCCCGGCCTGATCATCGGCAAGGGGGGCAAGGAAGTGGCGGCGATCAGGGAAGACCTGACCCGGCGCTTCGGCAAAACGGTCCAGCTCAACGTGCATGAAGAGCCGAACCCCGAGGCTTCGGCCCAGCTGGTGGCGGAGAACATCGCCGGCCAGCTGGAGCGCCGGATCTCGTTCCGCCGCGCCATGAAGCAGTCGGTCTCGCGCGCTTTGCGCTCGGGAGCGAAAGGGGTCAAGGTCATGTGCGGCGGCCGCCTCGACGGCGCCGAGATCGCCCGTTCCGAATGGTATCGCATGGGCCGGGTCCCCCTGCACACGCTGCGGGCCAAGATCGATTACGGTTTCTCCGAAGCGATGACGCTGTACGGCAAGATCGGCATCAAGTGCTGGGTCTACAAGGGCGATATTCTGCCGGCGGTCAAGGCGAAGGATAAGGAGAAGGTATTGAATGGCACTGGTACCAAAGAAAACCAAGTTTAGGAAACATCAGCGCGGGCGGCTGCGCGGCCAGGCGGCCGGCGGGGCGACGCTCAGCTTCGGCGAGTTCGGCCTGCAGTCGACCGAATGCGGCTACTTGACGACCAATCAGGTGGAAGCGGCGCGCAAATCGCTGGCGCATTATTTCAAGCGGGGCGGCAAGATCTGGCTGCGCGTTTTTGCCGACAAGATCTTCTCCGCGCGCGCGGCCGAGACCCGCATGGGCGGGGGCAAAGGGGCGCCGGCCAAGTTCGTGGCGCCGGTCAAACGCGGGCACGTGATCTTCGAGGTCGCCGGCGTGACGCCGGAAGAAGCGGCCGCGGCCCTGCGGCTGGCCGGCCACAAGCTGCCGCTGGCGACCAGAATGGTGAGTAAATTATGAAGGCGAAGGAATTAAAGGCGCTGAAAGAACAAACGGTTGACGAACTGAAGCGCCGGGCGGACGAGCTGCGGCGCGAATACCTGGGCGCGCGGCTGCAGCACGCCGGCCAGCAGCTCAAGAACCCGCTCAAGCTGCGCCAGCTGCGGCGCGCTATCGCCCGGGTGCTGACGGTCATCAATGAGAAAAGCCGCAAACCGGAGGTAAAATAAGTGGCACAGGGAAAAACGAAAATCAGGACGGGCGTGGTCGTTTCCGATAAGATGAAGAAAACGGTGGTGGTGCGGGTGGAACGGGTCTTCCGCCACCCGCTTTACAATAAAGTGTTGAAAAGCGCCGAGAAATTCAAGGCGCATGACGCGGCCGGAGAATGCAAGGTCGGCGACCGGGTCGAGATCATGGAATGCCGCCCGCTTTCGGCCGATAAGCGCTGGCGCGTGGTCAGGAGGTTAGGTCTTGATTCAAAATCGTAGCATTGTCACGGTCGCCGACAACTCCGGCGCCCGCACCTTGATGGTGATCCGCTGCCTGGGCGGCAGCAACCGCCAGTACGCCGGCATCGGCGATATGATCGTCGGCGTCGTCAAGGAGGCGCTGCCCAACATGGCGGTCAAGGACGGCGAGATCGTTTTCGGCGTGGTCGTCCGCGTGCGCAAGCCGTTGCGCCGGCCCGACGGTTCCTATGTGGCCTTCGACGACAACGCGGTCGTGGTGATCACCGAGGACAAGAACCCGCGCGGCACCCGGGTCTTTGGCCCGGTCGCGCGCGAGCTCAGGGAAAAAGAGTACATGAAAATAATTTCACTGGCGCCCGAGGTGGTTTAAGGTTTAATGAGAAATTCGAAATTCGAGAATCGAAATCCGAAAATAAAGATCAAGAAGGGCGATACGGTGCTGGTCCTGGCCGGCCGGAACAAAGGGAAGCGGGCCAAAGTTATCAACGTGGCGGCCAAGAGCGGCCGCTTGACCGTCGAAGGGGTCAATGTCGCCAAGCGGCACCAGCGCCCGACCCGGACTTTCCAGGGCGGGATCATCGAAAAGCCGCTCCCCATGCCGGTCGGCAAGGTGATGCTGGTCTGCCCGCGCTGCAGCGAACCGACCCGCGTCGCCCTGACCGAGAGCGAAGGGCGGCACGTGCGCCGCTGCAAAAAATGCGAAGAGATCGTTGATAAGGTATAAACCATGACGGAATTGAAAAAACGTTACGATAAGGAAATAGTGCCGAAGCTGATGAAGGAGCGGGGCTACCAGAACCGGATGCAGGTCCCCCGCCTGGTCAAGCTGGTGATCAACCGCGGCGTGGGCGAAGCGCGCGACAACGCCAAGGCGATCGACGTCTCGGCCGCCGAGCTGTCCGCCATCACCGGCCAGAAGCCGCTGGTGACCTTGAGCAAAAAGGCGATCTCGGCTTTCCATCTCAAGGGGAACATTCCGATCGGCCTCAAAGTCACTCTGCGCGGCGGCCGGATGTACGAGTTCCTCAACAAATTCATCAACCTCTGCCTGCCCAAGATCAGGGACTTCAAGGGGGTCAGCCTCAGATCGTTTGACGGCCGGGGAAACTACACGCTCGGGGTGCGCGAGCAGCTGATCTTCCCGGAGATCGATTACGAAAAAGTCGACCGGGTCCGCGGCCTGGACATCACGTTTGTCACTTCGGCGCCGACTGACGACGAGGCGCGGGCGCTGCTTGAAGCGCTCGGCCTGCCGTTCCGGCCCGGGGTCTAAAGGGAGATAAAATGGCAAAAACAAGCTGGTGGAATCGATTGAAGCGCGAGCCGAAGTTCGCCACGCGCCGGAAAACGCGCTGCGCGGTCTGCGGCCGGGCGCGCGGCTATCTCAGGAAGTTCAATCTCTGCCGCATCTGTTTCCGGAACCTGGCCCACAAAGGCCAGATCCCCGGCGTGACCAAGTCGAGCTGGTAAGGAGTAAAAAATGGATTCAATTGCCGATATGTTGATCAGGACCCTTAACGCGCAGCGGGTCAGAAAAGAGTCGGTCGATCTGCCTCATTCCCGGATCAAGGAGGCGATCGCCCGGATCATGCTGGCCGAAGGCTATCTGGCCAGGGTCGATTCGTTCGCCCGGTTGAACAAAAAGTTCCTGCGCCTCGGCTTTAAATATCCGGCCGACCGGAGTTTTTTGATCTCCGGTCTGCGGCGGGTCAGCACGCCGGGCCGCCGCGTTTACGTCGGCAAGGACAAACTGCCGCGGGTCCGCGCCGGTTTCGGCACGGCGATCATTTCGACTTCAAAAGGCTTGATGACGGACGAGCAGGCGCGCGGGCGGAAGCTCGGCGGCGAGGTCGTCTGTTACATTTGGTAAGGAGATAGGTCAGTTAAATGGGCAGAATAGGCAAGAGAGCGTTAGCGATCCCCGGCGGCGTTGACGTCAAGGTGACGGACGGCGCCATTGAGGTCAAAGGGCCGAAAGGCGTCTTGAAGCAGGCGTATGACGGGCGGGTGGCGATCAAGGTCGAGGGGGGCAAGGTCATGACCCTGACGGACGGCAGCGACAAAGAGTCGCTCTCGCTGCAGGGCCTGTACAACAGTCTGCTCAAGAACATGCTCACCGGCGTGACCGCCGGCTTCGAAAAAGAGCTGGAAATGATCGGCGTCGGCTATCGCGCCCAGATGCAGGGAAAGAAATTGCTGCTGCTGGCCGGCTTTTCCCATCCGGTCGAGTTCGAGCCCCCGGCCGGCATCGAGTTTGCCGTGGCGGGGACCAACAAGATCAAGATCAAAGGGGCCGACCGCCAGCTGGTCGGCCAGGTCGCGGCCAATATCCGGGCCGCCCGCACCGTCGAGCCTTACAAAGGCAAAGGGATAAAGTATGCCGGTGAATTTGTCAGGCGCAAGGCCGGCAAGGCGGCCAAAGCGACCACCGGAGGAGGGGCTTAAACGATGAGAAAGAAAAATATCCTGGGCAGCGCCGAGCGCCCGCGCCTGGCGGCGCGCCGCGCGCTCAAGAACATTTCCGCCCAGCTGATCGATGACGCGGCCGGCCGCACGCTGGCCGCCGCTTCGACGGTGGGAAAGAAAGCGGTCAAACAGGGCGGCAATATCGCGGCCGCCAAGGTCATCGGCAAGCTGATCGCCGAACGGGCACTGGCCAAGGGGATCAAACGCGTGGTCTTCGACCGCGGCGCTTCGCTCTATCACGGCCGGATCAAGGCCCTGGCCGAAGCGGCGCGTGAAGGAGGCTTGGAGTTCTAATGGCAAGGGAAAACCAGCGGGATTATAACCGGGATTCCGAATACAAAGAAAAAGTCGTCAACATCGCCCGCGTGACCAAGGTGGTCAAGGGAGGCAAGAAGATGGGCTTCCGCGCCGTGGTGGTCGTCGGCGACATGAAGGCCAAGGTCGGCCTGGGGATCGGCAAGGCGGCCGAAGTTTCCGCCGCGATCCGCAAGGGTGTTGAGGCCGGTAAAAAAGGGCTGCTTGAAGTGCCGCTTCAGTCGGGAACGATCCCGCACGACGTGCTCGGCCGGTTCTCGGCCAGCCTGGTCGTCTTGCGGCCGGCGCCCAAGGGGACCGGCGTCATCGCCGGCGGCGCGGTGCGCACGATCCTGGAACTCTGCGGCGTCAAGAATATCGTCGCCAAATCGCTCGGCTCGGCCAATCCGATCAACGTGGCGCGGGCGACCCTTTCCGCGCTCGGCTCGCTTAAAAAACTGGAGACACTCGCCTTCCAGCGGGGCAAGGAACCGAAAGTGGATTATGTTGAAGCTTAACGAACTGAAACCGGCCCGCGGCGCGCGCCACAAAAAGAAACGGGTGGCGCGCGGCACCGGTTCCGGCCGGGGCAAGACCGCCGGCCGCGGGCACAAGGGGCAAAAGAGCCGCTCGGGCGGGACCAAGGGGATCCGCTTCGAGGGGGGCCAGACGCCGCTCTACCGGCGGCTGCCCAAACGCGGCTTCAAGAATTATCCTTTCAAGAAGGAATACGCCATTTTTAATCTTGGCCAGCTCGACAAGATCCCGGCCCAGCCGGCCGGCCTGGTCAAAGTGCTGGGCGGAGGCGAACTTAAAGAAGCGAAGACCGTTTCGGCGCATAAATTCAGCGCTTCGGCCAGGAAAAAGATCGAAGCGGCCGGCGGCAAGTGCGTTGTTTTAGGGCAAGCCGCGCCAGCGGGTGAGGGCAAAGGGTAAATGCTTAACGTTTTATCGGGCTTTTTGAATATTGCCGATCTGCGCAAAAAAATAATTTACACGCTGGGGATGATCGTCCTTTTCCGGGTGGGGGCCTACATCCCGGTGGCCGGCATCAATACCGCCAAGCTCGAAGCGCTGTTCGGCAGCGGCAATATCCTGAATTTCCTTGACCTGTTCACCGGCGGGGCGCTGATGCGCTTCTCCGTCTTTGCCATGGGGATCGTTCCTTACATCAATGCTTCGATCATCATGCAGCTCCTCCAGGTGGTCATTCCCCAGCTTGAGGAACTGGCCAAGGAGGGGGAGGCGGGGCGCAAGCAGATCGCCGCTTACACACGCTACCTGACGGTGGCGCTGGCGGCTTTCCAGGCGTTCGGGATGGCCTTCTGGCTGCGCGGCGTGATGCTCGACGGCTACAACTTCACTTTCTTCCTCTGCGGCACCGTCGTGGCGCTGACGGCCGGCTCGACGCTGGTGATGTGGTTTTCCGAGCTGATCACCGACAAGGGGATCGGCAACGGCGCTTCGCTCCTGATCTTCGTCGGGATCGTTTCGCGCATCCCGTCTTACATCGGCCAGACCGTGACGCTGATCAAAGGCGGGGCCTCGCTCATCGGCGTCCTGATCCTGATCGCGGCCTTTCTCGTCATGATCGTGGCGATCGTGCTGGTCCAGGAGGCGCAGCGGCGCATCCAGGTCCAGTACGCCAAGCGGATCATCGGCCGCAAGGTTTACGGCGGGCAGTCGACTTACATCCCGCTGCGCATCAACCAGGGGGGCGTGATCCCGATCATCTTTGCCTCTTCGGTCCTGCTCTTCCCGGCGACGGTCGCCCAGTTCATTCCCGCGCTGCAGGGGATGGCCGGCTGGCTTTCGCCTTCCGGTTCGCTCTACCTGGCGCTTTATTTCGCGCTGATCTTTTTCTTCACTTATTTCTATACAGCGATCACCTTCAACCCGGTCGAACTGGCCGAAAATATAAAAAAGTACGGCGGTTTCATCACCGGCATCCGGCCGGGCAAACCGACGGCCCAGTACCTGGAATACACGATCACCCGGCTGACGCTGGTCGGGGCGGTCTTTCTGGCGGTGATCGCCGTCGTTCCGTCGATCGTCGAGAGCCTGACCCACATCACCTCGTTCCAGGGGCTGGGTTCGACCTCGCTTCTGATCGTGGTCGGCGTGGCGCTTGACCTGGTGCGGCAGATCGAAACGCATCTGGTCACGCGGCAGTATGAAGGTTTGCTGGCATGAGCGCGCCGCGCATCCTGATTTTTCTGGGGCCGCCCGGCTCGGGCAAGGGGACCCAGGCCAAAATGATGGCGGAGCGGCTCGGCCTGCCGCACATTTCGCTGGGCGACCTGCTGCGGGAAGAGGTGAAGAAGGATTCGCCGATCGGCCGGCGGGCCAAGGAGAGCATGAACGCGGGCAAGCTGGTGCCCGACGAGTTGACGATCGAGCTGACGCGGCAACGGATCAGCCGGCCCGATTGCCGGCCCGGTTTCATTATCGACGGTTTTCCGCGCTCGGCCGCGCAGGCCGAGGCGCTGGACAGGATGCTGGCGGAGAAAAAGCTTGATCTGGAAGCGGTCGTCTACTTCCGGGTTTCGGAAGAAGAGACGGTCAAGCGCCTGCTCGGCCGGGCCCAGCTTGAGGGGCGCGCTGATGACAATATCGAGTCGATCCGCACCCGCTTTGAGGTTTATGAAAAGACGACGAGTCCTTTGATCGACCATTACCGGTCGCTGGGGAAACTGGCGGAAATTGACGCGGCCCGCTCGATTGAGGCGATCAGCCGCGACCTGGCCAGACTGTGACGGGGCAATTGCCATGGTTCTTTGATGGGCGTAATTAAGTTAAAGACCGCCGAAGAGATCGAACATATGAGGGCGGCCGGCCAGCTGACCGCCGCGGTGCTGGCGGAGATCGGCCGCTGGCTGAAACCCGGGTTGACGACCGCCGCGGTGGACAGCCGGGCGGCAGCACTGATCACGGAGCACGGCGGAGAACCGGTTTTCCTTGGTTACCGCGGCTACCGGCACGCGACCTGCCTCTCGGTCAACGAAGAGGTGGTGCACGGCGTTCCCGGCCCGCGCCTCTTGCGCGAGGGCGATATCGTCAGCGTTGACGTCGGGGTCAGGTTGAACGGTTACTGCGGCGACTCGGCCGCGACGTTTGCGCTCGGCAAGGTTCCGGCCAAGACCGAAAAACTGCTGCGCGCCGGGCGCGCCGCGCTCAAGGCGGCGATCCGGCAGGCGCGCGCGGGGCGGCACCTGGGCGACATCTCTCACGCCGTTGAAGCGCTGGCCGAGGGCCAGGGCTTCAGCGTGGTGCGTGACCTTTACGGACACGGCATCGGCCGCGATCTGCACGAGGACCCGCTGGTCCCCAATTACGGGCGGCCGGGCGAGGGGCTCGAGTTGAAGCCGGGGCTGGTGCTGGCGATCGAGCCGATGCTGAATGTCGGCGGCTGGCGGATCAGGACGTTGCCCGACGGCTGGACGGTGGTGACCGAAGATGGGCGTCTCTCCTGTCATTTCGAGCACACTGTGCTGATCACGGAAGGCGAGCCCGAGGTATTAACATGGTCAAAGAAAAAGATGTGATCGAGCTGGAAGGGGAAGTGACCGAAGCGCTTCCCAGCGCTCTGTTCCGCGTCAGGCTGGAGACCGGGTCGCTGATCCTGGCGCACGTTTCGGGCAAGATCAGGAAGCATTTTATCCGGATACTGCCGGGCGACAAGGTCAAGGTCGAGCTCTCGCCTTACGACCTGACCCGGGGCCGGATCACGTACCGGATGAAGTAGGGGACGCGCCCCTACCGTACCCCATACTAAAGTATGGGGAATGGGAAAAGATACCCCACACTTTAGTGTGGGGAGTGAGGTAAACAATGAAAGTCAGATCGTCGGTTAAAAAGATCTGTGTCAAATGCAAAATAGTCCGCCGGCGCGGGCGTGTTTACGTAGTTTGCGAGAACCCGAAGCACAAGCAAAGGCAGGGATAAGAGCTGAGCGGATCCCCACACTGAAGTGTGGGGATTACGGACAAGTCTGACAGGAGGAAATAATTAATGGTACGTTTAGCGGGAGTTGATTTGGCGCCGAATAAGAGGATCGATGTTGCGCTGACCTACGTTTACGGGCTCGGCAAAGCCCTCAGCTGCGAGGTCCTGACCAAGGCGGGCATCCCGGCCGGCAAGAAGGTCAAAGAGCTGGGCGACAGCGAGGTCCTTGCCCTGCGCGACGTGCTCAAAGATTACAAGGTCGAAGGCGACCTGCGCCGGGAAGTTTCGCTCTCCATCAAGCGGCTGATCGACACCGGCAGCTACCGCGGCAGCCGGCACCGCAAAGGCCTGCCGGCGCGCGGCCAGCGCACCCGGACCAACGCCCGCACCCTGCGCGGCAAGCGCAAAACGGTCGGGCTCGGCAAGAGGAAAGAAGAAGAGGAGAAAAAGGAGTAATTCTCCTAACGCCCTGAAGGGCTTCGGAGTATATATAATGGAGGGAAAGAATGGCTGAAGAAGTAAAAGAACAGCGACCAAAACCGGTTAAAAAGAAAAAGTCGAAGCGGCACGTTCCGTCGTCGGGCGTGGCGCATATCCAGGCGACATTCAATAATACCATCATTTCGATCACCGACCCGGCCGGCGGCGTCGTTGCCTGGGCCTCGGCCGGCGGTTCCGGTTTCCGCGGGACCAAAAAAGGGACGCCGTTCGCCGCTTCGGCGGCGGCGGAGAAAGTCGCCGCGCGGGCGCTGGAAGCCGGCGTGCGCGAGGTCAACGTAATGGTCAAGGGGCCGGGCGCCGGGCGCGAGACCGCCATCCGTTCGTTGCAGGCCGCCGGCATCGAGGTCCTTTCGATCAAGGACGTGACGCCGATCCCGCACAACGGCTGCCGGCCGCCCAAGAAGAGGAGGGTCTGATGGGGAGATACACTCAAGCGACCTGCCGGCTCTGCCGGCGCGAAGGCGGCAAGCTTTTCCTGAAAGGCGAGAAGTGCTATTCGGCCAAGTGCCCGGCCGCGCGGCGTTCCTACGCCCCCGGCCAGCACGGCAAAAGACCGGTGCGCGCCTCCGAATACCAGATCCGGCTGCGGGAGAAACAGAAGGCCCGCAAGATCTACGGCCTGACCGAGCGGCAATTCGCCCGCTACTTTGAGTTTGCCGCGCGGCGCAAAGGCGACACCGGCGAGAACCTTTTCCAGGCGCTGGAACGGCGCCTCGACAACGCCGTCTACCGTCTCGGTTTTGCCACTTCGCGGCAGGCCGCGCGCCAGCTGGTCAGGAACGGCGGCATTCAGGTCAACGCCAGAAAGGTCAATATCCCGTCGTTCATGGTCAGGGCGGACGACACGATCACGGTCGCGCCCCGGCTGGCGCCGCTGGCCAAGGCAGCGCTGGAAAAATTCCCCGACCGGGTCCTGCCGCCCTGGCTCTCGCTGACCGGCGAGGCCGCCGGCAAAGTGCTGGCAGCGCCGAAGCGCGAAGAGATCGAGACGGGGCTCGAAGTCAATCTCATCGTCGAGTACTATTCGCGGTAAAGTCTTAAGGAGGTAAGGTTAGATGTCAATAATTGGCGGAGAAAAACCGTGGGTCAAAGCGGCGGAACTGACTGATAAGTTCGGGCAATTCGTGGTGGAGCCGCTGCCGCGCGGCTACGGCACCACGCTGGGCAACCCCTTAAGGCGGATCCTGCTGTCTTCCCTGGCCGGGGCGGCGATCACCGCCGTCAAGATCGACGGCGTGGCCCATGAGTTTTCGACCATTGCGGGCGTGACCGAGGATGTCCTGCACCTGCTGCTCAATCTGAAGGAGATCGTCATCCGTTCGCATTCCGACCAGGCCAAAACCGTGACGCTCAAGGCTAAAGGCAAGGGCGAAGTCACGGCCGGCGACATCGAACACGACGCGGAGATCGAGATCGTCAATCCCGGGCTCAAGCTGGCCACGCTTGACGCGGGCGGCAAGCTCAACCTGGAAATGATCGTGGAGCGCGGCCGCGGCTATGTTCCGGCCGAGCGGAACAAGAAGCCGAACCTGCCGGTCGGTTTTATCCCGACCGATTCGATCTTTACCCCGGTGGTCAAGGTCAATATCTCGACCGAAGAGACGCGGGTCGGCCAGGAGATCAACCATGACCGGCTGGTCCTTTCCGTCTGGACCAACGGCAGCATCAAGCCCGATGAGGCGGTCAAAGAAAGCGCGCGGATCCTCGCCCGCCACGTTGACCTGTTCATTCACCTGGGTGAGAAGGTCGAAAACGCCGGGCTGGAAACCGAGCGGAAGGAAGAAGCGTCGTCGTCGGCGCTCGACATGAACATCGAGGACCTGGAGTTTTCCTCGCGCTCGCTCAATTGCCTGAAGAAGGCCGGCGTCAAGACGGTCCGCGACCTGATCGGTTATTCCGAAGCGGAATTGATGAAATTCAAGAGTTTCGGCAGCAAGTCGCTGACCGAAGTGCGCGCCAAGCTGGGCGAGTACAAGCTGGGCCTGAAAGGAGACAAGACATGAGGCACCGCCGGGGCAACCGTAAGCTCAGCCGGCCGACCGACCAGCGTTTGGCGCTGCTCCGGTCGATCGTCCGCGCGCTGTTCCTGCACGGGCAGGTCCGGGTTACTCTGGCGCGCGCCAAACAGGCCAGGCGGCTGGCCGAGCGGCTGATCACGGCGGCCAAAGCGAACAACCTGACGGCGCGGCGCAAAGTGGAAAGCGCGCTCCATGACCGGCAGGTCGTCTCGCAGGTCTTCAAGACTTTTCCCGAGCGTTTCGAAGGCCGGCCGGGCGGCTATACCAGGATTACCAGGCTGGGCGCCCGCCGGGGCGACGCGGCCCCGCTGGCGCTCCTGGAATTAATATAGGTGGCGAGATGAAAAAAAGGAAAACGGTTTTTGCCAACGAGAAAATGATCAAGCGGCAGTGGTACCGGCTCGACGCCGCCGGCGCGGTCCTCGGCCGGCTGGCGAGCAAAGCGGCCGTCTACCTGCGCGGCAAGCATAAGCCCGGCTTCACGCCGCAGACCGATTGCGGCGATTTCATCGTGATCGTTAACGCCGATAAAGTCAAGGTCACCGGCAATAAGGCCAAAGACAAGACTTATTTCAGCCACTCCGGCTTCCCGGCGGGCGACCGGCTGGTCAGTTTCGAAAAATTAAGCGCGGCGCAGCCGGAGAAGGTCGTCCGGCTGGCCGTTCAGGGGATGCTGCCGCACAACCGCCTGGGCGCCAGGCTCATCTCCAAATTGAAAGTCTGCCGCGGCGAGCCGAAGCAATACAGCAAAGTCCAGAAACTAGAGGTGGCATGATGGCGGAACATAAAAAAACAGCCAAGAAGCCGGCGGCCCTGCCTGCCGGCAGGCAAGGCCCGAAAGCCAAGGCTCCGGCGCACCATAAAAAGAGCAAAGAAGAACTTAAGGGCAAAGAACCCAAGACCAAAGAACTTATTAAGGCTGAAGAACTTAAGGCCAGGGAACACAGGGCCGAAGAACGGAAAACGGAAGAACATAAGGTCCACGAGCATAAAGAGGCGCACGGGCACAGGGCCGAAGCGCCGAAGGTTTTTGCCGCCCCCCGGCCAAGATCGAAGCCGGCGCCGCCCAGGGGCGAGAAGTATTACGGCACCGGCCGCCGCAAGGAAGCGACCGCCAAGGTCTGGTTGACCCCTGGCTCGGGCAAGATGTCGCTCAACGGCAAGACGCTCAAAGAATATTTTTGCGGCCGCCGGCGGCTGGAATTTGTCATCAGCCGCCCGCTGGCGGCGACCCAGAGCGAAGGCAAGTTCGACGTCCACGCCGAGCTTCTGGGCGGCGGCATTCCCGCGCAGGCCGACGCGGTCCGCCTGGGGATCGCCCGGGCGCTGACCGCGCTCAATCCGGCTTTCAAGACGGTCCTTAAGCGCGAGGGGTTGATGACCCGCGACCCGCGGGTCAAGGAGCGGAAGAAGTACGGCCTCAAGCGCGCCCGCCGCGCCTTCCAGTATACCAAGAGGTAAAGGCCATGAAGATCGAAAGACATTACGAGGATTTTCAAAAACCGGACAAGATCGAGCAGGGCGGCCTGCTGCGGCTGAGCGGCGCGTTCCTGCTCGACCATGCCGACGAGCTGGTCAATCTGATAAAGCACGAAGGCCGGCTGGCCGAAGAGCGCAATCCTGCGCACAAGATCATCGGCATCGATCAGGCTGACGGCGGGATCGTGGCCACGATCTCCGACCACAATCTCGCCCTGCATATCGGCAAAAGGCTCGAGCACGCTTACAAGGGCAAGCATGAGTTCAAATTCCTCAAGGGGGAAAAATACGTCGAGGTCCTCTGGCGCCGTGACGACTAATTTGAGAGAGGGGTAGAGAGGGGTAAAGACTATGGGGAGAAAACTGATCAAATATAATCTGATGATCCCCGGCCCGACGCCGATCCCGACCCGCGTCCTGGCGGCGATGAACAAAGATATGATCGGCCACCGCGGCCCGCTCTTTTCCGCCGTGACCAAGGAGGTCATGGAGGGGTTGCGCTGGGCTTATGAAACCAAGAACGAGATCTTCATTTACCCTTCGTCCGGGACCGGCGGCATGGAAGTCGCCGTTGTCAACACGCTGTCGCCGGGCGACAGGGTGATCGTGCTGAACATCGGCAATTTCGGCTCGCGCTGGGCCAAGATCTGCAAGGCGTACGGCGCCGACGTTAACGACGTGAAATTCGAGCGGGGCAAGCCGGCCGGTCCGGGAGCGCTCGAGGCCGAGCTGAAAAAAGGTCCGGTCAGAGCGGTCTTTTTCCAGCAGAACGAGACCTCGACCGGCGTTTTGAACGACGTCGAAACGCTGGCCAAAACGGTCAGGCGGCTCCAGCCCGACGCGCTGGTCATGGTTGACGCGGTCTCCGGAATGATGGCGGCGCCGCTCAAGACCGACGAATGGGACCTGGACGTTGTTGTGGCCGGTTCGCAAAAGGCGTTCATGGTGCCGCCTGGCGTGGCGGCCGTTTCGATCTCGCAGCGGGCCTGGAAGGCGAACGCTAATTCCAAGATGCCGAAGCATTACTGGGACTGGGCGCTGATGAAAGCCGAAGCGCCAAAGGGTCACACCTACACGACTCCGCCGGAATCGCTCATCTTCGGGATGGCGGAAGGGCTCAAGATGCTGAAAGAGGAAGGACGGGAGAACGTCCACGCCCGGCACAAGTTCAACCGCGATCTGGTCCGCACGGCGGCCAAGGCGCTCGGCCTCAAGCTCTTGGCCGACGATTCGCACGCTTCGCCGGCGGTGACGGCGATCTTTCCGCCCGAAGGGATCGACGGCGAACAGGTCCGCGCGGCGCTGCGCGACGAATTCAACGTCGAGGTCGCTCCCGGCCAGGGGGAACTCAAAGGGAAAATCTTCCGCATCGGCCATCTCGGTTACGTCGATTCGCTCGACATCATCGGCGCCTGGGCGGCGGTCGAGGTCCTCTTCAAGCGGCTGGGGGCCAAGGTCAGCTTCGGCGCCGGGGTTAAGGCGATGATGGAACTTTTGTAATTCAAAAGTCAAAAGTAAAAGGTCAAAAGTTTCAATTCAAAAGTTAAAAGTTGGCAGCGCAGGTAAATTTTGACTTTTAACTTGCAATTTTGACTTTTGCCTTTTGAATTTTGACTTAAGAATGTAGGGACAGGGTTTATCCCTGTCCGAACTATGCTAAATAAAGGGCTGGGTCGATACGAGTCAAGGTTTTCTCACCGTCATTGTTATATATCCCCAGATTTCCCGTTAATTGTCGAGTGGATAATTCAAAATGCAAATGCTGCGGCCAGTTTGCTAACATTTTTTCATCCTCCCAGGCCAGCCTGAATCCATACTCGTATCCTGCAGTATTGATCCTGCCGATCGATTCGCCTTCTGCGACGATTTGGCCGGGATAGGCTAGCGGCTCAATATGAGAATAAGAGGAGAAGTGCATGACTGGCTGGCCACCTAGAGTTTGACCGTGGGCGACAGTGACGGTGGATTGATAAAATTCGTTCTCGGACATTACCAGGACTTCCGTCACTATACCCGGCAGGACAGAGCGGATCGGCGTTTGATCGGGCAAGCCTTTGATCAATCGTCCTTCGTTATTATAATAATTGCTCAAGTCCTGTCCTAAATGTTCGGGATCGGTCTGAAAACCTTGATTGCTTCCCCAGTTGCGGAAAGCCGGCAGATCCTGGCTGCGAACGGGAGCAAGCCTTCTTATAAAATTATTATCATTCCAGCCAGCCGGCCAAGCCGCCAGCGACTTTGACGCCCGGGAATACCATTCATTTAAAACTGCGGCATAATCCCTGCGCCAGTTGGCAACTGCAGTGCGCCAGTTGGCAAGTTCAGTTTTATTTTGCTGGAAACCATCAAGTTCGGGGTAGGTTGGGGCAGCAGGAAGATTGTTTTTAGTACAGAGCGTTTTTTGGGGAAACGGCTGTTTTGGATTACACCAAAAAGGATTATGCCCAAAGCCGGGGAAACGCACTGTCAGGGTCATCTTGGCGGCGCTAGAAACATTCATTGCTCTTTATCCCTCCCAGGTGATTTACTCGATCCCTAATATATATCGTTACAATTTGGCCGGGATTTCAATAAAAAACACGCTCGTCGCCACCGGCGACTTCGCTACAACTCACAACTAACAACTCGGGCCGACATTGTCGGCCCTACAACTAGTGTAGTTGTTGGTCGTAGTCCGCCGCAGGCGGACGTGTTGTAGCAAAGCGTGTTGTTAGTTAAGATCGGGCCGGGATTTCAAGTTGTTTGGGGGAAAAGCGGGTGATATAATCGGTCAAAGCTATGGAACTGAACGAATTGCTTAAAATAATCGACGAGAAGAAGGCAAAGATCGACCGGGCCAGGCCGTTGCCCGACATCGTTTTGGCCAAGCTGACCGAATATCTTGATATCGAATGGACTTACAACAGCAACGCCATCGAAGGCAATACGCTGACGCGCGAAGAAACGATGCTGATCCTGAAAGAAGGGCTGACCGTTTCCGGTAAGAGCATGCGCGAGCACCTGGAAGCGACCAACCACAAGAACGCGATTGATTATTTGGGCGAATCGTTAAAAGAAGTTGAGCCGATCACGCAAGAGACGGTCAAGCAAATCCACGCGCTTATTCTGGAAGGGATCAATAACCGTTACGCGGGGAAATACCGCGATGTCGAGGTCTATATTTCCGGCTCAAACCAGGTTTTGCCGGGACCCGAGGCGGTTCCCGGCCTGATGCTCGACTTTTCGCAATGGCTGGTTGAAGAACAAGAGAAACACAGCCTGCACCCGGTCAGGTTCGCGGCGCGGGCGCACTATAAATTTGTCGCCATCCATCCTTTTATCGACGGCAACGGGCGCACCGGACGCCTGCTGATGAATTTAATCCTGATGAAATACGGCTATCCGATCGCGATCGTTGAATGTGAAACCGAGAAACGGAAGGCGTATTACGCGGCGATCAGGGCGGCTAACGCGGGGGACATTGAAGCGTTTGAGCTCTTGGTCGCGGAATACGTCAATAAAACTGCCGATAAATATCTTGGTTCGATCCCTGGAAAATCTTAAAGTTAAAGCGATAATGGAATGCTGTAACGAAGGCGGGACAAAGGCGGGGCAAATGGCGGAAAGGGCGGGAAAGGGCATTAAAGGCGGGAACGGGCCATTATTGTCTTTTCTCTCTTTCCCGCCCTTTTTCTGCCTTTCCCGCCTTTTTTCTCTTTGCTTGCCTTTCCTTGCCCTTTGTTTCGCCTTCTTTCTGCTCATCTTTGTCGGGAGGACCTCGGCCGGGGCGATTGAAAGCGCCAAAGCCAGCCAGAAGATCGTCAACTACCAGAAGGACAAGTACGTCCTGATCACCAACGACCCTTCGCTGGAGAGCTGTGCCCTCTCTCTGATTGGCGCGAACGGGGAGGGGATGACGCTTCATGCTTATCCCTCCGGCCCCTTTTTAAGCCCGGTCGGCCGGGTCAGGATCAATAACGACCTGCTGTTCGTCGAGATCAATGGCACGGAAAACCGGCAGCTTGATATCTACGACCTGCGGAGCGGCGCCCGGACGCCGGCGAAGTATGGCCAGTACTTCATCTCCCGGAACGGCCGGTACGTTTTTTCTTTCGACAACGATCGCGAGGGGAACCGCGGCTTGTGCCTGGAGTACTACAGGGGGAAATATGTTGGGCTGGTGCTTTTGAAAGATACGGTGGTCAGCCGACCGGCTTTCCGCCGGGACCGGCGCGCGCGCGAGTTCCTCTCTTTTAACGCTTTGACCTCTTCAGAGGCCCTCGTCAGGAAGACGATCAACCTGACCGCCCTGGTCAAGGAAAAGAAATTGTAGTTTTGCGCCTTAGTGCCTTAGTGGTAAAATCCCTTTCCGGAATTTACCACAAAGACGCAAAGACACGAAGATCACTAAGGGCCTGGCAACGTGTTTCAGCTGTCTTGCCTGAACGTGTAATGCTGTTCCTCGCATAATGGTGAAAAACCGAAGTTAATCGGTTTGGCCCGCGTCGCTTCGGTCAGGGGGGGGAAGGGGCCGCAAGCCAGGGGCGGGGGGACCGGCAGGGGATCGGGAACGTTGATCTTGATATTTTCCAGCTCAAGAATGACGGGCCCTTCGTTCCATTGTTCAAGGTCCCTCACGGTCAGATTAAGGCAATGCTGGAATAATATCAGGGCTTCCTGGTTAGCCGGCCCTGCTAACTTATCATCCTCCGGTCGGTAAGTGCGGAATTTAGCTGTTTTTTCTTCGGGAGAAAAAGCGACAAAAACCTCTTGCCTGATCTCCGGCTGCCGGGTCCCGTTGTAGGTCCACTGCTCGGCGATCAGCAGGTCGTCTTGCCGGTGGACGTGCAAGGCGAACCCGCGCTCCACCCCGCGGCCCCGCCAGACATCGTGCGGCTCGCAATCGAAGCGCAGGCCGACGGACATCACCGTTCGCAACTGCGGAAAACCGCGGAAATATTTTTTGGAGCTGGCGCAGGCCCTGACCAAATTGAAATTTATTCCGGTGATTCTCATATCAGAATATCGTTCGGCCCGACGTAATATTTCAGTTATAATATGAATATGGGCCTGATCAAACCGACTTTACCTTTGAGCATTGTGTCCCGTGTTTTATCAAAAATTTGATAAGTATTGGAGGGGTCAATATTGGAACTAAAAAATATGTACGAAAGCATCAATAACTTTGAAGACTTGGAAAATCTTATAAAGGCTGAGATTCGAGAAAGTGAGGTTGTGGAATATAAGGGGGCAAAAGCAAAATTCAGTGAAAGTGATAAAAAAGAAATAAGCAAGGATGTTTCCGCTTTTGCCAATTCATCTGGCGGCATAATAATTTATGGAATCGAGACCGATAATGACGATAAAACAAAACCAAAACATATAACGGGGATATCTAATGCTAATATAGAAAGTTTTGACAGAATTGTTAATGCTTCTGTTAGCAAACCAATAAAAGGAATTGATAAGAAAATAATTGAAAGAGATCATAAGTGTATGATTGTATATATCCCTCAAAGCGAAGACGCCCCGCATCAAAATTCGGTCGATAAAAAATATTATAGGAGAGCCGGGACTGAGTCTGTGCCAATGGAACACTATTTGATCGATTTGTTTTATGGAAGAAGATATGGGCCAATATTGGAGATACAGGTGCAGAATCGTGAACAAATAGATTTTTCAAAACTACAATTTGGCCCTGATGGTTGGTCACAACCCATTAGCCTTAGAATAGGAGTGTTAAATCATGGTAAAAGAATTGGGAAGTATGTTGAGATTGTATTATTGTTCCCGAATGATAAAAAAGTTTCTGTTCCCGTGACTGGGCGATGGAGAAATATTGATACTTTCTATTCGGGGCTTGGGCTTCAAGCGAGACAATTTACTGAAAATAATGGTGTTTTTCATCCAACTATGCTTAAAAATGTATTGGATGTCGAATTGAGGATATCAAAAAACTTCAATAGGGAAGCAGAACCCTTGATAAACTGGACTATTTTTGCGGACGAAATGACTTTAAAAAAAGGCTTATACTATTTAAAATCATGAGTATATCTCATGGGGAAAGGGATTGGCTTTTAGATAATCAAGTCAGGAAACCGCGACGTTCAGTCGCAGGTTTCCAACATACCGTTAAACTCAGCCTTGCCTTCGACGGCGCCGGCTTTGCCGGCTACGAGCTCCAGCCGGGCAAAAGGACCGTCCGGAACGAGCTGGCGGCGGCGCTGAAAACGCTCTACGGCCGCCCGATTAAATTCTCTAGTTCCTCGCGCACCGACGCGGGGGTCCACGCTGTCGGACTCGTCGTCAGTTATCGGCCGCCGTTCGAGATACCGGCCGGCAAATTGCCACTAGCTCTCAATGCCTTGTTGCCGGAGGATCTTAGGGTCGTAGGGGCAAGGGTCATAGGGGCAAGGAGCGCGAGATTAACAACTAAGACCCTACGACCCTATGACCCTAAGACCCTATTCAACGCCAGGTTCGACGCCAAAAGCAAAACTTACGAATATTTGATATTTAACGGCCGGATCATGCCGCCGGCAATAAGAGATTTCGCCTGGCAGGTCAAGCCCCAGCTCGATCTTGCCGCCATGAAAAAAGCGGCCAGGTGTCTCGTCGGCAAACACGACTTCTCCTCTTTCTGCGCGAGCGGAGGAGATGACCGGGATCATGTCCGGATCATACATAAATTCGTCATTCGTCATTCGTCATTCGTCATTTGGAGCGGCAAAAAGACCGATGTGATTCGCATCAGAGTCGCCGGCAACGGGTTTTTATATAAAATGGTCAGGAATATCGTCGGGACGCTGGTGGAGGTGGGGCTGGGGAGGGTTAAGCCGGAGGAGGTCAAGGCTATCCTGGCCGCCCGCGACCGCCGCCGCGCCGGCAAAACCGCCCCGGCGCACGGTTTGTGCCTCGTGAAAGTGACTTATTGAGCTTTCGATAACTTTTTCTTGGGACCCCATACTAAAGTATGGGGAATAATTATCGACGATAAATTCCACACACTTTAGTATCTAACCTTTGGGAGCAAACCCCTCGCCTTTAGGCGAACCCTTCAGGAACGGAGGAGAGATGGTAGAATGGAGGGGTGGAA
>JAFGHC010000009.1 GCA_016939335.1 Candidatus Saganbacteria bacterium
GAGAGGTGAATGACAAGGAGTCCTATGTCCGAAAGAAAAAGGACTCAAAAATAGTCCCTTGACGATTTTTTTCAGAGGTGAAATTTCCCCCACGTCCGGCCGAAAGATGCTTGATGAGCACAACGATCTTTGCCGGGAGGATAAAGGCCGGCGACCCGGCCGCGAAACTGAACGCGACGCTGCGCCGCGGCCTGTCGGGGTGCGGCCTCAACTTGACTGCCCTGAAAGACAAACGGGTGCTCATTACTCCCAACCTCTGCGGCCCCGGCTCGCAAGAACACCGCTTTTCCATGACCTCGCCCGATCTGATCAGTTCCCTGATCGACCTGGCCTATGCGGGGGGAGCGTCAGAAGTGGCGATCGCCGGCCATCCCGCTAACTACGTCAGAGACCGGCGCGCTTTCTTCCATTCTCTCGGGGTGACCTTTGACCGCTCGCTCATGTACTGGCTGGGGCCAAGATTCTTGGATGTCAAGGAAGCCTCTTTCAGTGAGGTCGAGGGATTACAATTATCGGAACTGCCAAAAAGCTATGACGTGATACTCAACGCCGCGCTCCCCAAGACCCATCACCAGGCTGACGGCTTTACCGGGGTTTGCAAGAACCTGGCCATGGGCCTGCTCGGCAACCGGCATGAGATACACAAAGGAAAACGGCTGGCCGAGGCGATCAGTACGGCCAACCGGCTGGTCCGCCAGGGCCGCCTGGTGATAGACATTCTTGACGGCCGGTTCGGTCAGGACGGCCTGGGCCCGCACTTCGGCACGCCGCGGGAGCCCGGTTTCATGGTCATTGGCACCGACGGCGCGGCGGTCGACAGCTACGGGATGCAACTGGTCGGGCTCGATCCCCATTACGTCACTTATCTGCAGGGGGCGGGCCGCGTGAATGATTTCAATGTCAGGGGAGATTTTTTTGCTTCCTCACTTCCGTTGATCAGATTTCAGCCGTCGCCTGGCTGGTCGTTCGCCCCGCTTGAGGGGGGAAAAGAAATGATCGTGTTCTGGCTCGATGAGGCCGGGATCGGCCACCTCCGTCACTATGCCTACGGCGCAGGGACAAATCACTACGGTCTGGGGCGGTCATGGCGGGTCAAGTTCTTCAATAACCAGGTGATCACCAGCGAGCGGGCCGAAAGGTGGGGTTTTACCGAAGGTAATTTTCAAAGCGTGCTGGCTTCTCCACCGGGCACTTATCATGCCGGGTCGCCGGTGGAGCTGACTTTTACAGATGAGTACCCCCAGCCGGTCGGCCGTTTGCGGAAGTGGTTCGGGCCGAATTTTATAGAAGTTGCGGAGCGTTTGAGCCGGCTGGCGGCTGACGGAGATCTCTCTTTACTCCCCGGTGTCCCCGGCAGAGACTCGCCTGGCGAATTGAGGGTAATTCAGGGGAGTAAAGAAGTCGAGTTTGAAAAGTTCGACGGCCAGCGGGGGCCCGGCATCCCCTATAGCGAACAGCAGAGCGCTCTTTTACGGCGCGTGGGGATCAAACAAGTCCTTGTCCATCGGGGAGCGTCAGCGGAGGAGATCATGGCGGGGTTAAAGCCCGGCCTCTACCGTCAGCCATGAGCGTGAAGATAAGCACCTATCGCCAGATAAAGTCCCCGGTTACCTTTGAGTCGGCCGCCGGCTTGCAGCCGGCGGGGTGGCTAAGACGGCTGGCTGATCCCAGCTTCAGCCGCGTGGCGCGCGATCTTGCCACGCTGGCGAACCATAATGCCATTATCGTCAAACCGGGCGACAAATCCTCGGCTGACAGGTTGAGATGTTATTACTTTCAGAGCAATGTGGAAACAACTTTTGTTGACGGCAAGATCGGTTTGCCCGGCTCCGCCAGGGTCAACGCCGTTTTGCGGCGAACCATGGTCGAGCGGATCGTGATACCTAAGGGCTCGACGGCAGACTGGATTAAAGTGGAGTTCATAGGAAATCTTTATCGCCACCGTGCCGTTTCCCGGCCTCAACAACCCGTGCATGATCCTGACGACGTCACGCCGACGCTTGTTTGACGTGACCCGCCAGCCGCGCGAAATCGTCAAGGCTTAATTCCTCCGGCCGGCGGTTAAGGTCGAACCATTTGCCTTCCAGGTTGAACTCCGCCAGCGAATTCTTCAGCATCTTCCTTCTCTGCTGGAACGCGGCGTGGACGAGAGTAAAGAACTTTTTTTCATCAAGGCCAGGGAAGAGGTGTGAAGTATGGGGTGTGAGGGTAATGATCGCGGAACTTACCTCGGGCCAAGGGAGGAACGACGATTTGGAGACGAATGAGTTGAGTTTCACTCCCGCATAAAACTGGACGAAGATCGAGAACGAACCGTATTTTTTCGAGCCCGGTTCAGCGCTCATCCTTTCGGCCACCTCTTTCTGGGCCAGCAACACCGCCAATTCCGGTTTCTCTTCTGCCGTAATGATCTTTTCGACGATCGGGGCCGTTATATAGTAGGGAAGATTGCCGATAACCTTGTATTTTCTTCCGTGCGTCAGTTTGGCCAGGTCGGTCTTTAAAATATCTTCCGCTACGAAGGTAATATTGTTGTAAGGAGAGAGGACCTCCTGGCTGATCTTTGATAATTCCTTGTCTATTTCAACGGCGATCACGTGGTGGGCCTGTTTGGCGATCTCGCCCGTCACCACGCCGAGCCCCGAACCTATTTCGACGACCAGGTCGTCTTTATTTAATTCCGCGGCATTGATGATCCTGGCCAGGACCTGCGGGTCGATCAGAAAATGCTGGCCCAGGCGATGGCGCGTTTTCCGGTTGTAAGCTTCGAGCAGCCCTTTGGTGATCTCGGCCAGGGTGGGAGTCATCGCGTCCGGGAAAAGTGCGCGGCGACCTGGATCGCTTCGATCAGGCTCTGGGGATTGGCCCAGCCTTTTCCCGCGATGTCAAAGCCGGTCCCGTGGTCGACCGAAGTGCGGATGATCGGCAGGCCGACCGTGACGTTGACCGAGCGGTTGAACGAGAGGAGCTTGAGCGGGATTAGCCCCTGGTCGTGGTACATGGCAACGATAATGTCATACATGCCCGCGTTGGCCAGGTAAAAGATCGCGTCGGGCGAGACCGGCCCCTCAACATTGATCCCCCGCTTTTTTGCTTCTTCGACGGCCGGCCTGATCGCTTTCCGTTCCTCGTCGCCGAACAGCCCGTTTTCCCCGGCGTGCGGGTTGAGCCCGGCGACGCCGATCTTCGGCTTGCGCCCCCGGACTTTCAGGAGCGTCTCGTGCGCCAGCCGGATCGTCCGCAGCACGCTCTTTTTGGTGATTTTTTTGCTGACGCCGCGCAGCGGCAGATGGGTCGTGACCAGGATCACCCAGAGCTTGTCGGAGACGAACATCATGCCGTACTCTTTGGCTCTGGTGTAAGCGGCGAGGATCTCGGTGTGGCCGGCGAATTTATGGCCGGCTTTACGGAGCGCTTCTTTGTTGATCGGGCCGGTGGCGATCCCGTCGATCTCCCCTTTTTGCGCCAGCCGGATCGCTTTAACGATGTATTCGAAGGCGGCCTGGCCGGCGGCCTTGGAGACCTGGCCGGGCTTGATCCTGCCCGGGTCGGCGTTATGCAGGTCGAGGACCTTGAGCTTGGGCGGCAGCCAGCGCCGGTCGCCGATTACCAGGCAGTCGGCGACGGCGGTCACTTCCGGCGAAAGGAGCGCTTTGGCGCAGATCTCGGGGCCGATGCCGGCCGGATCGCCCATCGTCACGCCGATGATCGGCTTGGTCCGGGCGGAGTCGGGGTTTTTAGGCATAGCGGAAACCGGCTTTCTTGAGACGGTCGAGCGCGTCGCGCAGCCGGTCCTCGGGGGCGACCAGCGCGGCGCGGACGTACCCTTCGCCCAGCTCGCCGAACGAGATCCCCGGGGCCAGAATGATGCCCGTCTTTTCCGCCACTTTCATGGTGAACTCGGTCGAGTCAAAGCCGGCCGGCACCGGGAACCAGACGTAAAGGCTCCCTTTCGGCCTGGCCAGCTGCCAGCCGAGCCCGTTCAGCCCGTCGACTAAAATGTCGCGGCGCCGCTGGTAGGTGGCGCGCACTTTGTCGATGTACTGCGATTCATCGAGCGTCATGGCGGCGATCGCCGCTTTCTGCACGGCGGTGAACAGCCCGTAATCGAGGTTGGTCTTGATCTTGCGGAGCGACTCGATCAGCTGGCGGTTGCCGACGGCAAAACCGCAGCGCCAGCCGGGCATGCCGAAGGTCTTGGAGGTGGTGTGGTACTCGATGCAGACGTCTTTTGCCCCCGGCAGGGAGAGCATCGAGATCGGCTTGCGCCCCTCAAAGTAGATCTCGGCGTAGGCAAAGTCGTGGACCAGGATAATATTGTGCTTGCGGCAGAAAGCGACGCACTCCCCGTAGAATTCTTTGGTGGCGACCGCGCCGGTCGGGTTGCTCGGATAGCTGATGATCATCATTTTGGCCCTGTCGGCGAGCGCCGGATCGATGATCTTCAGGTCGGGCAGGTAGCCCTGCCGCTCGGTCGTCGGCAGGACGACCGGCTCGCCGCCGGCCAGGATCGTGCCGCGGAAATGGGCGGGGTAGGCGGGCATCGGCACCAGCGTCAGGTCGCCGGGATCGATATAAGCGAACGCCAGGTGGACGATCCCTTCTTTTGAGCCGATCAGCGTCACGACCTCATGTTCGTGATCGACGTTGATCCCGTATTGCCGCTTGCACCAGCCGCTGACGGCGTTCTTGAATTCGGGCGCCCCTTCGAACGAAGGATAGCGGTGGTTCTCGGGATTGCCGAGCGAGTCGATCAGGGCTTTCGTGATCTCGCGCGGCGGCGGGATGTCGGGGTTGCCCATGCCGAGATCGATCAGGTCGACCCCTTTGGCCACCAGCTCGGCCTTGACCCTGTCAAGCTGGGCGAAAACGTAGATCGGCAGTTTTAAGAGCCGTTCGGCTTCCTGAAACTTAAACATTGGCTAACCTCCGCTGCGTGATAGGAGCTGCGGACGAACGGACCGGCGAAAACTTCTTTAAGCCCCAGCGACGCTCCGCGCTCCCGGTATTCCGCGAATTCCTCGGGCGTTACGTATCTGGCCGCCGGCGGATGTTCCCTCGAGGGGGGCAGGTACTGGCCGATGGTGACGATATCGCAGCCGCACGAAAAAAGATCTTTGAGAAGAGAAAAAACCTCTTCTCGAGTCTCTCCTAATCCTACCATGAAACCGCTTTTAGTGTAAATCCTCTCACCAAATACTTTGGTGGGAGGATAAATATCGCCGCGCGCCTGCTTGGCCCGGCGCAGCAGCTGGAGCGAGCGCCGGTAATCGGCCTGCGGCCGCACGCTCGGGTAGAGCCGGGGGACGGTCTCGACGTTGTGGTTGAGCACGGTCGGCCTGGCCTCGAGGACCGTTTTAAGCGCTTTTGTGTCGCCTTGAAAATCGGGGACCAACACCTCAATTCGTAATTCGTCATTCGTCATTCGTAATCGGCCGATGACTTTCGCGAATTGGGCCGCCCCACCGTCGGGCAAGTCATCGCGCGTCACCGAAGTTATGACGACATAATTCAGTCCGAGCTTCTCCGCCGCCTCACCGACGCGCTGCGGCTCCGCCGGGTCGGGCGGGAGCGGCGTGCCGCCGGCCACGGCGCAGAAGGCGCAGCGCCGGGTGCAGCGGTCGCCCAGGATCAGGAAAGCGCAGGTGCGGGCGGCGTAGCACTCGCCGAGGTTGGGGCAGCGCGCTTCTTCACAGACGGTGTAAAGCTTGTCGTCGCCCAGCAGGGCGCGCAGGGCGCGGCGCGCCGCGAGTTTCGGGCGGATCAGATGCCGCTCTTGATCCACTTGGCCAGTTTTTCGTGGTTGACGGCGTAGTTGAGCGCCTCCTCGGCGGTGACCAGGTCTTTCTTGTAAAGGTTATAGAGCGAAGTGTCCATGGTGATCATCTTGTACTGGCCGCCCAGTTCGAGCATCGAGTAGATGTCCTGGGTCGAGCCTTTGCGGATGATGTTGCGGATCGCCGAGGTGCAGACCAGGATCTCGTAGGCGCCGACCAGCCCCTTGCCGTCCTTGCGCGGGAGCAGCTGCTGCGAAAGGATGCCGGCCAGCGTCATCGAGAGCTGCGTCCTGATCTGGACCTGCGCGTGGGGCGGGAAAACGTCGATGACGCGGTCGATGCTCTGCACGGCGTCCTGGGTGTGGAGCGTGGAGATGACGATGTGCCCCGTTTCGGCGCCGGTGATCGCCATCTGGATCGATTCGAGGTCGCGCATTTCGCCGACCAGGATGACGTCGGGGACCTGGCGCAGCGCCCGCTTGAGCGCTTCGCCGAACGAGTCGGTGTCGAAGCCGACCTCGCGCTGTTCGATCAGCGCCAGCTTGGGCGTGTGGACGAACTCGATCGGGTCCTCGATCGTGATGATGTGGGCGGGGCGCCGCTGGTTGATGTGGTCGATCATGGCGGCCTGGGTCGTCGACTTGCCGCAGCCGGTCGGCCCGGTCACCAGGATCAGCCCGCGCTGCGTGTTGGCGAAGTCGGTGACGATCTCGGGCAGGTGGAGCGACTCGAGCGACGGGACGTCGCGCGGGATCCGGCGGATCGTCGCCCCCATCGAGCCCATCTGGTAGTGCAGGTTGATGCGGTAGCGGGCCATCTCGTCCTGATAAGAAGTGTCGAGCTCCTTGACCCGCTTGAATTCCTCCATTTTGTCGGGCTGGATGAGCGGCGTGACCAGGTCCTCGACCTCCTTGGGCGGGACCAGCCGGTCCTCGATCTTTTGCAGTGAGTTATTGATGCGCAGGTAGGCGTAATTGTTGCCGGCCAGCAGCAAGTCGGAGGCCTTGGTCTCGTTCAGTTGCACCAGCAGGTTTTTTATTTCCATGTCATTCCGCTTTCTTTTGACTTCGGCCTGGGCTTACTATATAATTTATGCCACTTGCTGTCAAGGTGCTTGAAGTTCCGGCGGGAGCGCGGCGGCTGTGAATAAATGACATATCTTTTTTTATTTATCCTGGGCGCGGTGGTCGGCAGCTTCCTTAACGTCTGCATTCACCGCCTGCCCCGCCGGGAGTCGGTCGTCTTCCCTCCCTCCCATTGCCCGCAGTGCAACGCCCGGCTCGCGTCCGTTGACCTGGTCCCGCTCGTCAGTTATTTCCGACTGCGCGGCCGCTGCCGCCACTGCGGCGCGCCGATCAGCGGCCGCTACCCGCTGATCGAAGCCCTGAGCGGCCTGCTGCTGGCCGCCGCCTGGTGGGGGACGGGGGGGAGCTGGTTCGACTTTTTTTTCTGGGCGCTCTTTCTGTCGGCGCTGCTGGTCCTCGCCTTTATCGATCTCGAGCACCAGCTGCTGCCTGACGCGGTCAGCCTCGTCGGCCTGATCTGCGGCCTGCTTTACAACTCGTGGCGCGGCGAATTCTTCACGGCGCTGGCCGGCCTGGCGCTTGGCTTTGCCATTCTCTGGGCCATCAGTTTCCTGGGCAAGTTAATTTACAGAAAAGACGTTTTGGGCGAAGGTGACTGGCTGCTGGGCGCGTTCCTGGGCGCTTATCTCGGCTGGCAGCAGGTCATCGTGGCGATCTTTCTGGCTTACATGCTGGCGGCGCTGGTCGCTGTCGTCCTGATCGTGCGGGGCAAAGCCAGGCTGGAGCATTACATCCCCTTCGCGCCGGCCCTGGCGTCCGGCGGGACGCTCAGCCTGTTCTGGGGACACCAGCTGATCGGCTGGTATCTCTGGAGCCTGGCCAGATGAAGCATTTTGGCTGGCTGCTGTTCGGCCTGATGGTTGTTTACTTTATTTTTCTTATCCGCCAAGATATAATTGATAACCTGGAATTGAAAAAAGAGCGCGCGGCGCTGGTCAAAAAGCTGGAGAACGACAAAGCCGCCACGCTGGCGCTCAACGACCGGCTGGCCCGCCTGAGGGGCGATGAGCTGATCGAGGAACTGGCCAGGACCAGGCTGGGGATGATCAAGCGGGGCGAGACGGCCTATAAAGTTGTGCAGTGACGAATAAATAACAAATAACAAGCATCAAATAACAAACAATATTTAAATACAAATGACCAATGATCAAAACAACAAGAGAGAACGCGGCTTCCTAAACAGGTTTTTTCAGCGGTTTGCGTCATTTGAGAATTGTTGTTTTGGCATTGTTTGTTATTTGTAATTTGTGATTTGATTATTGTGGGCTGGCCTTAAGGCCGCCAACAGGGGGTGAATCGTTTGCCGATAGACGTCGGTTCGGAGATCGAAGGAAAAGTCACCGGGATCACGAAATTCGGCGCTTTTATGGAACTGCCGGAGGGCAAAGTCGGGCTGGTCCATATTTCGCAGGTCGCCGACAGCTACGTGACCGACATCACCAAGCACCTTCGCGTCGGCGACCTGATCAAGGTCAAGGTCCTCGGCGTGACCAAGGACGGCAAATACGACCTGTCGATCAAGCAGGTCGGCAAGACCGCCTGGCAGCCGCGCCCCCGCCGCCCCGCCGGCGACGGCGGCCGCCCGGCGCCCGGCAGCTTCGAGGACAAGATCACGCAGTTCCTGAAACAGAGCGAAGAAAAGCTCCAGGACTGGAAGCGCAACCTCGAGGTCAAGCAGAGCGGGAAAAAGAAGAAGACACCGCGCAGTTAGTCAGCCAGCGCCCAGGTGGCGGAATTGGTAGACGCAAGGGACTTAAAATCCCTCGGTTGAATAAACCATGCCGGTTCGATTCCGGCCCTGGGCAAATTTATTCCCCCTTAGTGATCTTGGTGCCTTTGTGTCTTGGCGGTAAATTCCGGCAGGGGATTTTACCACTAAGGCACTAAGACACAAAGTTCACAAAGGGCTTAGGTTTTCCACCTTCCCATCCCTTCTTAAATGACGGTCGCAAAAACAGTGAAATTCCCGGGGCGAGATGCTGATAACCATTTGAGTGGGGACTAGCCAGGCACGTTTCTTATCGGTTAAGTGAATTATAGTGCCGGGGAGTAATAAAAATGGGGAGATTTTTCAGCGTCGAACATCGGAGGATGCTTGGGGTCCATATCGGCATCCCCTTTGGTAACTCACTCAATAAAGCGAACGATCCTTATATAAATTCATATAGTTTGACCCGCTTGCTGAAGGACCCCGCGACCAGGCCGGCTGCTCTGGCCAACGCCATGCGCCGGGCCGACAAGAGTCCCGCGCTCTGCCGGGCGATCTTGGCCGCGGCCGATGGTATCAGCGAAACTCTGGTGGGATATTTAGCCGAACATATTAAAAAGGAAGATGTCGGACTTTCAGACCGGGCTGAGTATCCGTATATCTTGCTGCTGGCGGACTTACCCCGCGAAACGGTCGCTAAAATTCATCAGCTCTGGACCAGGATCAAGCCCGCCACATATGAGCCTTTCCCAGTCCCCTCGGCGCTAGATGGCGTGACTGTTTCTGAAGTAAAAACAACGGACAGATTAACTTTGCTTTGTAAGGATTATACGGAATGGCTGCAGGGCTGGGATATCAAGTCGGTCACTGAATTAGAAGCCTTTAAGATCGACGGGCTTTTATTCGTTTGTTAGGTGACCCCAAACGCCGGATTATCAGATTGCGGCCTGATCTCCTGATGTCTTGATAACCCGCCTTAGATCGGCGCCGGTTCTCCCCTTAGAGATACTTAGAGTACTTTGCGTCTTTGCGGTAAATTCCGGCAGGGGATTTTACCACTAAGGCACTAAGACACAAAGTTCACAAAGGGCTTAGGTTTATCTGCCTAAATTAAAGCCGGATTGATCTGCAGCAGTGCCGCGGCTTTGTCCCTGTCGCCGCCCGTTTCCTCAAGCAGCCGCTTCTTATATTCGTCCTCGAAGCGCGAAAAGAGGTCGCCGCCGGGCGCGCCGGCGCTCTGCCGCAGCAGATCGATCGGCAGGTCGGTTAGCTGGATCCGGTCGGTTTCCGCTTTCAGCACCAGCAGCCTGATCAGCGCCTCGAGCTCCGCCGTGTTCCCCGGCCAGCTGTGGCCGGTGAAAAGCTCCTCGACCTCCGGCGCCGCGCCGCTCACTTCCTTGCCGTACTCTTCGCTGTAGAGGGCGAGATAATGGTTGATCAGGAGCGGCAGGTCGGCCGGCCGTTCGCGCAGCGGCGGCAGGACGATCAGCGCTTCGGAAAAGAACTCAAAATTTTCCTTGGACCGCTCGGCCAGGTCGGGGGCGCCGCCGGCGATCAGCCGCGCCTCGCCCGGCTGGGGGAGCAGGCCGGCGGGCAGGTGTTCCAGATGGTCGAGGAAGAGCGTGCCGCCGCGCGCCGCCTCGATCAGGCCGGTCTGTTTTTGCAGGTCGGCGGTCGTCGACCCTTTTTCCCGGCCGAAGAGGGCGCTTTTGATCTCGGTCGCCGTCTGCCCGGCGGAGAGCGCCAGCGATTTGAAGGGGAGGGCGGCGCGCGGGCTCTCCTCGTGGATCAGCTCGGCCACCGCGGCCTTTTCCGTCCCCGGCTCGCCGAGGACCAGCACGCGCAGGTCGCGCGGCGCCACCTTCTTGACCAGTTTAAAGATCTCTTTGATCCTGTCGCTCTGGCCGAGCAGTTTGACCTGCCGCCGGTCGGCCTCTTTTTGTAAATTCGCTTCTTCGGTCTGCAGGGCGCGGCGGCGCAGCAGCGACTCGGTCATTTTGACGATGGCGTCGACGTCGAAGGGTTTAATTAAATAGTTGCGCGCCCCGTACTTGATCGCCTCGCTCGCTTTCCGGACGTCGTTGACGGCGGTGACCAGCACCACCTCGAGCTCGGGATCGATCTCCTTGAGGCGCTTGAGCGTGGCCAGCCCGTCGAGGCCGGGCATGCGGACGTCGAGGAAGACGAGGTCGAGCTTCTGGTCGGCGGCGTAGCCGAGCGCCGCTTCGCCCGAAGCGGCCAGCAGCACCTTGTATTTGTCGCCCAGGATCAGCGCGAACGACTCGCGGATCGGGAGCTCGTCGTCAACGACCAGTATCTTATTCATTCATGTTCCAGCCGGTCAATGATGATCAGCGCCTGTTTCTTCAATTGCGGGTCGGCCATGATGGCGCGCGTGATCGTGGCGATCATCGGGCCGGCGCCCTGCGCCGTGACCAGCGACGGGCCGAACTCGGCGGCCAGCGCCAGCCGGACCAGCTTGCCGATCGCGGCTTCGATCGAATCGCCCGGCTTGATCTCTTTCTTCAGCCCTTTTTCGAACAGCTCGAGTTTGGCGGTCTCTTTTTGGCTTAGGTCTTTGGCCGATTCCTGGCCGAGGATCAGCGGCAAAAGCTCGCGGGTCGGGGCCCATTCTTTTTTCCTGATCTCTGCTCTCATGGTTGCCACCTCCGCCTGCTTAGCCAGCAAGTCTATTGCCACGCCCGGCGAGCCAATTTAGCATAGAAGCATGTGCAAGACAAGCGGGGGATGCCTAGGGGAAGGGGCACCGGGAAGAAATCCAAACTTCAAACTACAAAATCCCAAACAAATAACAAATACAAATTTCCAAATCGGGATCTGTGATTTTTTTGATTGTTTTGAAGTTGGAAGTTTGAGGTTGGGATTCAAGAAAGGTCTTTAATCTTCAGCTTCTTCTCGAGTTGGAGCAGAGTATTGCGGTGGATGCCCAGCGTCCGGGCGGCTTTCCCTTTTTTGCCGCCCGCTTTGTCAAGCGCCTGGCGGATGAAGTCGGCCTCGAATTTCCTGACCGCGTCGCGGAAGCGGGTCCCGCCGCTGCGCGCCGGGCAGGGGGCCTCCCCCCTGATCTCGGGCGGCAGTTTATCGGCCTCGATGCCGCCGTTGCGGCTCAGGACCACCAGCCGCTCGATCAGGTTCTCGAGCTCGCGAACGTTGCCCGGCCAGTCGTAGGCGGCCAGCAGGTCGAGCACCTCTTTTTTGAGACCCCGGACCTTCTTGCCGAACTCGTGGTTGTACTTGTTGAGGAAATGGGCGGCCAGGAGCGGGATATCCCCCTTGCGTTCGCGCAGAGGCGGCAGCTGGATCGGCACGACATTGAGCCGGTAGTAGAGGTCTTCACGGAAGCGGCGCTCCTTGATCGCCGCCTTCAGGTCGGAATTGGTGGCGGCCACGATCCGCACGTCGACCGGCACCGGCCGGCTGCCGCCGATCCGCTCGATCTCGCGCTCCTGCAGGGCGCGCAGCAGCTTGGTCTGCATCGGCAGCGGCAGGCTGCCGACCTCGTCGAGAAAAAGAGTGCCGCCGCTGGCTATTTCGAACTTGCCCAGCTGGCGGTCGGCCGCGCCGGTATAGGCCCCCTTCTCGTGGCCGAAGAGCTCCGACTCCAGCAGGTTTTCCGGGATGGCGGCGCAGTTGAGCGCCACGAAAAGCTTCTCCTTGCGCGGGCTCCGGTTATGGATCGCCCGGGCGACCAGCTCCTTGCCGGTCCCCGACTCGCCGCTCACCAGCACCGTGCTGTTGCTCGGCGCCACGTCCTCGATCGTCTTGAAGACCGCGCGGATCGCCGCGCTCCGCCCGACGATCTTCTCGAACTGGGCGCCCGCTTCGATCAGCCGGCGCAGCGAGAGGTTCTCCTTCAGCAGCGCCCGCTTTTCCATCAGCTTGCCGACCTGCTCGGTCAGCGCCGCGATGTCGAACGGCTTGGTGATGTAGTCGTAGGCCCCCAGCCGCAGCGCCTCCACCGCCTTGCTGACGGTGATGACGGCGGTGACCATGATCACCTCGATCGAATCGTCGATCCCCTTGATGATCTTGAGCACTTCGAGGCCGTCGATCTCCGGCAGGCGGATGTCGAGCAGCACCAGGTCGACCGGGCGCGCCTTGATCAGGCCGATCGCTTCGCGGCCGGTGGCGGCCAGCTGGACGTCATAGCGGTCCTTCAGCAGCAGCCGCATCGAATCGCGCAGGCTTTTTTCGTCGTCAACGACCAGGATCCTGGGACGGTTGCTCATGTTCCCCCCGTTCAGCGGCGGTCGCGATCTTCAGTTCCTTGCGATAATAAGCCACGGTCCGGCGGTCAAGGTCGGCGCCTTTTTCTTTCAGCCGGCGGCTCAGCTCCGCGTCGCTCAAGGGCCGCGACTTGTCCTCCTCGCCGATCAGCCCGACGATCAGCGCTTTGAGCCGCGCGGCGGTCAGCCCCTTCGGCCCGCGCGGGCAGAGGAACTTGAGCGGGAAGAGCCCCTGCGGCGTCTGGATGTACTTCTCCGCCACCGACCGCGAGATCGTCGAGGGATGCAGGCCGAACTCCCCGGCCAGGCTTTTCTGCGAGAGCGGTTTCAGCCAGAGCGCCCCGCGCGCCAGGAAGTCCGCCTGCGTCCCGATAATCTTTCGTACGATCTTTTCCAAAGTTTCACTTCTTTTTGCAAAATCTTCCATCAGCTCCCTGGCGCGCCGCAGCTTCTCCGTCAGGAAGGCGCGGGTCTTGGCGTCGGTCTTGGGGTCGTCGAGCATCTTCAGGTAGGCGGCGGAGAGCTTGAGCGACGGGCCGTAGCGGGTCTCGAGGTTGACGAACTTGTAGCCGCGCCCCGCCGGCTCGACGGCGAACGAGGGGATCACCATTTTCGCCTCGCCGCCGAACTTGGCGCCGGGGTAGGGGTGGAGATTGTTCTTGATGAACTCCGCGATCTCTTTTGCCCCGTTCTCGGCGATGCCAAGCGCCTCCGCCGCTCCCTTATAGTCCTGCCGCTCGAGCGCCTCGAGTTGCGAGCCGACCGCCCGCTCCAGCAGTTCGGCCAGCTCTTCGCTGTCGAAATCGTAGGCCCTGATCTGGAGCAGGAGGCACTCTTTCAGGTCGCGCGCGCCGACCCCGTCCGGCTCGAACTGCTGGACGAGCGAGAGCGCCTTGTCGACCGTCGGCCGGGAGACCTTGAACTGCTCCATCAGCCGGTCGCGCAGCCGGGGGTAGGCGAGCAGGTAGCCGTGGTCGTCGATATTGCCGATCAGCTCGCGGCAGAGCTGTTTCTGCTGCGGCTCGAGGTCCTCGAACTCGAGCTGTTCGAGCAGGTGGTCCTCCAGCGTCTTGGCGACCCGGCTGAAGTTCTCCAGCCCGGCCAGCTCGCTGAAGTCGGCCTCTTTCCTGATGCTTTTGTCGGAGGTGAGGTAGCGCAGGAATTCGACGTACTCGTCGCACCGCTCGACCTCGAGCACCGGGTTTTCTTCCGCTTCCTTGTTGAGCTGTTCGATGAATTCCGCGTACGGCAGCTGCAGCACCTTGAGCATTTGCAAAAGGCGCGGGGAAAGCAGCAGATCAATGGTCTGGGAAATATTTTGCTGAAAATTAAGGCCGATCATGGCTGAATTATAGCACGGGGGAATGGGGAAGAAAGCCGAAAGCGGAAAGCCGTAAGCCGAAAGCAGGAGGGGGAAACGTCCTGTGCTCGGCTATCTGCTATCGGCTCTCGGCTATCGATTTTTAGGGGGGA
>JAFGHC010000010.1 GCA_016939335.1 Candidatus Saganbacteria bacterium
TATACTTGCGGAAGTTGCGCCCGGAGGCCAATGCCGGCCGATATCAGCACTGTCTTTCAGGGGGCAATGATGTTCCCGATTTTACCGGTAATTAAAGATTAAGAACAGCTGGGCGGGATGTTAAAATTCGCCGCTGGCGATCTCCTGCCTGACCTTCGCCATCATCCGCATGAAGAAGCGGAGGTTGTGGACCGTGAGAAGGTGCATCGCCGTGATCTCCCGCGCCCAGAAGAGGTGGCGGATGTAAGCTTTGGTGAAGTTCTGGCAGGCGTAGCAGTCGCACTCCGGGTCGATCGGGGTGAAATCCTTCTCTAATTTATTCAGGCGGATGCTCGTCTTGCCTTCATAAGTCAAAAATGACCCGTGCCGCGCCAGCCGGGTCGGGATGACGCAGTCAAACAGGTCCGCTCCCAGCTTGATCGCCCCCAGAATATCGGAAGCATACCCTACTCCCATCAGGTGGCGCGGGGCTTTGTCAGGGAGAATGCCGGTCACAATATCGAGCATTTCGAACATCTCGGCCTGCGGTTCTCCGACCGAAAGCCCGCCGATCGCGTAGCCGGGGAAATCAAGTGCCGCGATCTCTTCCGCCGACCGCTTGCGTAAATCCTTAAACGTGGCGCCTTGTACAATGCCAAAGAGCGTTCCTGCGTTCAACGCTCTACTTTCTACTTTCGACTTTCTCGCCCATCTCGTCGTCCTCGCCACCGCCTCCTCCGCCTCCTTCTTTTTGCACGGATAGCCGACACATTCGTCGAGCGGCATCATGATGTCGGAGCCAAAAGCGGTCTGGACCTCGAGGACTTTTTCGGGTGTGAAGAAGTGTTTGGCGCCGTCGATGTGCGAGGTGAATTCCACTCCCGCATCAGTAACCTTGCGCATGTGAGCGAGTGAAAAAACCTGAAAGCCGCCCGAGTCGGTCAGGATCGGTTTGTCCCAGCCGATGAACTTGTGCAGGCCGCCGGCCTCTTTAATAAGTTCATGGCCGGGCCGCAGATAGAGATGATAGGTGTTGCCGAGAATGATCTCCGCCCCCAGCTCCGTGAGATCGCGCATCGTCATCGCCTTGACCGTCCCCAGCGTGCCGATCGGCATGAAGGCCGGGGTATTGATGACGCCATGGGGGGTGTAAACTTTACCGGCGCGAGCTTTGGTCTTCTTGCTTTTGGCGGTTATTTCGAATTTGTAGTCCATAACTATAATATTAACATGGCGTCGCCAAAAGAAAAGAAGCGGTACTTCTGCTCGATCGCCTCGTGGTAAGCTTTCATAATAAAGTCTTTACCCGCAAAAGCGGAGACGAGGAGGATCAGTGTCGTCCGCGGCCAGTGGAAGTTCGTTATCATGGCATCGACGATCTTGAATTTGTAGCCCGGAGTTATGTAAAGACCGGTTTCTCCTTTGAGACTTTGAGCCTTTGAGGCCAATATTTTGTCTGAGTTAGCCTCCAGCGCCCTGACCGACGTGGTGCCGACCGCGATCACCCGTTCCGCTTCTCTCACGGCTTCGATCGTCTCCTCCGGCATCTCAAAATACTCCGAATGCATCTTGTGGTCCTCGATATTTTCGGCATAGATCGGCCTGAACGTCGCCAGCCCCGTGTGCAGGGTGACGTTAGCGGTCTTCACTCCTTTCGCCCTGATCTTATCCAATAGCTCCGGCGTAAAATGCAGCCCCGCCGTCGGCGCTGCGGAGGCACCTTCCTTGTCGGCGTAAACCGTCTGATACCTGTCTTCGAGTCGCGTGTCTCGGGTCGCGGGTCGTCGAATGTAAGGTGGCAGGGGCAATTCGCCAGCCTTGTGCATGTATATATCAAGATCTCCGGCAAATTCAATTATTTGTTCACCGGAATCAGTCTTTTCCAGCACTGTTCCCACAACTTCATTCTCGCCAAAGATTACCCTCGATCCAACTTTTAACCGCTTCCCAGGTTTCACAAGACACTCCCATCGACTCGTGACTCGTGACTCGCGACCCGTGACTAAAAGAACCTCGACCCGCGCCCCGCCTTCTTCCTTCTTGCCAACAAGGTTCGCTGGGATCACTTTAGTGTCATTCAAGACGAGCAGGTCGCCGGGCTGAAAATAATCGGTGATGTCATAAAAATGCTTGTGTTCGATCGTCCCTTTAGCCCGGTCAAGCACCATCAGCCGCGAATGGTCGCGCTTGTCCGCCGGCTCGTGGGCGATCAGCTCCGGGGGGACGGTAAAATCAAAATCAGAGGTCCTGATCATTTTTCCATTATATTAGGGAAAGGCTTGCGGGGCAAGGTTGGCGGGTGCTAAAATCGGCCCATGAAAAAACAAATAGCGTTCTTGACCGCCGTGCTGCTTCTGGCCCTCCCCGCGCTGGCCGACACTTATCCCATCCGTTCGTTCCACGACGGGGAAGTTATCCGCCTCAAGGCCAGCGACAAAGCCAGCGGGGCCCCGCTCTGGCGCTCGACCGTCAGAACGGCCAAAACGACTTTCGGGGGGAAACCCTTTCTTTATATCATCGAGGAGGGAGAGGGCAAGTACGGCTCGGACGGCAAGACCAAGAGCTGGCGCTCCGAATCATATTCCCTGATCGAGGGCGGGAAAGTCATCCCCTATCAGGTCAAGCAGGTCTTCAAGAATCCGGCCGGCCAGGTCATCAGCTCCCTGCAAAAGGATTATGACCGGGCAGGCAGAAAAGTCATCTGCCAGGTCAACGGCCAGCAAAAAAGTTATGAGTTCCAGGCCGACCTGATCGACCGCGAGATCCTGGGGCTCTACGTGAGGAATTTCCCGTTCGGCGGCCGCCGGGAAGTGTCTTTTCACCTGCTGACCAACGAACCTTCCCAGTACAAGATCTCGCTGAAGGAGCTCGGCCGGGAGACGATCACCGTCGCCGGCCAGGCTTACGACTGCGACAAATTACAGCTGCTGCTCGACCTGGGGATGGTCAATCTTTTCAGCGTTTTCTTTCCCAAGACCTATTTCTGGGTCAACACCGCCGAGCCTCACGAGGTGACCCGCTACGAAGGGCTGGAGAGCGCGCTCGGCACGCCTTACCTCGTTTTGGAGATCGACAAAGCAGGCAAGTAAGCGGCATGTTCCCTAACGTCTCCGATTTTGCGGTGAAATTTCCCCGATCCATCTCCGATAAATACCCAGAGGCATTTATGCTGATCGATAAACTGAATTCCCGGATCGGGCAACTCTTGCCCAGAGACGTTAAACTGGATCTGCGGCACCAGATGGCCCCCAAGGGGCTGGATGTCTCCCAGGCGCGTAATCGCTTGCTCAATTGGGTAATCGGTGCCATGCCGCAAATTGCCGGCGAATATGGGGTTATGGGGCAAGACGTTGATGGGATCCAGCATTATCGTTTCGGCTTTGTCCAGGCGGAAAAACTTATCGCGATCAGCAAAACCGACAACTTTTCAGAGGACGCCGAAAAGAAGATGGTCGCACTTTTCACTGCGGTTCATGATCTGGGTAGAATGATGGTCGGGAGCGGCGCCTCGAAACTCCCCACGGAAATAAAAGATGACGCCACCGCCAGGGAATTCATTCAACAAGGCAACTTTCTTCATCCCATTGCCGGGGCGATGATGCTGAGAGAAGCGTTCGAGCCGCTGGCGGAAGATATCTCCAATGATCTTGCCTCTCTATTGAAGGCGTTAGTCACTACGGCTGAAAGGCATACTTTATCGATTGGCCTGATGACATCGGCACTACAGGAACACGGAATTGACAGGCTCAACGCGCGACCTTACTTCCAGCGCACGGGCTCATTGCTAATGGCGGATGCTTATTCCCTCGGGGAATACGGCAAGTACGCCCATCTGGTCGCCCTGGCCGACCTGATCAACAATCCCAGCGTCAAAGGGCTGTTGGGCATTACTCTTTACGATTCGCAGGCCGGCGTGGAAACAATGGGAACGGAGGAGCGGATCGACTATCTGACGCACGGCCCGGGCACCGGCAATTTTCAGGTCGTCAAACGCGGGGAACGGGAATATACCAGCGTTGAAAGGATCTGGAGAAATAAGCCCGCCCGGGACAATGTCGAGGGCTGGCAGGTCAGCATGAGGCGGGACGCGACCCAATTCCTTAAAGCCGAACTCGAACTCTCTTTAGGCGAAGCAGCTTTTGCCAAAGGCTGGTCTATCGCTTTGGGAAGCCAGCCGACATAAAATAAAATCGGGGCGGGCGGATTTGAACCGCCGATCCCTACCACCCCAAGGTAGTGCCTTAGACCAAGCTGGGCCACGCCCCGATAATTATCTGCGCCAAACGATATTCAAGAGCAAAGTCAGCACCAGGCTGACGATGATCATCGTCGCGATCGGGAGATAGACCGTCAAACCTTCGCGGCGATAGACGAGATCGCCCGGCAGGCGGCCGAACCACGGCAGCTTGGCCGCCAGGATAAAAAACCCGCCGACCAGTACCATGACGACCCCGATATAAATTATCATCCGGCCGAGCGATTCGAGTGCCATAATTTTACCTTATCACGAACCTGACCGGGACCTCAAACCAGCTGGCGAGAGCCGCGCCCCCCTGTGTCGCCGGCTGAAAACGCCACTGTCCGGCCGCTTTGAGCGCCGCGGCGTCAAGTTCCTGGTTGCCGGACGAGGCCTTTGTCTCCAGCCGCTCCGGCTGGCCGGTCAAGCCGACGTAAACCGAGAGGAGCACGACCCCCTCCGCCCCTTTGGCCAGCGCGGCGGACGGATAGGCCGGCAGGACGCTGTACGTTATGCTGGGAGGGATGATCGGCAGCGGCACGGCCGGCGGTTGCGGCGCCGGAACGGTCACAGTCGCCGGTTTCGCCGCCTGCCGCGCCGTCACTTCCTTTCCCATGAAAATCGGCGCGCTCCGTACGGCGGCCTGATGGGGCCGGGCAAGATAAATTCCGGCCGCGGCCACCAGCGACAAGGTCACATAGACGGCAATATTTTGCAATGAAACTTCCTTGGCTTTAAACATGTTTACCCCCTTGAGCGGCAACTAATATAGATTATAGCAAACCAACCTTATATCTTCCACGTCACCCCGAGGGAGATGTTCCTCCCCGGCATGGGGTAGTTCCTGTAAGCGTACGTTCCCGGGTCGAGGCCAGCCACCTCGCTGTATTTTTCGTCAAACAGGTTGTTGGCGGCCAGATCAAGTTCGATGGCGTTCGAGATTTGCCGGCTGAATTTGAGGTCGACAACGGTATAAGCGGAAAGCTTGAGCGCGTTGTCGGCGGTGGCGTACCTTTCGCCGACGTGCCTGGCGATCAGGCTCGAACCGCCGTAGACCACGCCGACCGCGTATTTCTCCCGCGGCGTGTAAGGGACCTGCTTGCCGACGTTGGCCGCGTTGACGTCCTGCTTATCGACCGTGTTCTGATAACTGTAATTGATAAAGCCCCGGCCGCCGCCCTCGATCCGCTTGGTCAGCTCGAATTCCACCCCCTCGCTCCTCACCCGGCCGACATTTCTGGCATAAGTCAGGTAAGTGGCCTGGTCGGTCTCCCAGAGGATCATATCGGTCACGTCCGAATTGAAATAGTTCAGCCGGGCGCTTGTCCGCTCGGTCAGCTCTTTCTCCAGCCCCAGTTCGTAGGAGAACGATTTCTCCGGCTTCAGGGCGGCGCTGCCGAACATCCAGCCGTCGTTCCAGTAGAGTTCGTTGAGCGTCGGCGCGCGGAAGGCGGTCCCGGCCGAGGCGCGCAGGATGAGGCCGGCGGCGGCCTGGAAAGCGAGGCCGCAGCGCGGATTGAACGATTTGCCGACGACCGAATGGCGGTCGCCCCGCAGGCTGGCGGTCAGGTTAAGCCGGTCGTTGAGCGGCAGTTCTTCCTGAACATAAGCGGCCAGGTTGCTGACCGTACGGTCGCCTGAAAAACCGGTCCGGCCGTGATCTTCGCGCCCCTCCAGGCCGTAGAGGAAGTTGCCGCCCAGCAGATCAAAATTCTGGCTCCATTCGAGGCCGGTTTGCGCCGTTTCGTTGGTGCTCGCGCCGAAAATATACGGGTCGAGCCGCTGGACCAAATTATTCCGGTAAACGCGCAACTGGTAGCGGTCGCTCTTCAGCCCGACGCTGGCCAGGGTATTGCGGTCGGTCTGGCGGTCGTTCGGCTCGGTCGCCGAGGCGCGGTCGGCTTCGGAGGTTGGCACGCCCGGCACCCCTTTTTGCGCGTCGTAAAGGTTGTAGTCGGCTGAAAATTCGCCCAGCGGCGACGGTTGGGCCAGTTTGGCGTAAAAATTGCTGGCCAGATAATCGCCGTTGAGACGGAAGCCGTCCGATTTCAATTGATCGAATGCCAGCAGGAGATTGTCGCCGTTCAGCTCGATCTTGTACTGGTGAGTATTGAACGAGCCGGTCAGGGCGGTCACGATCTTGTCGGAGCCGCGGGTCGGTCGGGTGATCACATTTATCACGCCCGAAACGGCGTCGGAACCGTAGACGGCCGAGAGCGGCGCGCGCACGACTTCGATCCGCTCGACATTATCAAGCAACAGATCGCCCGTGTCGAACATCCCCAGCGTCGGTGAATTGATCCGCCGGCCGTCCACCAGGACCAGGACCTGCGAAGAATTGGCCCCCCGCAGCCGGACCGTGGTCAGCGAACCGAGGCTGCCGTAAGCGATGACGTCGGCGCCGGCCACAGTGCGTAAAGCCTCGCCGACCGTCTTGTACCCCTGTAACTCGGCGGAACCGATCACGGTCGTGTCCCAGGGGCTGGCGCTTGAGAGCCGCGGCAGGCGCGCGGCGGTCACGACGACCTCCTGACCGTAGAACGTGGGCAAATCGGCGGCAAATGACGAATGACGAATGACGAATGACGAATTAAGGAATACTAATAATAAAAGAAAAAAGACTTTGGACTTTTGACTTGAAACTTTTGACTTTTGACTTTTGACTTTTGACTTTGTAAACATCTCTATACCCCTTTTCTTTTTATTGAGTATAGAGTTCTCGGGAAAACTCTTTTCCGTTCAGGGCAGGACTAGAACCTGCTGCTAACTATGATCTCTCCCGTTGAGCATCCTGGCCGGAAATCACGAGCACGATCTCGCCGCGGACCCGCTGGTCTTTCAGCTTCGCTCCCACCTCCCCCGCGCCGCCCCTGATGATCTCCTCAAAACGCTTGGTCAGCTCCCGGCAAACGGCGATCTGACGTTCACCGAAAACCGCCTCGATCTCCGCCAGTGTCTTGAGCAGCCGGAACGGCGACTCGTAGATTATAATAGTTCTCCCCTCATCTTTCAAGGCGGCCAGAGCTTTTCGTTTTTTGCCCGGTTTTTTGGGGAGGAAACCTTCGAACACGAACCGGTCGGTCGGCAGGCCGGAAGCGACCAGCGCCGTGACCAAAGCCGACGGGCCGGGAATGACTTCGACCCTGATCCCCTGCTCCACCGCCGCCCTGATCAGCTCGTAGCCCGGATCGGAGATCCCCGGCGTTCCGGCGTCGGAAACTAAAGCGATCATTTTGCCCGCCAGCAGCTCATTGACCAGCTGGCGGGTCTTCGCCCGGATGTTGAATTTATGATAAGCGGTCAGGGGGGTGCCGATCTGGTAGCGGTCCAGCAATATTTTGGTGTGCCTGGTATCTTCGGAGGCGATCAGGTCGACTTCGTGCAGGACGCGTACCGCGCGGAAAGTGACATCTTCCAGGTTGCCGATCGGCGTGGCAACGACGAACAGGGAGCCGGCCATCAAGGATTCTGCGGTTGTTCGGGCTGGCTGCCGCCCTCGACGGTCACCCGGCCGTGGTAAGCGGCCCCTTCCTCGATATTGATCCGGGCGCCGGCCAGGTCGCCGTTGACCCGGCCGCTCTTGGTGATCTCCAGCGTTTCCCGCGACTTGACGTTGCCGTCGACCCGGCCGGAGATGACCACGCTCTCCCCTTCCAGCTCGCCGGTCACCCGGCCGCCCGGCGCCACGATCACCTCGCCGCCGGCGCTGATCTTACCCTCGCATTCGCCGTTGATATTGACCGAACCGGGGGCGGTGAATTCCCCTTTGAAGACCGCCTTTTCGCCGATCACCGAGCCGAACCCTTCGAACATCGAAGCAATGCGCTTGCCTCCGGTATTACCGAAAATCCCCATGATTTACCTCCATAAACGGCTGGCGCTCAAAACGTTGAGATCAAGATAGGCCAGCGGATTGGCGGGCCGCCCGGCGCGGCGAACCTCATAATGCAGATGAGGGCCGGTCGTCCAGCCGGTCATCCCGACATAGCTGACGATCTGCCCCTTGGCCACCCGCTGGCCGACCCGGACGGCGTAAGCTGAATTGTGGCCATAGAGGGTGGTAAACCCGTAACCGTGGTTGATCTCGACCGTCTTGCCGTAGCCGTGACGCCAGCCGACGTAGGAAACGACGCCGTTGGCGGTCGCCCGGGCGGGCGCCCCGTAGCGGGCGGTGATATCGACGCCGGTGTGCCGGCCGCGCCAGGGATAAACGCGGTAGCCGAAATACGAGGAGATCCGGCCGTAGATCGGCCAGGTCGAAGGGATCGAGGCAAAGCGGGCGCGCACCATGCTGACCCAGTTTTTCAATTCCTCATGGCTCTGCCGCCGCTCGGCCAGCTTGGCCTCGTCCAGCTCGATCTCGAGCGCGACCTTGCTCATCTTGGCCTCCGGAGAAAGATGGTCGGTCGAGAGTTTGATCCGGCTTTTCCACCCCTTGAGGCCGAGGAGGCGCCGCAACTCGTTGTCCTTCTGCACCAGTTCGTCGATCGCCTGGCCGACCCTGGAGGTCTGGTCGGAAAAGGTGTTGATCACCTGCTGCTGCTGCCGGTTGCGGGTAAGGGTATTGGCATAGTTGATGAGCTTGCGGGAGAGGAGGGTCGAATAGACGAAGGCCGAGGCGACCAGGAAAACACAGAAGACCGCCAGGCAGAGCGCGGCCTTGAGCCAGCGGGCCGGCAGCTTCAGGCTGACCGCCTGCCCGCGCGCGTCGTGCGGCACGATCATGAAAGTATAGAATTTCGGCTTTTTAGGATTCTTATCCATCAATTTAAGTATAGCCCTCCGGACGGTGAACAGTCAAGACATGTGTATGCTATAATAATGAGCACGGGGCGTAGCTTAGCTTGGTAGAGCGCTCGGTTCGGGACCGAGAGATCGCTGGTTCAAATCCAGTCGCCCCGATTCTTCTTCAAATGTTTCGCCAGCGACTCCTGAATGGTCAATTCCTGCCCGGCGAAGAAGAGCGCCAGGTTCGCCCGGTGGGCGTAAATCCCCAGAGCCGCATTCAAAACGCCAAAAACGATATATTCCGGCCGCCATGACCCCATCCACATCAGGACCGGGACAAAGCACATGATCAGGACGGTGCTGGGGATAAAGTAGCGCAGGACCAGCATGACAAAGAGCCAAAGGAGGACGACCAGCGCGGTAAAAACCGGGTCAAGCGCCAGTAGTGTACCGCCAAAAGTGGCAACCCCTTTCCCCCCCTTGAATTTAAGGAAAACGGGAAAATCGTGGCCGATGACCGCCGCTAGCGCGCAAACCGCGATTGCCCAGACCGGCAGTTCGAAATAACGGGCCAGCAGAACGGCAACGATCCCTTTGCCGGTGTCGCCAAGGAGAGAAAGGAGGCCCGCCCGTTTGCCGGCCACAACCAAGGCATTGCTGGCGCCGACGTTTTTCGTTCCTTTCTCCCTGACATCGTGCCCCTTAATTAACCGGGGGAAAATGTGGCTGAAGGGAATGGAGCCGGTCAGATAAGCGGCGGCAATGATCAGGAGGCTTTTCATGCCACCTTATCGAGGCCGAATGCTTTATGAAGGACCTGGACCGCCTTTTTCCCCTGCTCCGCCTTGACCACGCAGGAGATCTTGATCTCCGAAGTGCTGATCATCTGGATGTTGATCTTTTCCTCCGCCAGCGCGGCGAACATCTTCGAAGCGGTCCCCGGCTGGCTGACCATGCCGATCCCGACCAGGGAAACCTTGCAGACGTCCGAATCGGAGACGACGTTTTCCGCCCGCAATTGCCTGGCGGCCCGTTCCGTCACCTCGACCGCTCTCTTCAAGTCGGGCCGGTCGACGGTGAACGCCATGTCGGCCTGGGTGCCGGCGGAGTGGATCGACTGGACGATCATGTCAACATTGATCTTCTCCGCCGCCAGCGCGCCGAACAGTTCGGCCGCCGTCCCCGGCTGGTCCGGCACTTTCAGTATCCCGATCTTGGCGATATTCTCGTCCAGCGCGATCCCGCGCACCGCTTCTTTCTTTTCCATTTTTCCGCCCTCCTCGCTGATTCTTTCCGGCGACATTATATATGTCCCCTCCGTCTCGTTCTGGCTGGAACGGAGATGGATGACCATGTCGTAGATGCTGGCGCACTCGACCGAGCGCGGATGCAGCACCTGCGCCCCGAGGCTGGCCAGCTCGAGCATCTCTTCGTAGGAAATGTATTTCAGTTTCCGGGCCGCCGGGACGATCCGCGGGTCGGTCGTGTAAACACCGTCGACATCGGTATAAATGTCGCAAACCTGCGCTTTAAGCGCCGCCGCGATCGCCACCGCCGACGTGTCCGAGCCGCCCCGGCCGATCGTGATGATATCGCCCCGGCTGTCGATCCCCTGAAAGCCGGTGACGACCACGACTTTGCCGGCCTTCAGTTCTTTTTTCAGCCGGTCGAGCTTAATCTCTTTGATGCGGGCTTTTTTGTAAATATCTTCGGTGACGACGCCGGCCTGGCCGCCGGTGAGAGAGACGGCGGGACAACCTAGCCCCTGGAGTGCCATCGCCAGGAGCGCGGCGGAAACTTGTTCGCCGGTGGAAACGAGCATGTCATACTCGCGGGGATCGGGATTGTTGGAGACTTTATGCATCAGGTCAATGAGTTCGTCGGTCGTATGGCCCATCGCGGAGACGATGACGACGGCTTCGTAGCCCGCGTCGCGCGTTTTTTTGACGCGCCGGGCGACGTTCTTGATCTTTTCCGGCGTGCCGACGGAGGTGCCGCCGTATTTGTGGACGATGACTTCCATAGCGGGAAGATTATAACACGCCGGCCGAGGGGCTTACAAATGAACGAGTTGCTTGTCTAAATACCGGCACTCTGTTCCGCCAAGACTCCCGCGCCCAGAAGCCCGGCATCATGGGGCAGTTCCGATAAAGCCACTTCAGGGACAATATCGGGCCAGGCGACCAATGCTTTATTGTGCAGTGCCGCCAGTTGTTCTCTTAAAACCGCCATTAACGGCTCACCGATCAACGAAACACCGCCCCCTATCACATGCAACGCCCCTGGGGTAATAAGTTTGGCTATCGCAATGTTGTAAGCCAAATAGTTCATTGCTTCTCTTACAACCGTTTCGGCATTATGATTACCGGCCAGAAAAGCTTTCCCCACTTCTTCCGCAGTCCGCCAATCGCTTGCTAAGCTTCTGGGGAACGCGCTCCCGCTAGCGTACTGTTCGGCACAGCCCCACCGGCTGCCACAACCGCACGGTCTTTTGTCTCCCGCCTCATCAACACCGGCGTTAACGGCAGGCGCATGACCAAATTCCGTCGCTATAGCTATATTCCCTATAACTATCCCAACGCCATAACCGGTGCCGAGCCCGTGAAAAATGACGTTTTGATGCCGCCGGCCCGCGCCAAACATCGCTTCGCCCATCGCATCCGTCTGGGCATCGTTATACGCAAAAATCCGTTTGCCCACCCTGTCAGATAGTGCCGAGAAAAAGCCCTGGAAGCCAAATTTCGTTATATTCGCCGGATGAGGAACCGCCGGCTCTCCGGTCTCTTCGTTGATCGGGCAAGGAACGCCAATCCCGCCAAATCTAGCGTCTTTTCCCCCTTCAAGTTTTCGCATTTCCACATCTAACGTTGTCACCAATTGGTCTTGACTTGAAAAACTTTTCGTCGGGAGATCGACTTTGCTTATGATCCGCCCTTTATTAGACATCACAGCCAGGCGAATATGAGTGCCGCCAAAAGCGCCGGTAATAATTAATTGTTCCGGCCTGCTCATATACTTGCTAACCCGGGCAGATATTCCCATTGACACGCCACTTTCTCCCTTCATTCTATCCAAAACAGTATCTGGGGTCCCGAAAAAATCAGGTGCCTGCTTTATTTTCGGCCAAAATGGCCAGGCCGAGCAGGCCGGCGTTGCCGTTCAGTTCCGTCAGGACCACGTCCGGAGCCAGGTCATATCCCCACGCAACAACACCGGGCTGCCTAAGCTTGCTTCTCAAAACATCCAATAATTTGCTGCCAATATTGGCCAAGCCACCGCCGATCACGTGGCGCCCGCCCAAGACCTGCAGATGGACGTTGGCGATATGCACCGCCAGATAGGACATGGCGTCATCAAAGATCTTGTTGGCATAAACATCGCAGCCTTCCGAGATGATCTTCCCCAGCTCGCTTCCCTCCAGCCTAACGCCGGTCATATCATAGTATTGCTCGGTCAGGGCCGGAGGTGTAACGTACGCTTCTATGTCGCCGCGGGCGCGGCAGCCGCACAATCTGGCTTCAGGATAAAGGAGCGGATTGACCGCTTTATTGTGGCCAAATTCAGCGCGAAAGACCTGGCGGTCGCGCACTATCGCGGAACCGAAGCCGCGGCCGAGACTGTGCCAGACCATATCGTTAACATGGACATAACGGCCGGCCCCCCAGACCGCCTCACCCATCCCTCCAGCTTCGCCGTTATTAAATCCGAAGAACTTTATCCCGGTCGCTTGCGACAGTGAGCCGATAAAACCGTTAAAGCTGTAATTCACATTCGGCGGCGTTCTGGTCGGTTCTCCATTCTCGTCGGTCGGGCAGGGAAAGCCGACCCCGCCGAGCTTGACCGTCTCCACGTTCAGTTTCTTGATCTCGGCGGCGACGCGCTCAACCAATTTTGCCTGACTGGTAAACGCGTCCATAGGAACGCGCGCTTCTCGCAGCTTTTCCTTTTGCATGACAACCGCCAGGCGGCAATTGAGCGCGCCGATATCGACCGACACGCAAGGCCGCGGCGGCCTGGCCAGATACTCGCTCACTCTTGGATGGACCGCTTCAGTGTTCATATAAACCTCTCCATTGTGATTTCCGGTCTGGGTTGCTCGGCGGCCGGTTTACGCTAAATCGTTATCGGCGGGGCGGTCGGAAAATTTCAGTGGATTTTACGAACGGATCATTTCGGCGCGAGGATCACGATTCAGTCAAGAAGAATATCCCCATCGAGCGGGGGTGCGGTCTAAATTCCAGTCCGGGCAGAGGAACGGCCACCCGCACATAATCCAGGAGCGAATCAAGATGCCGGTAGATCGAAAAATGGATTTCCATTCTGCCGTGGTTCGCCCCAAGCCGGGCCGTAATACATCGCGAGCGGGCAACAAGGTCCGTAACAGAATGGGACCCGACGCGAGTCAAGCCGTGCTGGCTGAGAGTAGATTTCATCATGTCAACCGCCTGACCGAAATTGGTCAGCTCCCCGGGTAAAAAAGCGAGCCCCCTCTCGAGCTCGAGCACCCGGCTGTCCCGATTAATCCTTTTCAGGCTATCGGCTAGCCTGACTCCCGTATCAACCACCACAACTTTTGACCTGAATGGGAGGACTTCGATCCGTCCGGCTAATTTTGCCAGAGCAGGTATCTCCGCCAAGAGCTGATGGCCCAATTTAGGCGCTACCTGCTTGATAATAGCCGGCGGTGGGGGAAATTCTTTTACGGCCAAATGAATACGGTCAAACATAATTTATTCTTTCATGATCAGGCAATACCTAAATGGTCTTCGACAGAATGGGGGAAAAATTTCATCTGGTGATCTTAGCGCCCACGATCTGTGACGGGCCTTAGTGCCTTAGCGGCTATCCCTTTTCGTGATCTGCCGCCAGGGCGCAAAAGCATCAGGGGCACAAATTACGAATTACGCATCAAGAGCGCAGGTCCTTGATCTCTTCGGCTGTCAGCGGGCGGTGTTGACCGGGCTTGAGGTCGCCGAGCCGAAGATTCTTGATCCGCACTCTTTTCAGGGCGACAACCTTATTCCCGACCGCCTCGACCATCAGTCTGATCTGGCGCTTGCGCCCTTCCTGCAGGACGATCGAGAAGCTTTTCTCCCCCAACCGCTTGACCTTCGCCGGCAGGGTCTTTTTCCCGTCAATTACAATTCCGGATGATAAACTCCTCAATGCGTCATTCGGCATTCGGCATTCGACATTAACAATGTATTCCTTTTCGTGTTCATACCGCGGGTGCATCAGCCGGTTCGCCAGCTCGCCGTCGTTAGTCAGGAGCATCAGCCCTTCGGAGGCCTGGTCCAGGCGCCCGACCGGATAGAGCCGCTCATCGCCCCCCTTAATTAAGTCGCAGATCGTCGGTTCGCCCCGCTGGGAGACGCAGGAGCTGACGACGCCGCGCGGCTTGTTCAGCTTGAGGTAGATTTTCTTGGGCCCCGGCCTGACCGGCTTGCCTTCAGCCTCGACTTTATCTTCGGCCGGATCGATCTTTGTCCCCAACCGATCAACGATCTTCCCGTTAACGCTGACCTTCCCCGCCGCGATCAGCTCTTCCGCTTTCCGGCGGGAAGTTATGCCGCAGTCAGCCAGAAATTTCTGGAGTCTCACCTGCCTTTCCCCTCTCCCTCTGGGAGAGGGAGGCAGGTTACGTGTCAGCGGGTGAGGGAGCTTACGCGCCGGCGGCATTAACGTAGGCCTCATAAGTTTCTTTGTTGAAAAGAACGAAGCGGACCTCCCCAACAGAACTCACTTGCGCCAAAAAATCCTTGACCGCTTTGACGGCGATCGGCGCCGCCTCATTGAGAGGATAACGGTAAGCCCCGGTCGAGATCGACGGAAAAGCGACCGTTCTCAACCCCTTTTCCGCCGCCAGCTTGAGGCTTTCGAGATAACAGCTGCTCAACAATTTTCCTTGCTCATCCCTGCTCCTCCCTGCCACTCCCTGTCTCTCCCTGTAAACCGGCCCCACAGTATGAATGACGTGCCGAGCCGGCAGGTCACCGCCGGTCGTGATCATCGCCTGTCCGGTCGGCAGCCGTCCGTGTTTTGCCACATAAGCCTTGCATTCCTCAAGTATCTTCGGCCCGCCGGCCCGGTGGATCGCGCCGTCCACCCCGCCCCCGCCCATCAATGAAGAGTTAGCCGCATTGACGATGGCATCGACCTTCTGTTCGGTGATATCGCCTTCGAGCAGTACCAGTTCCCTGCCTTCACTTATCTTCACGTCTATAGTATAATTGATTACATGCCGCAAGACCATTCATTCGACATCGTCAGCCAGCCGAACGCCCAGGAGGTCGATAACGCGCTCCTGATGGCGGCCAAGGAGCTGGCCAACCGCTTTGATTTTAAGGGGAGCATCAGCTCGATCGCCAAAGAGGGCGACAAGATCAAGCTGGTCTCGGAGGACGAATTCAAGCTGAAGAACGTCTGGAACATCCTCACGGAGAAGTTCGCCAAACGGCAGGTCCCGCTCAAGTTCTTCGAGCCGGGCAAGGTCGAAACTTCGCTCGGCGGCAGCGTTAAGCAGGAGATCACCATCAAGAAAGGGATCCCCCAGGAGCGGGCCAAAGAAATGACCAAATTGATCAAAGCCTCCGGCCTGAAGGTCCAGGCCCAGATCCAGGGGGACGAGATCAGGGTCTCCGGCAAAAAGCTCGACGATCTGCAGGCGGTCATCGCCCGGATCAAGGCGGCCAACCTGCCGATCGCCCTCTCCTTCACCAACTACCGCTGACCGTGCAAAACATCGTCAATAAAAGCCTGGACGAGCTCCAGTCATATTTTGCGGAGAACGGCCTGCCCGCTTACCGGGCGGGGCAGGTCTACAGCTGGCTCCACCGCAAGCTGACGTTCAATTTCGACGGCATGACCGACCTGGGCCAAGAGCTGCGCGAGTGGCTGAAGGAAAAATATTATATCAAGACGCTGGCCCTGAAACATTCCGTCACGGCCGCCGACGGGACGAAGAAATACCTTTTTGAACTGCTCGACGGCCACCGGATCGAAAGCGTTCTGCTGTCCGATGACACCGGCCGGAAGACCGTCTGCGTTTCGACGCAGGCCGGCTGCCCGCTCGGCTGCGCTTTCTGCGCCACCGGCCGCGACGGCCTGCAACGGGACCTCGAAACCTCGGAAATACTCGGCCAGGTCTATGCGATCGCCGAAGAAACGCAGGACATCTCCAACGTCGTCTTCATGGGAATGGGCGAGCCGTTCCTGAATTACGCGAACCTGCTCAAAGCGATCAAGATACTCACGTCCAAAGAGGGGGCGAATTTCGGCCAGCGCAAGATCACCGTCTCGACCTGCGGCCTGGCCGACAAGATCAGGGCGTTCGCCCGCGAGAACCTGCAGGTGCGGCTGGCCGTCTCGCTCAATTCCGCCGACGATAACGTTCGCGCCAGACTGATGCCGGTCAACCGCAAGCATCCGCTCGGCGCCCTGCACGAGGCGATCAAATACTATATTAAAACGACCGGCCGGCGCGTCACGCTGGAATACGTCATGCTTGCCGGCGTCAACGACCGCCGCTCCGATCTCGAGGCGCTGAAGCGGTTCTGCCGCGGGCTGAACGTCAACGTCAACCTGATCCCGTTCAACCGCTTCGGCAAAACGTTCAAGGCTTCGTCCGCCGCCACGCTCGACTTCTTTGTCAAAGCCCTGCTCTCGGAAGACATCAACACGATCGTCCGGCACAGCCGCGGGGAAGAGATCGAGGCCGCCTGCGGGCAACTCGCGGCTAAGAAGAAATGAAAGTTTACTTCGTTAGCCTGGGCTGCCCGAAGAACCTGACCGACACCGAAGTGATGATGGGCCAGTTCGCTTCGGCCGGCTACCGGATCACGACCCGCCCCCGGGAAGCCGACACGATCGTCGTCAACACCTGCGCCTTCCTCAAAACCGCCAGAGACGAAGCGCTGGCCACAATCAAAGAAATGGCCGAGTGGAAGCAGAAAGGGAACTGCAAGCAATTATTGATAGCGGGCTGTTTGCCAAAATACCTTAATTCGTCATTCGTCATTCGTCATTCGTCATTATCCCAGGTTGACGGTTTGCTCGACAGCGTCACCTTGCCGAGCTACTGCGTTCCCCGCATCAAAGCCACTCCCCCCTGGACCGCTTATGTAAAAATCTCGGAAGGGTGCAACAACCGCTGCACCTATTGCCTCATCCCGTCGCTGCGCGGCCCGCTGCGCCACCGCCCGGCCGCCGATGTGGTCAGAGAAGCCGAGGCACTGGCCCGCCGCGGCGTCAAAGAGATCGTCTTGATCGCCCAGGACACCACCGCCCACCCCGATCTGGCCGAAATATTGAGGAAAACAGCCCGGCTCAACGGTTTGCGCTGGGTCCGGCTGATGTACGCCCACCCCGCTCACCTGACCGATCAAGTCATCAAAGTTATCGCGGCGGAGCGCAAAATAGTCAAGTATTTGGACTTGCCAATCCAGCACGCGGGTGATAAAATATTAAAGCTGATGAACCGGCGCTACACGCGCCAAGAGCTTGAAGCGTTAATTTCAAAAATCAGGAGGGAAATTCCCAAGATCGCCCTCCGCACCGCGGTCATCGCTGGTTTTCCCGGTGAGGGCGAGGCCGAGTTCGGGGAGCTGCTCGATTTTATCAGGAAGGTGAAGTTCGACCGTCTCGGTTGTTTCATCTTCCAGCCGGAGAACGGAACGCCTGCGAGCAAAATGAAGGGGCGGGTGTCCGGGCCAGTAAAAATCAGAAGAGCAAAAAGGTTGATGAGGGCGCAGGCCCTCGTGTCCAGGGAGTTGAATAAAAACTTGATCGGTCAAAACGTCGAAATCATCATTGAAGGAGCGGTCCGGGGCGGGTTCGTCGGCCGCAGCCGCCGGGACGCGCCGGAGATCGACGGCCGGGTTTTTATCAAGTCCGCTCACCATCTCACACCGGGAAAGATCGTCAAGGCGCGCCTGACCGGCGCCGGCACTTATGATCTTTTCGCGGGTGTGACTTGACGCTGGCGACCAAAGTCACCCTGGCCAGGATCGCTCTTATCCCCTTCTGCCTCGGCTTTCTGCTGACCGGTTTCTGGGGGTTGTCGGCGCTGCTCTTCGCCGCGCTCTCGTTCTCTGACGCCATCGACGGCTACCTGGCCAGGAAATACCATCAGGTCTCCGAGCTGGGCAAACAGCTCGATCCCCTGGCCGACAAGCTGCTCGTGCTGACGATGCTGATCGCCCTGACGGCGCTCGGCAAGGCCGGGCCGGTCCCCGTCATGCTGCTGGTGGCGCGCGAGTTCGTGATCGCCAGCCTGCGCACGCGCAAGGTTTTCGCGGCCAGCCCGGTCGCCAAATGGAAGACCGTAGCGGAGATGGTCGCCGTTTTCCTGGCGGTCCTCAACCTGCCGCTGGCCGGCGCGACGCTCTGGCTGGCGGTCATCCTGGCCTACGTTTCGGGAGGCGCTTACCTGTGGCAGAGCCGGCTCCTCAAACAGTTGAAATTAAATTAGAGGATTTTTTCACCAAGGTCCTCTCGGTCATCGGCCGGACGACCGATCAGCAGATCGCCGAGCAGCTGAAAAAGAGCGGGCAGACGGTCGCGGTGGCCGAGTCGCTGACCGGCGGGCTGATCAGCAGCCGGCTGACGGACCTGCCGGGGAGTTCGGACTACTTTATCGGCGGGATAGTTTCTTATTCGCCGCGGATAAAGGTGACCCAGGTCGGAGTGCCCGCCGGGGTGATCAGCCAGTACGGCGTGGTCAGCAAAGAGGTGGCGGTCGCCCTGGCCGAGGAGATCAAGAAACGGTTCCGGACCGATATCGGCCTTGCGGCGACGGGGGTCGCCGGCCCCGCCCCGCTCCCGCCGGCCCCGGTCGGCAAGGTCTTCATCGCGCTGGCCGGCCGGAAAGAGACCGATTGGAAAGAGCTGAACCTGCAGGGGACGCGGGCGGAGATCAGGGAGAAAGCGGCGCAGGCCTGTTTGGGATTGCTTTGGCTCTATTTAGGCGGGGAAGAGGTCATTAAATAGTCGCGGGTCACGAGTCATTGGCGGTTCGCTGACTCGTGACTCGAAGACAAAAAAAGGGGGAAGATTTATGAGGGTCATAGGAAGGGACGACAAGCCGGAGAAAAGCGGGGAAAAAGTTGAAAGGATCATAATTGGTGAAGGGAAATCGAAGGCGCTGGGGCTGGCGATCGCGCAGATCGAGAAGAATTTCGGCAAGGGCTCGATCATGAAGCTGGGCGAAGCGACCAAATTGAACGTCGAGGCGATCCCGACCGGCGTCCTCTCGCTCGACCTGGCGCTGGGTGTCGGCGGGCTCCCCCGCGGCCGCGTGGTCGAGATCTTCGGCCCGGAGGGGGGCGGCAAAACGACCGTTTCGCTCCACGCCATCGCCGAGGCGCAGAAACGCGGCGGCACGGCGGCCTTCATCGACGCCGAGCATTCGATGGACCCGAATTACGCCCGCAAGCTGGGCGTCAACGTCGAGAACCTCTTGATCTCCCAGCCCGACTACGGCGAGCAGGCGCTGGAGATCGCGGAGACCTTGATCCGCTCCGGGGCGATCGACATGATCGTCGTCGATTCGGTGGCGGCGCTCGTGCCGAAAGCCGAGGTCGAGGGCGAAATGGGCGACGCGGTCGTCGGCCTGCAGGCGCGGCTGATGTCGCAGGCGCTGCGCAAGCTGACGGCGGTCATCAGCAAATCGAAGACGGTGATGATCTTCATCAACCAGCTGCGCGAAAAGATCGGCATCATGTTCGGCAACCCGGAAACGACGCCGGGCGGCCGGGCGCTCAAGTTCTACTCCTCGGTCCGGCTCGACGTCCGCGCCGCCGAGAAGATCAAGGACGGCGACAAGATCGTCGGCACCCGCGTCCGGGTCAAGGTCGTCAAGAACAAGGTCGCCCCGCCCTTCCGCGAAGCGACTTTCGTGCTGATCCACGGGGTCGGCGTGCTGCGCGAGGCCGATATCATCGACCAGGGGGTCAACCTCGGCATCATCGCCAAGAGCGGCTCCTGGTTCAACTACGGCAGCGAACGGCTTGGCCAGGGGTTTGACGGCGCCATCAAGTTCCTGAAAGAGAACCCGAAGGTCGCCGGCAAGCTCGAGGCCGAGATCAGGAAGGCGATCGCGGCCGCCCAGGTCTGAACATTGAAGTGAGCTGATTTTGAAAGGGGGTCCCCTAACATGACGCTATACACATTGAGTTATCTCATCATTGCCGCCGCGGCCGTCTTCGGCCTGGCGGTCGCTTATCTCCTGATCAGGAGACAGCTGGCGGAACAAAAGGTCCGCATCGCCGAAGAAACGGCCAAGCGGGTCGTCGAGGACGCCAAGAAGGACGCGGAGCGGATCAAAAAAGAGGCGCTGCTCGAGGCCCGGGACGAAGGGATCAGGCTGAAGGCGGAGCTGGAGCGGGACAGCAAGGAGCGCAAGAACGAGCTGACTCAGTTGGAGCGCCGTTTGCAGTCGCGCGAAGACCATCTGGAGAACAAGGAAAAGAACGTCGAGAACCGGGAAAAGATGCTCAAAAAGATCGAGGAGGACGTCGTCAAGCTCAAAGACACCCTCAACGAGGCGAAGGGCCAGCTGATCGTTGAACTGGAAAAGGTCGCCGCTCTCTCCCGCGAGGATGCCAGAAAAGAGCTCTTGAGCCGCCTGGACAAAGAGCTGGAGATCGAAGCGGCCAAAAGGATCAAGGCGAGCGAAGAAGAGGTCAGGAAAGAGTCGGACAAAAGGGCGCGGGAGATCCTGGCCACCGCCATCCAGCGCTGCGCGGTCGATCACGTGGTCGAGACGACCACTTCCGTCGTCGAACTGCCGAGCGATGACATGAAGGGGCGGATCATCGGCCGCGAGGGCCGGAACATCCGCGCCTTTGAAACGCTGACCGGCGTCGACCTGATCGTTGACGACACGCCGGAGGCGGTCATCCTTTCGAGCTTCGATCCGCTGCGCCGGGAGACCGCGCGCCTGACCCTGCAGAAGCTGATCGCCGACGGCCGGATCCACCCGGCCCGCGTCGAAGAAATGTACGAGAAGTCGAAAGGCGAGCTCAAGACCGCCATGTGGGAACACGGCGAACAGGCGGCGCTCGAGGTCGGCGTCCACGGCCTGCCGCCGGTCATCATCCAGCTGCTCGGCCGGCTCCATTACCGCACCTCCTACGGGCAGAACGTCCTCCAGCACTCGGTCGAAATGGCCCACCTGGCCGGCATGCTGGCCGCGGAGCTCGGGGTCAACGTCAACCTGGCCAAGCGGGCCGCCCTGCTCCACGACCTGGGCAAAGCGATCGACCAGGACGTTGAAGGAACGCACGTCCGTCTCGGCGTGACTTTCGCCGAAAAAGCCGGCGAGTCCCCCGAAGTGCTTCACGCGATCGAGGCCCACCACGGCGACGTCGAGCCGAAAACGATCGAAGCGGTCATCGTCCAGGTCTGCGACGCGATCTCGAGCGCCCGCCCCGGCGCCCGCCGCGACTCGCTTGAGGCCTACGTCAAGCGGCTGGAGAAACTCGAAGGGGTCGCCAAATCTTTCGACGGCGTGGAAAAGGTCTACGCCATCTCGGCCGGGCGCGAGGTCCGCGTGGTGGTCCAGCCGGAGCGGATCGACGACGCCATGGCCCCCAAGCTGGCGCACGACATCGCCAAGAAGATCGAGGCCGAGCTGGAATATCCGGGCGAGATCAAGGTGACGGTCATCAGAGAGACACGTTCAACCGACGTGGCTAAATAACTTATAACCGATAACTTATAACTATGAATATCTTGTTCATCGGCGATATTGTCGGGTCGTACGGGCGGGCGGTCGTCAAACAGCTCCTGCCCGGGCTGAAAAAAGAGTACGCCGTCGACCTGACGGTCGCCAACGGGGAGAATTCGGCGCACGGTTACAGCATCACCGAAAAGATCTATCACGAACTGCTGGAACTGGGGATCGACGCCCTGACGATGGGCAATCACCTGTTCGAAAAGAAGGAGCTGGTCCAGAAGATCGACGGCTACGACCGGCTCTGCCGGCCCGCCAACCTTCCCTCCGGCACGCCGGGCAGAGACCATTTGTTGCTCGACGTCAAAGGGACAAAAGTCGCCCTGATCAACCTGCTCGGCCGCGTTTTTATGCAGTGTGTTGACTGCCCGTTCCAGGCCGCCGACCGCCTGCTGCCGCTGGTCAGGGAGCAGGCCGGGATCATTCTCGTCGATTTCCACGGCGAAGCCACGTCGGAAAAAGCGGGGCTGGGCTATTATCTCGCGGGCCGGGTGGCCGCTGTGCTCGGCACGCATACCCACGTCATGACCGCCGACGAGCGGGTCCTGCCGGGCGGCACCGCTTTCGTGACCGATGTGGGAATGGCCGGCTCGCAGGATTCGGTCATCGGCATGAACAAGGAACAGATCATTAAACGATTCGTCACGCAAATGCCGGAAAAGTTCGAGCCGACCGATTACGGCCCCGGTTTGTTCAATGCGGTCGTGATCACGATCGACGCGAAAACCGGGCAAGCGACGGCGATCAAACGGATCCAGCGGGTGACCGAGCCGCTCGCCCTCACGCGGCAGGAAAAAAACGACTAGGCCAGGTCTTTGATCTGGGCGAGGACCAGTTTTTTCTTCTCGGCCAATTCCGCCAGTTTGGCCTTCTGCGCCTCGACCGCCGTCTTCGGGGCTCTGGCGATGAAATTCTGGTCGGTCAGCAGCTTGCCGATCCGTTCCCGTTCCGCCGTCAGCCGCTCAACTTCCTTCTCCAGCCGCTCGCGTTCTTTGGCAAGATCGACCAGGCCGGCCAGCGGCACGTAACCTTGAGTTTTGGCAACGGCAAAGGGGGCGGCTTGTCTGGGCGCCGTCGCGCCGGGCGCTTCGACCCGCAATGAAGAAAGCCGGGCCAGGACCTTGATGGGTCCCTGGAAAAGCTCAAAGGTTTTTAGTTCCGATTTATCCGGCATAATGACGGCGGCGACTTCCTTGGCCGCCAGTCCGTAGTTCGCCTTGATGTTGCGCAGCGCGGTGACCAGCCCTTTCAGGTACTCAAACTCGTCTTCCACTCCTGCGTTGATCCGTTCCGCCTCCGCCGCCGGGAAAGCCGCTAGCATAATGCTCGGCTTGTCCTCCCCCCCGTCGGTCACCGCTTTGAGTTTCTGCCAGATCTCTTCGGTAATGAAAGGCATAAAGGGATGAAGCAGACGCATCGTCCGCTCAAGAACGAATAAAAGGGCCTGGACCGTCCGCTGTTTCTTCTTTTCGTCCTTCCCATAGAGATCGATCTTGGAGAGCTCGATAAACCAGTCGCAGAAATCGCCCCAGATGAAATTATAGAGCTCCCAGGCGGCGCGGCCGAACTCGTAACTGCCGATCCCGGCGCTAATTTCCGCAGTTGTGCGGTTCAGCCGGCTGACGATCCATTGTTCGGCCGGCGAGAGGCTGGCCGGCAGCTCGAGTTTCGGCTTTCCCTGAACATTCATCAAGACGAAGCGGCTGGCGTTCCAGATCTTGTTGGCGAAGTTGCGCGCCTCGGTGATCTTCTCCTCGGACAGTTTGACGTCCTGCCCCTGCCCCGCGATCAGCGAGAGGAAAGCGAAGCGGAGGGCGTCGGCCCCCGCCTTGTCGATCACCTCGAGCGGGTCGATCACGTTCCCCCACGACTTGCTCATCTTCTTGCCGTGGATATCCTTGACCAGGGCGTTGAAATAGACGGTGTGGAAGGGGGCCTGCCTCATGAAGTGGAGCCCGGCCATGATCATCCGCGCCACCCAGAAGAAGATGATATCGTAGCTCGTCACCAGGACATCGGTCGGATAGTAGGTTTTTAAGTCCTCCGTCTCGTCCGGCCAGCCGAGCGTCGAGAACGGCCAGAGCGCCGACGAGAACCAGGTGTCGAAAACATCGGGGTCTTGAACTATGTTTGTCCCTCCGCATTTTGGGCACTTTTCCGGCTTCTCTTCCGAGACAATAATTTCACTGCATTCATTTTGACTTTTGACTTTTGACTTTTGACTTTGACAATACCAGGCGGGAATTTGATGCCCCCACCAGAGCTGGCGGGAAATGCACCAGTCGCGCAGGTTGGTCATCCACTGGAGGTAAACCCTGGTCCACCGTTCGGGGACGAATTTGACCTCCCCCGCCTCGACCGCCGCGATCGCTTTTTCCGCCAGCGGCTTCACTTTGACGAACCACTGGTCGGAAAGGTACGGCTCGATCACCGTCTTGCAGCGGTAGCAATGGCCGATCGAAGTTTCATAATCCTCGACTTTGACCAGCAGGCCTTTTTCTTCCAGCCGTTTAACGATCTCTTCCCGCGCCTTGAACCTGTCGAGCCCTTCGATCCCTGCTGCTCCCTGCTTCTCCTTGTCGCTCCCGAATTCCCTGAAAGTAATGCGGCCGTCAGGGGTGAGCACGTTAATGAACGGTAAATTGTGCCGGAGCCCCATTTCATAATCGTTGGGATCATGGGCCGGCGTGACTTTAACGGCGCCGGTGCCGAACGCCGGGTCGACAAAATCGTCCTTGATGATCGGGATATGGCGTCCGACAATGGGAAGTTCCACCGTTTCCCCCCACCTATGTTTGTAGCGCTCGTCTTTGGGGTTGACCGCGACCGCCGTGTCTCCGAGCATCGTCTCCGGTCTTGTAGTCGCTACCACAATGTGCTGACCCGCGACCCGCGACTCGTGACCCGAGACTGGATACTTGATGTGCCAGAGGTGGCCCTTGACCGTTTCGTAGCCGACCTCGATATCGGAAATGGCCGTGCCGCATCTCGGGCACCAGTTGATGATCCGTTTGCCGCGGTAGATCAGCCCTTCGTGATAGAGCTGGACGAAGTGTTTTTTGACCGCCCGGTTGAGCCCTTCGTCCATCGTGAACCGCTCGCGCGACCAGTCGCAGGAGGCCCCCAAACGCCGCAGCTGCTGCGTGATCCGCCCGCCGTACTCTTTTTTCCATTCCCAGACTTTGGCGACGAACTTTTCCCGCCCCAGGTCTTCTTTCCGCTGTCCTTCTTTCTTCAGTTCGCGTTCGACCACGTTCTGCGTCGCGATCCCGGCGTGGTCGGTGCCGGGCAGCCAGAGCGTCTGAAATCCCTGCATTCTTTTATAACGGATCAGGAGGTCCTGAATGGAGTTGTTGAGCGCGTGCCCCATGTGGAGGGACCCGGTAACATTGGGCGGAGGAATGACGATGGTAAACGGCTTTCCCTGGCCGGCCGGCTTGAAATAGCCGCTCTCTTCCCAAACCTTATACCATTTTTGCTCGACTTCGGCAGGATTATAAACTTTCGCCAGTTCTTCGCCCATGTTTATGATTTTAGCACAAGCTTGTCGACTTTTCCGCAAAAAGCATCCCGAATAAGAGGCGGCTTTTAGTAAACCCCGCCCAACGCACAACCACAACCGCCGCGGGAGCGCTGGGGGGGAGTCTGGGGCTCGACCGGCTTTACTTCGGGCAGATCGGCGTCGGGAATGATCGCTGCCGGCGCTTCGGGGCTGGCTTCAAGGGAAGTGGCGTCCATTCCGGCGTCGGGGGTTGTGGCGGGAAGTTCACTCTCCGCATCGACCGGCACCACGGGGGACTCGGTCTCGGGCACGCCGCTGTCGACCAGTGGATGAATTATTAGGGTAGCAGTGGCGCCATTAGACCAGTCACTTATATTGGCCGGCTGCTTATTATCATAAGCTTGCACCTTGAATTCATAAGTGTGGTCAGCGGCCAAACCAGTCACGATCCGCTCTGTGACATTGCCGGCATTAATGGGAACTGCCAGCCAATCGCTCCCAGCCGTAAGATCGCGGTAAGTGACGTTATAGCCGGCCAAGTCGGTGAGCAACGAGCCGTCGGCATTGGTAGTCGGCGGTAGCCAGAAGAGTGTGACCTGCTGACTACCGCTCGCGACGGCAGTCAGGTTGACCGGCCACGAGGGGGGAAGATCATCGATCACCGTCACGGAAAAGACCGACGAGCCCGTGGCGTTGCCGCTGGGGTCGACCGCTTCTATATAATATTCCAACCCGGCCAGGTTAAGCTCTTTCGAGGGAATGATTGCGCTGTAATCGCTGCCTACGCCTTCCATCGGACGGCTCTGCCAGGCGTCCGCCCCTTTGGTACGGTAATGAAGGTAAACAGCCTGCAAGCCAATGTTATCGGTTGCCACCACATTATTAATAACCAGCGGTTGGGCAAGATAAGCAGTGGTTACGGGAGTAACGGTGACCTTCGGCGATACTTTATCAACGAGGGAAATATTATTGACCGTGTCGGGCGCCCCCGCCGGATAAATAGCCGGGTTGATCGCCTTGTCGTGAGCCACGACGTACCAGTTCACCTGATTGGTCCCGACGGTGGCGGGGATCGTTCCCTGCCAACTGTTGTCGGCGACAACGTTCATCGGCGTGTTCTGGTAGCTGGCAGCGCTGGCGTTCCTGTAATAAATCTGCGCCCCCAGGATACCGTTAGTATCGGAAATAAGGCAGGAAACGGCGATCTGACTGTTGGCCGGCGCCTGGGCGATCGGCGTACAGGAGACGCTCGGCGGGACGACGTCGGTGTTGTAGTTGCCGGTGCGGGCCAAATCGTGCTGAAACTGCGGCCAGGGGTTGGCCTGGGCGGAATAAGCGACACGGTTATTATAGACTAAAACTTTGGTCCCGGTGTAAAAATTGGCGCTGACGGCTAAATAGCTCGAACCGGGGCCGGCGGGCGAGCCGATCGCCGGGGACAGCCCGGGTTGCTGGCCTAGTGTCGTTTTGGGGAAACGGGCATTGGTTATTTCACCGGTCTTGTTATAAAGCCGTAAAAGACCGTAGCCATTGATGTAATACCCCCCTTCATCCAGAACCGAAGGGACCAGGAACTCGGGAAAGCCGCTGCCCGATAAATTACCGCCGACAATACCTCCGCTCCAAGGCCGGCGATCGGCGGCAGTGATCGGATAAGGAGGGACATAAGCATTCCGGCGGTCAATCACCTTAACATAATCATCAGTAAAGATCATATCAAGATTGTTGTCGCCGTTGAGGCTGAGCGGTATGCCGGCCGACGGGACATTGTTAAAAGAAGTTGGCCCCAAGAAAAAACCGCCGTTATGGTCAAGGACGATACGATAACTATCGCCTGTTCCCATGATGATTTCGGGAAAGCCGTCCTGATTGATATCGGCGCAAGTCGCCGGGTTAGAAGAGCCGATGCCGTCGCTAAGCGCCGTGGTCCAGAAGCACGAAATGACGCCGGCAGCATCAACCCCATAAGCATAAATATTGCTCGCAACCCCAAAGATCATTTCCGGCTTTTGGTCGCCGTTCAGGTCGCACAGCGTCACCGGCGAAGGATCGTTGTCGCCCGGAGTTATCGGCACATTGAACAAGATGGTCCCGTCGTTCTTTAAGGCAAAAAGGCTCGAATAACTGTTCGAGCCAAGCTTGGTCACTCCCATAATTTCCAATTTCCCGTCGCCGTTAATATCGCCGAGCGAAGGCGTCCCGTCCGCTTGAGCTAAAGAAAGCGGGAACCCCGTTAAAAAAGCCCCGTCATAACGCCAGGCACTGACCGTGCCGCCGGAGGCCAGGACAATCTCCTTGTGGCCGTCACCGTTAAGATCGCCGGCCGCCGGAGCGGCATCGGAACAATTGTTTGGCTTGGGCCAACCGGAGAGCGCCGCACCGCTAAGGTCCCAACCATAAAAATTGCAGTCTCGGGAATTGACATAGATATTCTCGCGGCCGTCCCCTTTGAGATCGGCAAACGTCGGGACCGATTTTTCGGAAACAAAGGGAATGCCAACCCCACCGCTCTGCTGGTTGCCGACGGTCTTTGGCCAGCCGACGGCAAGATCGGGATCGAAAATAAAAGAGAAAAGAGACTCGTTAGTCCCTTTAGTGCCGGTAACCGACAGCTTAACCGTATAGATACCGGCCTTAGTCAGGGTCGAAGGATCGAAAGAGCCAAGTTTGCCGCCGCTGACAGGAGAGGTCCCTCCGCCAACCAGAGTAAAGCCTGTCGTAGAAAAGCTGACCGGATTTTCCCCGGCGGCGATCGAGAGCAAAAAACTACCGGAGCCGGAGGCAAAGCCGTCCGCGTAGCCGCTAATCTCAATCGGCGTGGCCAGCTTATTCGGATCGTTATTCTCCTGGCCCAGCCCGAAGTATTCATAAGGTTTGGGAGACGTGATCCCGGCGTTGACGTCGGGGGTGGCAATCGAAGCCCGGGTGAGGGCCTTATAAATATCGAGCTGGCCGGCGCCGTAATAAGGGTCAAAGCCGGCCGGGCCGAGATCGTCGGCAGAGGCCCGGATAATATTTCTGACTTGCGAAGAAGTCAGGGCCGGGTTTTGGGAGAGGAGCAGGCTGATTGCGCCGGCAACATGGGGCGCCGCCATGGAAGTCCCGCTTTTGGAGCAATAATCAGGATCGCCGTAATAAGGGACACAATCTGTCGCATTATTGGCTCTCAAAGACATAATATTGACTCCAGGCGCGGCAATGTCGAGCCAGGTCCCGAGGTTGTACATTCTACCCGTCTCGGAAGTCGCTCCGACCGCGATCACCCAGGGGGAGAGTGCGGCAGGATATAAAGGTTCGCGGGTACCATTATTGCCGGCGGCGCCGACCAAGATCACCCCTTTGTTATAAGCGTAAAGAATCGCTTCGGCAAGCGTCTGGGAGAGAAAACCATACCTGCCCCAGCTCATATTAATGACTTCCGCCCCATTGTCGGCTGCGTACCTGATCGCCGCCGAAGTGTTTGAATCATAAAAGCCCGAACTATCCCCACCCTTCAGCGCCATGATCTTTGACTGCCAGTTGATCCCGGAAATACCGATGCCGTTGTTGGGAACAGCTCCGGTAATCCCGGCCACGACGGTGCCGTGCCCATCTTGGTCCATCGGGTCATTATTATTGTCAACGAAGTTCCAGCCGCGAAAATCGTTGGGGTAGCCGTTGCCGTCGTTATCCTTCCCGTTGGTCTCCGTTTCGTCGGTGTTGGCCAAGATATTGGCGGCAATGTCGGGACGATTATAATCGATCCCCGTATCGACCACGGCGATAATACGATTGGCATCCCCCTTTTGGATCTCCCAGGCTTGCGGCGCCTGGATCGCCGCCAGGTTCCATTGGCTGGGAAAATAAGGGTCATTGGGGGCGGCGGCGGCAGGATAGCAGAGATAATCCGGTTCCGCGTACTCGACGTTGGGATCGCGCCGGTACTCTTCTACGATTCGGGCGATGTCCTGGCCCGGCTTGATCTTAAGTTCATATATATGCGTGAGATCGGGGAGCGGTCCCCGCGGACGGCGCGGATCACGCCCAAGTTGTTTTCCCTCTCCGGGAAAGACCCGGCGGAGCGCGGAGACGCCGTGCCTGGAGAATAATTGATTGATGGTCCGATGATCGGTGACGGGAGTTTCTGAATTGGCGACGGAAACCGACCGGAACTTGACGATGACTGTGTCAGGCGAGAAGCGCGGTTCCGGCTGTTTAACCTCTGTGCCGGCGCCTTGTTTGGCGCCTGCGGCCGGTGTGCCGAACCAACCGCCGATTTGATCGATAAAAGCAATTATAATGTTATTCTCGCTCATTAAAACAAGGCCCGCTCCAACCCCAAATATTCTCGGCAAGAAGAGGCAAAAATTTCAAGCTATCCTGTAAGTGGTCCCTATAAGTGATTGTCCAGTATCGTCCGCTTATCCAGCGACTTCAATTTCAGATGCTCCTTCATGCCCTTAAAAGCCGCTGAAGCGGGTATCAAGCCGACGATCTCCGATTCCAGGATGTTAACTTTATATTCCCTGGCCCAACTGGCGACCTCATCAAAAACCAGCTTCAGTGAAGTTTCCTGGTGATTGGTGATGTTAACGGAGACCTGGCCGATCCCCCGGCTATCCAGAAAAATACCCAGGGCTCTAACCCCCGGCAAGCCGCCGTCTTTCTCCCTGATCGCCTTGGCGATCGAATGCGCGATATCCTCGTCGCTGGTATCCAGGTTGACGTTAAAAGCGATCAGAAAGTTCCGGGCGCCGACCGCCACCGCCCCCGCGTCGGGATGCAGGCCGCAGCCGGCGTCCGGCTTGCGGTGCGGAGAGTTGATCTCGCCGACCAGGGCGCGATACCCCCCTTTGCGGACGTAAGGGAGGTCGCGGCGCTCGGCGATCTTCGCCGCCTCGCCGTAGAAATAGACGGGGAGCTTGAATTTTTTCCACAATTCGTCGCCGGTCTGGTGGGCCAGGGTGACGGCCTCCCGCATCGTCGTTTCGCCGAGCGGGATGAAGGGGATGACATCGACCACGCCGATGAAAGGGTGTTCGCCGGAGTGTTCGCCGACCTTAAGCAGCTGCATCGCCCGTTCGGTCAGGTCGAGGGCGGCCTGCTTGACCCCTGCGGGCGGGCCGACCATGGTCAGGACGGAGCGGTTGTGGTCGGGGTCGGAGTGGAGGTCGAGCACCCTGGCGCTCTTAACGGCTTCAACTATCTCCTCAATAACGGCCTCGTCCCGGCCTTCGGAAAAGTTCGGCACGCATTCGATGATCTTGGCCATGACTGATTACACCGTCCGGCCCGGTTCTTTCATGAGGCCCTGCATCGCGCTCTCGAGGGCGGAATTCTCGAGCGTCTCTTTTTCGATCAGGACCCTGGCGATCTCTTCCAGCTTGGCCCGGTTCTGCGAGAGAATATTCCTGGCCCGGGCGTAAGAATCGCCGATAATCTTCTCGATCTCGCGGTCGATCGCGTCGGCCGTCTGCTCGCTGTAATCCTTCATCTCGGCGATGTCGCGGCCGAGGAAGATCTGCCGGTCCTTGCGGCCGAAGGTGCGGGGGCCGAGCTGGCTCATGCCGAACTCGGTCACCATTTTCTTGGCCAGCTCCGTCGCCCGCTCCAGGTCGTTATGGGCGCCGGAGGTCATCTCGTGAAAGATCAGTTCCTCGGCCACCCGGCCGCCCATCATCACGCAGATCTGGTCGAGCGCCTGGTCTTTGGTCACCAGGTATTTGTCCTCCAGCGGCAGCTGGAGCGTGTAACCGAGCGCCATGCCGCGCGGCAGGATCGAGATCTTGTGCGGGTTGTCGGCGTTCGTCAGAACGCGGGAGAGGACGGCGTGGCCGACCTCATGGTAGGCCACCATCTGCTTTTCCTTGTCAGAGATGACGCGGCTCCGCTTCTCCGGGCCGGCCAGGACGCGGTCGACCGCCTCTTCCAGCTCGTCCATGAAGATCTCTTTTTTATCGGCCCGGGCGGCCAGGATCGCCGCCTCGTTGAGGACGTTCTCGAGGTCGGCGCCGGTGAAGCCGGGGGTCCGCTGGGCGATGGTTTTAAGGTCGACTTCCGCGGCGAACGGCTTACCTCTGGAGTGTATTTTTAAAATGGCTTCGCGGCCCTTGAGATCGGGCTTATCGAGCACGACCTGCCGGTCGAACCGGCCGGGGCGCAGCAGCGCCGGGTCAAGGATGTCGGGGCGGTTGGTCGCCGCGATCACGATGATGTTCTGCTTGGGGTCGAAACCGTCCATCTCGACCAGCAGCTGGTTCAGCGTCTGTTCCCGTTCGTCGTGGCCGCCGCCGAGCCCCGCGCCGCGCTGGCGGCCGACCGCGTCAACCTCGTCCATAAAGATGATCGACGGGGTCTGTTTCTTGGCCTGGTCGAAGACCGAGCGGACGCGGGCGGCGCCGACGCCGACGAACATCTCGACGAAGTCGGAGCCGGAAATGGAAAAGAACGGCACCTCCGCTTCGCCGGCGATCGCCCGGGCCAGCAAGGTCTTCCCGGTGCCGGGCGCCCCCATCAGCAGCAGCCCTTTAGGTATCTTCGCTCCCAGGGCGTGGAATTTTTGAGGGTATTTAAGGAACTCAACGATCTCCTGAAGCTCTTCTTTGGCTTCGTCGATCCCCGCCACGTCGGCAAAAGTGACATTGACCTTGCCGACCAGCGGCCGGACGTTGGCCCGGCCGAACGAAAGCGCCTGATTATTCGCCCCCTGCGCCTGGCGGAGCATCAGCCACCAGAGCAGGCCGAAAAAGGCGACCGGCGCCAGGAGCTGCAGCAACAGGTTCCAGAGCCAGTTCGATTCGATCGGCGCTTCGACCTTGATCGCCACCCCTTTCTCGCGCAGGGTGGGAACGAGGTTGGGATAATTGAGGGCGCGGGTGCGGAAGCGCGAACTGTCGGCCAGCGTCCCCGAGACCAGGTCGCCGGCGAGGGTCACTTCTTTGATCTTCCCCTGGTCGAGATAGTTCAGGAAATCGGAAAAGGCGATCTCCTGCATCTTTTTCTCGGTCGAAAAAAGCGGCGCGACCAGCGCCAGGCCGATCAGGAGGACCATGAGGTAAGTCAGGAGGCTGCGCCAGTTGGCTTTCATGACTATATTATATCACTTTTCCGACGCCTTGACCCGGTTCCAGATCGCATCCATTTCGGCCACGGACAGCTTCCTCCGGCCGAGGGCCTTTTCGATTTTGGCGAAACGGCGCAGGAACTTGGCGTTGGCCAGCTGGAGGGCGTCTTCCGGATCAATGTCGAGCTTGCGCGCCACGTTGACGATCGAAAAGAGCAGGTCGCCAATCTCTTCCTTTGTCTTTTGTAATTTGTATTTTGCCTTTTGTTTGGAAGTTTGAAGTTGGAGGTTGTGATTTAACAGCTGGTGCACCTCATTAAGCTCTTCATAAACCTTATCCCACGCCCCGGCGACCTTGTCCCAGTCAAAGCCGACCCGGGCGGCGCGGCGCTGGACCTTGTCGGCGCGGGCCAGCGCCGGCAAGCTTTTCGGTATCGAGCCCAGCATCCCCTTCCCCATAAGGCCCTTGACCCTATGCCCCCTGCCCCTTTCCTCCCCCTTGATCTTTTCCCAATTCCTCCAAACCTTCTCCTTATCCTTCGCCTTCTCTTTCCCAAAAACATGCGGATGGCGCCTGACCATCTTGGCGGCGATCGAATCAATGACCGTGCCGACCTTAAAGCGCTTTTTCTCTTCGGCAAAGACCGAAAGCATGACGATATGGAGGAGCATGTCGCCCAGCTCTTCCGCCAGGCGGCCGTAGTCCCGGCCGTTGATCGCCTCGATCGCCTCGTAAACCTCCTCGATCAGGTACGGTTTCAGGCTCTCGCTCGTCTGTTCCCGGTCCCAGGGGCACTCTTTGCGTAATTTTCTTACGATTTCTATGAATTCTTCGAACTTTTGACCTGTCTGCATAGGCTAATTATACTCTATTTTTCTTCGCCCTTCACTCTCTCGAAAAGAAGGCTATGAAGGCCCATGAGGGCCCGTGGGGTGTTTGAAGGCTGAAGGCTAAAAAGGCAGGGGAAGGCTGATGGCATTTTTGGCATTTTCGCCCCATATCTTCATTCCCCTTATAGCCTTTAGCCCTCAATCACTTCATGGGCCTTCACGGGCCCTCGTAACCTTCATATTTTATGCAAGTTTTTGGGCCCCAAAACCGATAATAATAGTAGCTGGGGAACAATAAAAACTATGGCAATAAATAACGTCCAGGCTAATGCCGTCGGCAATACGCCCAATCCGCAGGCGTACGGCCTCAAGTCGCCGCAGGAGGCGATCGACATCCTCTCTCTCGTCGCTATCGTTGCCCCCAACGGCCGGAGAAACAACGTCGTCGTCGACCAGAAAGACTTTGGCGACCCCAATCTGAAAGCCAAGGCGGTCGTCGATTTCTTCAAATCGGCCGGCCTCTCTCCCAAAGAACTGTTGGCCCTCGGCGGGGCCATCAAACGCGACCTGCGCTACGGCAACCTCAAGTTCGACGAGGCATCGGGGCGGATCGAGATCCCGGCCGAAGCGCTGACCGGCAAGTACCTAAGGCTGGCCAAACAGCTCACCGACCCCCTTGCCAACATTTTTGACCACACCAAAACATCGGAGCGGGCACTGGCAGCAAACACCCCGGCGGCCGCCCCTGAGATCAAAAAGGAGATGCTCGGCAACATCGGCAGCGGCCCGCAGATCGATCCCGCCAGTTACCAGGCATCTGTTGAATTGCGGGGAAATGCTTTCGAGGCGATCGCGACCCTCTTTCCTAAATTGGGAGGATTATCGGCCCAGGCCTACCGTCAGGAAGGATTACTGAAAGGAGCCGTTGCCCATGCCTGAAGAAAAAAGCGCTCTGGAACAGTTGGAGGCCGCCCTGAAAGAGCTCTGGCGGCAGAGCGGCAGCGCTTCGGTCATCGCCGCCAAACACACCGAATTCACGGTCGAGCCGAAGATCTTCCTGGGCGATAAACTGAATCCCGAGATCCTGAAAATGCTGGTCATCAATTACCTGCTCCAGACCTCAAGGCAGGATTCCGGCACCGGCAACGTGGAAGTCAGCCACGACAAACTGGTCATTAAGACGCCGAAGGGAAAGCCGGTGGTCGTGGTCCGCGACAAAAAGCTTATCCACCAATACCTGTCAGCGCACTCCTGATCCTATCCCTCCCGCGCTCGATCAATTCGACCTTTTTTGAGGCGTACTCTATCCGCAGCTTCCCTTTCTCTTCCTTGATGCTCCTGACCCCCGCTTTCAGGGCGGCAACCTTGAGCCCCAATAAACGGAGCAGTTCCTCGACCGGCGGAGGAAGCGGGCCGAAGCGGTCGGCCAGCTCTTTTTTGACATTCTCGATCCCTTCGCTATCGGTGATCAGGTTCATCCGGCGGTAGAGCGCGATCCGCTGGCGCTCGTCGGAGACATAAGCGGCCGGGATCGAGGCTTCAACTTTGAGGTCCAGCTCCACCTCGCGCGGCACCGCCACGGTCTCTCCCCTGACTTCCTTGACCGCTTCCTCCAGCAGCTCGCAATAGAGGTCGAAACCGACCTCATAGATGTGGCCTGATTGCTCGGCGCCAAGCAGGTTTCCCGCTCCGCGGATCTCCAGGTCGCGCATGGCCAGTTTGTAGCCCGAACCGAGCGCGGTGAACTCCTGGATCGCCTTCAGCCGCTCGACCGCCTCGTCGGTCATGCTCCCGGCAGGATGATAGAAAAGGTAAGCGTAAGCCCTGACCGCCGAGCGCCCGACCCGCCCCCTGATCTGGTAAAGCTGGGAGAGGCCGAAACGGTCGGCCCGGTCGATCAGAATCGTGTTGACGTTGGTGATATCAAGGCCCGATTCGATGATCGAGGTGCAGACCAGGACGTCGTATTTCTTGTTTAAAAAATCAAGCATCGTCCGCTCGAGCTCTTTCTCGCCCATCTGGCCGTGGCCGACCGTCACCCGGGCCTCGGGGACCAGCTTTTTGATCTGCGCGGCCACCCCCATGATCGTCTCGACGTAATTATGGACAAAATAGACCTGGCCGCCGCGGTCGAGCTCGCGGACGATCGCCTCCCTGATCACCTTTTCCGAGTACGGCAGGACATAGGTGCGGATCGGCGAGCGGTCGACCGGCGGGGTCGAGATCAGGCTCATCGCCCGCGCGCCGGCCAGCGAAAAATAAAGCGTGCGCGGGATCGGCGTGGCGGTCAGCGTCAGGACATCGACCGCTGCCTTGAGCTTTTTGATCTTTTCCTTGTGGCTGACGCCGAACTTTTGCTCTTCGTCGACGATCAGCAGGCCGAGGTCGCGGAATTTGACGTCTTTTGACAGCAGCCGGTGGGTGCCGATCACGATATCGACCCCGCCGCCCTGCAGCGCCGCTGCCACCTCTTTCTGCTCCTTCGGCGAACGGAAGCGGGAAAGCATCTCGACGACATACGGGGAATTCTTGAAGCGCTGGCTGAAGTTGTTGAAGTGCTGTTCGACCAGGATCGTCGTCGGCGCCAGCACCGCCGCCTGTTTGCCGGCGGAAACCGCCTTGGCCGCGGCGCGGACCGCCACTTCGGTCTTGCCGTAGCCGACGTCGCCGCAGACCAGCCGGTCCATCGGCCGGGGCGCTTCCATGTCTTTTTTGACCGCTTCGATCGCCCTCCTCTGGTCGGGCGTCTCTTCGAACGGGAAAGTCGCCTCCAGCTCTTTCTGCCAGATGTCGTCGGGCGGGAAGGCCGTCCCCGCCGCCCGCTCGCGTTTGGCGTAAAGAGCGAGCAGTTCCTGGGTCAGGTCGCGCAGGGACTGCTTGACCCGGCTCCGCGTCTTGAGCCAGGTTTTGCTGCCGAGGCGGCTTAAGCGGGGCGCCGCGTCGCCCCCGCCGGCGTATTTCTCGACCAGCCCGATCATCGGCGGTGGGACGTAGAGCTTGTCCCCCCCGGCGAATTCGATCAGCATATATTCCTGTTTAACGCCGTCAAGGTCGAGAAACTGCATCCCCCGGTAGAGGCCGATACCGTAATTTTCGTGGACCACGCAGTCGCCGAGGCTAAGGTCGGCCAGCAAGTCTTCCGCCACCCCTTCCCGCGCCGCCGCCCTGGCCCGCCTGGCCGGAGCGGCCTCGCCAAAAAGTTCACGGTCAGTAATGATTTCCTTGCCAGCAAAAACGAACCCGCCGTCCAGCTCGCCCTCGACGACCTCATTCGGCAGTTCTTCTTTGAGGCGCGGCGCGTGCCGGCTGACGATCAGGGTGGTGGCCGGTATCTCACCGGTCCTGCCGGCGTAACCCGGCGGCGCCGTGAACTCCGGCGTCTCGTCAGGCTGGAGGAAACTGGACAGCTCGGCGCCGGCTTTTTTGAACAGCCAGCCGAGGTCCGCCTCCGCGGCTCGCTCCAGTTCGAGCTTCTCGTCGAGAACCAGGAGGCTCTTGTCGCCTAAATATTCAAGGAAAGAAACCGCCTGGTCTTCCGCCGCCGGCAGCAGGGTGGCGCCCGAAAGCGCCGCGACCGATCTTTGTGAAAAGGGGTCGAACGTCCGGAGCGAAGCGAGGCGGTCGCCGTCAAGCTCAAGGCGGAGCGGATGATCGGCGGCCAGCGGGAAAATATCAACGATGCCGCCGCGCACGCTGAATTCGCCGCGGCCGCCGACGATGTCGTAACGTTCATATCCCAAGTCGGCGAGGGCGGCGATCAGCCCTGTGAGGGAATAATCCCGGCCGACCGCAAGGGCGAGCCGTTGTTTTTTCAGCTGGTCGGGGCTGGTCGTTTTGGAGAGCGCGGCGCGGACCGGCATCACGACGGCAACCGGCCGGCCCGACAGCCAGGTGTCAAGTATCGCCAGGCGTTCGCCGGTCAGTTCGGCGCTCGGCGCCAGGTTCTCGCCGGGCAAAACATCAAGCGGAGGGAAAATCAGCAGCGGCTGGCCGGTCAGCAGTTCGTACTCGTTCTTGAAGCGTTCGGCGCTGGCGGAAGTGGCAGTGACCAGGACCAAGCTTTCGTGTTCTTGCCCCAGGGCGGCCAGCACGGCCGATTTGGCGGCGCCGGGGAGGCCGGAAAATTGGCGCCGTCCGGCCGTCTGAACCCGGCCGATCCGGTCAATTAGCGGCATTAAACCTGTTCATCGCAGCAGACAGGCCGTCGGTAATAATGGCTATGACGGCGTCAGCGGCGGTGACGATGGCGGCCTCGAGTGCTTCCCGCTGGGCTGGAGGGATATTTTGCAGAACGTAGTCCGCAACGTCGCCGGTCAAGCTTTCGCGGCCGATGCCGAGCCGCACCCGGATGAATTCGCTCGTCCCGAGGCTGGCGATGACCGATTCGACGCCGTGGTGCCCGCCGGCCGACCCCTGCTCGCGCACCCTGACGCGGCCGACCTCAAGATCAACGTCGTCGTAGATCACGATCAGCTTTTTCAGGTCGATCCTGTACCAGGAGAGAAGCCCCCGGACCGCCGCGCCGGAATCGTTCATGAACGTCTGCGGCTCGGCCAGGATGACTTTGTGGCCGGCGATCTCACTCTCGCCGACGAACGATTTGTGTTTTGACCTTAATGACTTAAGGCCGAGGCGCGCGGCTAATTCGTTGACAACGCGGAAACCGAGGTTGTGGCGGGTGTTCTCGTATTCCTCACCGGGATTACCGAGCCCGACAATTAAATACAACTATTCTTCACCCTCATTCTTCACCCTCACCCTGTCCCTATCTCCCGTAAGAAAAGTCGATCCCGAACCTGACGTCCCGGTTGACCACCTGATTGGGGTCGGCCGGCTTCTCCTTCAGATAGCTGACGCCGAGGACCTCGCAGAACATCTTGAACTTCCGGAGCAGCTCCGGCGCGCTCTCAATTCTCCGCCACGGCTCAAACCTGATGCCGAGGCCGTAATCGGCCTCATTCAAGAAGTAAAAGCTGGGGCCGCCCTTGCCGGAATAGACGATATCGGCCTTGAGATAGGTCTCGATGCCGCGCCCCAGATGACGCCCGAGCTTCGGTTGAAAGTAAAAGATATAATCATTGAAGCTGGGCGCTTCCCCCGTCGCCAGAGACCAGCCGAAATTTGTCGTGCGATATGAAAGATTGGTCCAGAGCTCCGCCCAGGGCAGAGACTCATCGGGTTTGTCCAGGTTCCATTCGTGCCACAGGTCAAAGCCGCAGCGGGTATCGCTCTTGGCCAGCCCCGACGCTTCGGCCGAAGCCGCCCCCTTGGTGTAACTCGCGTTCAGGCTCTCATAGAAAACTTTGATGTCCCTGATCCACTCATTGGCCCAGTTGGTCCCCGGAAAACCGGCCTCGAACGGCTTGCAGCGGAGGCCGGCGCCGGTGAAGAGCGAGTTGTCAAAATAGTCGCTCGTCTGCGCCGTGATACCGTAATAAGCGCCGTAGAGCTGGACGGGGGTGTCGAACAGCCAGACGCCGAGCTTGCCCTCATAGTGGCCGAGGAGCGAGGCGTAGCCCTGGCGCTCCAGGTTGGTGTCGTAATAGGCGAAGTTGTTCCACAGCTCGGCAAACGGCCGAAGTTCGGCCCCGGCCGCCGTCACGGCCAGCAGGAGCAGGCTGAGGCCGATCGCCAGTCGCTTCATAAAATGCCCGGGGGCCGGGGTTACTTTGCCCCCAGCGTCATCAGAATATTGTCGACGTTAAAGTTGATCTTGCCGTCGCTGGCAGAGGCCAAACAGATGAATTGCATCTGCAGCAGGCCGCCCGAACCGCCGGTCTGCTGGGGGTTCCAGACACCGTCGCCCGCGCTGGGATTCTCCAGAACAAAATCAGAGAACGGCACCGGGACCTGCTTCCAGCCGTTCCAGTCGACCTTCAGCTCATAGCTCCAGAGGTCGTCCTTGGTCGGCTTGAACTTCTGGTCCGCTTCCACCACCCAGTTGCTGTTGTCGTCGTCGACCACCTCGATCTTCAGGGTGCCGGAACCGGGGCCGTTGCCGTAAATGTCGAGCTGGACATCGCTGTATTTCGAGAGGTCCTGGCTCTCTTTGGCCAGGTAGGTGCCGACGCCGCCGGCATACCAGCTTTTGGCCGGGCCGCTCAGGAGCAGCGAATAATTGCCGACCCCGGCCGCCACTTTCTCATCGCCGTCCTTGAGCTCGCTGTTGGAGACCGGTGCCGCCTTCTGGAGGTCAAAGGTCCACCATTCGCGCGGCGACTTGATGCTGCCCGACTCAAAATCATCGACCAGGAACACTTTTTCCGCCATGACCGGGGCCGCCGCCGGGCTTTCCGCCGCCGGCGCGCCCGCTCCGGGAGCCGGGCCGCCCATGGCCAACGCCGCCGAAACTAAGACACCGCAAACCAGGGAAACGCCAATTGCTTTTCTCATATTCACCAATCTCCTTTTATTTAAACTCCAGCACACCCCAGACACTCGGGTCCTTATAAAAATAATAATCGCCGTTCCAGATCAACTGCCTTTCTCTTTCGCCGGCGCGATCGGCATCGTCCAGCGCGACATCAAAACCGATCCTGGTCCCGGACGAAGGGACAAAGTCCCCGAAGAAACACCAGGGAAGCCTCGCCTCCAGAATGCAGCCTAATGGTTTATCGGTCCTTTTTACGAAAATTTCACTTCCGGCCGGGCTGCGCCGCCGCTGCCAGTTCCAGACCGACGGCTTGACGCTTTTGCCGTCGCCGGTGCCAAAGCCGACCTGGTAGTCCCTGCGGCTGAACGACTGGCGTTTTTGGTCGGCTCCCGGGTCGGTCGAAAAGACGATCTCGATCGCGTCGCCGTTCCAGATGTCCCCCCGCTCGCGCTTATTGGCCAGCGGCAGGTTGTCGGTCACTTCGGCCGCCAGGTAGAGATAATCCTGGTCGTACATCAGATAGATCTTGCCGGAGAGATCGCCCGGCCCGGCCCAGGTCAGCCCTTCTTTGAAATATGAGGCGTCTTTCATGACGATCGGCTGGCAGCCGCTGAAGTCGCGCAGGCTGCCGTCCAGTTTGACCTTGACGGGGGCTTTGGCGGCATACACCAGGTTCTTCATATATTTCCCGGGCGTGATCGTCAGGGCCGCCAGCGCCTCCGCCGAACCGGAAAAGAGCGGGTCTTTCATGATCTGCTTGAAAGCAGCCAGGGCCTGCGGCGAGGAATCGATCCGCCAGTCGGTCTCCTTGCGCACGTCAAACCAGGTAATGGCGTCGATATTGCGCATGCTGGTCTTGAGGTACTGCGGCAGTTCTTTGATCCAGGCCGCTTTGTCCCCCCCCTGCTCGGCGGCGGCGAACTCGGCGATCATGATCGGCTTGTCCGGCCAGAGCTGGCGGGCCCGCCGCGCCTGGTCGCGGAAGAGATACTTGAACGCCTGCCAGTCGCTCCAGCTCTGGGTCGTTCCCCAGTTGTAGCCGTCAAAGCCGATCCAGTCAACGCAATCATTGCCGGGATAGGCTTTTTCCCAGTTGTTCCACGGCTCGTCGGGGAAAGAATAGTTCATCGGCGACCAGACGAACTTGGCGTTAGCCGCTTTTTCCCGCTTGAAAATATCGACGATGCGGCGGAAGGCCTTGATGTAAAGCTGCGGGTCCTTGTCGTTATTGACCAGGCCCCAGGGATAACCTTCCATGTTGAACTCGTGCAGCGGCCGCAGGAAGATCGGGTGGCCGAACTCTCTGACCGCCCTGGCCCAGGCGGTGATGTAATTGTCCCATTTACCGCCGGCGACGTCCTTGAGCTTGATCTTGTTGTGGTCGCTCCAGTACCACGGCTCCCAGACGATGTGCGGGACGGCGCCGTAATTAATGACGTTAAGGGCATCCTCTTTGGGGAAAGCTTGCGCCCAGTCCTGGTACCACATGATCTGCGCCGGCCGGCAGCCGGCCTGCTGTTCAAAGCGCTTGATGGAGTTGATGTTGTGGGGCGCGCCTTCGCGGAAAACACCGACGAAGACCGCCGCCTCGGCCGGAACAGCCAACTTCAAACCTCCAACATCCAAACAAAAGGCAAAAGCCAATAACCAAATCACAATTGTTTTGGGATTTGCTATTTGACCTTTAATATTTGTTTTGAAGTTTGAAGTTTGAAGTTTGAAGTTCATTTTCCCCTCTCCTATCCCTTGACCGCCCCGGCCGTCAGGCCGTGCACGATGTGTTTTTGCAATAAAAAGAATAGCACAACGACCGGCAGAGTGGCAACCGTGGCGGCCGCCATCATCAGGTCGAAACGGTTCTGGTAATTGCCGACGAACAGCCGGATGCCGACGGGGATCGTCATCGTGTCGGAGTTGGTCAGCACCCAGGCGAACATCAGCTCGTCCCAGGCGGTCAGAAAAATGTAGATGCCGGTGGCGATGATGCCGGGGACCGCCAGCGGCAGGGCGATGTACCAGAAGACCTGGAACGGCGAACAGCCGTCGATCCGGGCCGATTCTTCGAGCTCTCTGGGGATGGTGGCAAAAAAGCCGCGCAGGATCCAGATCGAGAACGGGATGAAAAAGGCCGAATAGATCAGGATGATCCCCCAGTAGGTCCCCTTGACCGGAATGCCGGTCATCAGCGTGAACTTGACGAACATGATGTAGATCGGGATCAGGTACATGATGGCCGGGATCATCTGGGTCGCCAGGATCGTATTGCTGAACAGGTCGGCGCCGGGGAAACGGAAGCGGGAGAGCGCGTAGGCCGCCAGCGTCGAGAAGACCATGGCAAAGAACATCGTGGCGCCGCAGATGATCAGCGAGTTCTTGAGGTAGAGGCCGAAGTTGACGTTTTTCCACATGTCGACGTAATTGTTCCAGTGGACCTCGGCCCTCCCTTCAACACTGCGCGAGAGCCCCACCCGCCCGATGGCGATGTCGGTCGAACTTTTGAGCGACGAGAAGACCATCCAGCCGACCGGCAGCAGCGTCAGCGCCAGGAAAGCGAGCATTACGGCGCTGATCAAAATATCAATGATCCGCTTTCGTAAATAATATGGCATTATAATCTCCTTAAACTCTCTAAAATCAAAAGTAAAAAGTCAAAAGTACAATTCAAAAATAAAAAGTTCTCAGCATTGGTCAATTTTGAATTTTTAATTGCAATTTTGACTTTTGATTTTTGACTTTTTAATTTGCTACTGCACCTCCTCGGCTTTCTTGAAGTAGCGGAACCAGACGTTAACGATCGCGATCATGACGATCAGCAAAAGGACCGAGGCGGCCGCGCCGGTGCCGAAGTTCCAGAGCTGGAACGAGTTGCGGAA
>JAFGHC010000011.1 GCA_016939335.1 Candidatus Saganbacteria bacterium
CCACCGCCTCAGCCCGGGTAGCCATTTAGCGTCTATAAAATTGATTTCTGCCAGTTCCAGGGGGTAACCATGTTCCCGATCATTTCTTATTATAGAACAAAAAAGATGAAATTATCCGGATAAGGCCGCGACAAATAAGAGCAGGCGAACTTATGGAGGAGAGTGCTTTAAGATGTTTATCCCGATCGTAATAGGTTTGGCGGCCATCTCTTTGTTCGCGGGTTGCAGTAATAGAGGGTTGTCCGTTGCCAAGAATAAGGATAGCGGGACCGACGCAGGTGACACAAGCAAAGAGGCCGGGAACTGGGAAACAGCCAAGGATGCGGGAGAGGCGAAGATTTCCGACGCCGCGCTCTACGACAGCGGCTGGCGGCCGGAAGTGCTTCAGGTCGATGTGGCGACGCTGGCCGATTTGAATGTCGCGGACATTTTTGAAACCGGCGTGCCGGATATTGCGGCCGAAACAAGCAGCGACGCAGGCCGGGCAGACGCGGTCCGGCCCGATCTGATTGCGCCCGACCTGAGCGCGGCCGGCCCCGATCTTCCGGAGGCCGGAATAGATAGCGGTCATGACCTGGTAATGCCGGAGGCCGGGGCGGAGGCGGTGCTTGCGGCGGAAGCGGGCCGGGACGCGCAGTCGCAGGACGCGCCGGCCTACGAATCGGCCGCGCCGGATACGTCTCAAATTGCGATGCTGTGCGACCCCGACGGCGACGGGAAAATAACCGATAGATTCACGGACCCCGCTTTGCTGGCGGCCATACCAAATAAAAATTCCAACGGCGAAGTGCTTTTGGCGAATGTGGTAAGTATCAAGAAGATCAAGCTCACCAACGATTACACGTACTCCAGCAATATAGGCAATTTGAGCGGGATAGAATGTTTTGTTAATCTGGAAGATTTTTTGCTGAGCTATTCCAAGATCTCGGACATAAGCCCACTGGCCGGGCTCTCCAAATTAAGCCGGATCAATCTCCAAGATAATAAATCATTGACGGACGTAAGCCCCCTCGCCAATCTGGGAAAATTGACTTATCTTTATCTCAACGGCAGCAGTGTTGCGGATTTAACGCGATTTGCCTCCGGTTTTTCAAATTTGGCAGAGCTTCATTTATACTTTAATGGTATTTCTAATGTGGCTCCTCTTGTCAGCCTTGCTAATTTAACCACCCTTGACTTGGGCCACAATAACCTGACCGATGTCTCCGCGCTGGGAAAACTTACCAACTTGCAGTGGCTTCGCCTTTATGAAAATTTGATCTATGATGTCAGCGCTTTGGCCGGCCTGCCCAACTTAAGCTACCTTGATCTTAACGGGAACCGGGTTAAAGATTTAACGCCGTTTGCTTCCGGTTTCGCAAGCTTGAGGGAACTTCATCTCTGGGCGAACGGTATTACAGACATATCTGGCTTGGCGGGCCTGGCTAATTTAAGCATTATTGAGCTTTCTAGTAATAGTATCTCGGATATAAATCCTCTGGTTGGTCTGGCGCGTTTAAAAGAGATCGATCTTGATACCAACAATATCGTGACAGTTCCCGCTCTGACGGGCTTAACCAATCTGGAGCTTCTCAATCTTAACAATAATGCTGTTTCGCAAGTGGCGCCGCAGCGCGACCTGGTCAATTTAAAAACCTTAGCGCTGATCGACAATGATATTATAGACATATCCTGGCTGGCTCCTGTGACCGGTTTAAGCAAGCTCTACCTTTCCTATAATAAAATTTCGGACATATCCGCCTTGGCCGGTCTGACCAATTTGACGGAACTGCTCCTTGAGATGAATGGAATTTCGGACATATCCGCCTTGGCCGGTCTGACCAATTTGACGCGGCTTAGTCTTCATGCTAATAAGATCTCGGATATTTCCGCTTTGGCAAAGCTGACCAAACTGTCTTTGCTTTATCTTAATTACAATAATATTTCCGACATCTCCGCGCTGGTTGGTTTATCTGACCTGCTGACGCTTGACCTTTCGACTAACATAGTTTCGGACATTGATCCGCTTATCAATAACCCCGGTTTAGCTTCGGGGGATTATGTGAATCTTGGCGGCAATCCCCAGATACCGCAGGCGCAAATAGATGCCTTAAGGGCAAAGGGCGTAAGCGTTACCTGGCCGTGAGGCTTATTGGCCGCCCTTTTTGGCCGGAATTGTGGCCTTCGATAAGGCGAAGAAAGCTGTGCGGGTCCCGAAGACTTATAATTCCGCACAACTCGACAGATGCCTTATTTCCTGTTGAACAACTTCTTGGCCGTCCTCGCGCCGTCTCCTACAACTATTTCAGATATTTCAGAAAAAGAACTGAAATTTTCCTCTCTGGCGGAGGATGAATAAATAGTAGCCATTTGTTCTTTAGAGGAGACAGCGTCATGATCAGGCCCGTAGCGCGCCATCAAGCGAGTAAATGGATGTCGGTCAACGATGTCCGCTGGCAGCAGTTCGTCCGCGCCTGCCAAAAATTACCGGCCGGGACTTTAGCTCAAATGAGGGAGCTGATCGCCGCCCGCAACCTGAAGAGCTCAACGACGGGCGAAACGTTTTTTCTTCACCAGGTCGGACAGCCGGGACAAGCGGCTCTGCAAGGAGTGGCCGGCGGGAATACCGATTCGGGGCCGGTCATTCAACAATTGCTGGAAATATTGCCGCCGGAAGTCGCCTCGGGCCGCCATCCGGAGTATTCCGTTTACCAGGTTCGCTTCCTGCGGGCGGGGGCCTCGGAAGCGGTGCTGATGCTCATGCTCGGGGTCAAATCTTTTCCGGACGAAGCGACGGAATTGTTCCTCTTCGCTTACGACCCGATGACCAGTGAGAACTGGGAAATCTTTAAAAACCGGACCTAAACCATTGCCAGACCCGGTCACGCAAGTTAATGTCTCCAGCATTCTCCCGGCGGGCCCGCCGGCCGGGGGCGATGATGCTTTGAAGGAATACCTGTTTTCCTTGAACCCCGCCAGGCGCGGCGCGATCAGGCGGCTGCTGCAGGCCGGGTACAGCGACTGCCGGCCCGCCACCGAATATCCCAAGAATTGCTACGAGACGATGGCTTTTGTGACCGGGCAGGACTATCTGGGCCGCCGGCGTCCGGCAACGGCGCCCGGCGGGGCGGTCATGGCCGATCAGGAGAAGATCGCGGAGCTGCTCTCATCAGCCGGCTACGTCAGGGTGAAAGTCACTTTCCCCTTCCGCCTCGGCCGCCGGTCGCCGGAACAGCCGGCCGAGATCGTCGGGATCAACCGGGCTGCGCTCCCCACCGGGCTAAAACCAGGCGACCTTGTCCTGTTCGGCGGGCGCGGCCTGGACGGGAAGGGCCGGGAGGTTGACCGCTACATCCATGCCGTGGTCTACCTCGGCAGTTACCGCGGCCGGCATTATATCTTTGAAAAACCGAATTACGAATGCGGGGCCGGGTCGCCTTACCAGATCATTTCCCTGGAAAAAGTTTTTGCGGAAATGATCGGTCTGGAGGCCAATTCTCATAACATTCCTGTCGATCGCCTCTTTGTCCTGCGCAAAAGCTGACCGGTCGGCGGGAAAACGCGCTTGGGGCTGGCCCCTCCGCCCAAACAACCAATCACTGCTTAAGCCCTTCTTGAATATGTCCTTCCGCGCGAATATCATATTATAATAGGCTAACAGGCGCTCATGCCGCCCGGCTTTCAGCGGTCAGAGGGGGTGACCGATGCTTTATATTTTATTTACGGTGGACGGTGACTGGGAGGAATATTACGAGCCGGCGCTTTCCGAAGAGGCGAGAAAGCCGGATCAGGCCAAGATGCTTGCCTGGCTCCGCTGGGAGCACCGCCTGGCCGTATGGTTGGCCGGCGGCCGTCTGGTGCACCTGGTCCACACCTCGCCCCGCGCCCGCGATTTCTTCCTCCGGCCGGAGTTCATAGCGCTTTACCGGGAGATGGTCGAAAGCCGCGGGAGCATCGGGGTCCACTGCCACGAAGATGATCCGCGCCGCGCCTATTACTCGGCTGACGCTCGAAGAATGGGCCGGGCGATCGGCTTCCTGACCGCGGCGCTGCGCGCTCAAGGGCTGGACCCGCTGGCGTACCGCGCCGGCTATCTGTCGTTCCACCCGAATACCATCCCGGTCCTGGAAGCGAACGGGCTGTTCCTCGACCTTTCCTGTGAACCGGGGCGCTATCTGTTCCACGGCGAACTCCCGGTCTCCGACTGGCGGGGAGCGCCCGCCAATTTTTACCGGCTTGACCGGGCTGACCACCGCCGGCCGGGCGGCAGCGCGGTCATCGAAGTGCCGTCGGCTTTTTACGTGGAAAGGGAGGCCCTGCTTAAGATCTGGCGACGAGCGAAAGAGCTGTCGGCCGGCCGCGGGCCGCGGATCGTAACGGTGCTGACCCACAGTTACGAGTTCGGGGCGCCGCTTAAACGGCTCAAGATAGCACTTGCGCTTTTACTTTTGAAAATGTATGGTACTTTTATCAATGCCGGGGAAGCCCTGGCGTTGGCCAAGGAGGCGGAGCGGCATGAAGATCGGGATTGCTAAAGAGACGGTTCCCGGCGAGGTGAGGGTGGTGATCCTGCCGGCGGAGGTGGAAAAGATCGTCAAGGCCGGGCACCAGGTCTTTGTCGAAAAGAACGCGGGGCGGGGGGTCTACGCGTTTGACGAAGATTATATAAAGGCCGGCGCCGAGGTGATGGAAGACCCGGCCGAGATCTATAACAAGGATATCGTGGCCAAGTTGAAAGCGCCCAGCCCGCCGGAATTCCAGCTGCTCAAGATCAAGGACAATATCGTGCTGTCGATGTTCCATCACCAGCAGCAACCGTGGAACATCGACATGCTCAAGGCGGCGAACAGCGTGGTGGTCGCCCTGGAGATGCTGCGGAACGAGGCGGGCGAACGACTGGTCAACTGCAACCGGATGACCGGACAGCAGGGGATGCTCTACGCTTTTCAGCAGTCGCCCAAGGTCCCGGAGGAATGCTCGGTGCTGATGCTGGGCTATGGTGAAGTGGCGACCGGAGCCCTGCAGGTCGCCTTTGCGCTCGGTGCGAACGTTAAGATCCTGCGCCGGTCGGAGTACGCCAACCTGGAGCATTTTATCAGGGACAAGGATATCGTGGTCAACGCCATTAAATGGCCGAATGAAAAAAGGGAGAAAAAGGAATATCTGATCACCCGGCCGCTGCTCGGATTACTTAGCCGCGGGGCGATCATTCTCGACCTGGCGGTTGACCAGCCCGGCCCGATCGAGACCACCCGGCCCACCAGCCTGGCCGAGCCGTTCTTTATCGAGGAAGGGGTCAAGCATATTTGCGTTTACGGGTATCCGTCGCTCTCGCCCGTGTCGAGCTCCCGCCGCTACAGCCGGCAGATCACTGCGGTGCTTTTGGAGATTGCCGCGAAAGGTTTGCCGCAAGCGCCCGAATACATCAAAAGAGCGGTAGTCAAGGCGTAATATTGGCTGGTCGACTACCGGGCGGTTGCCGGCAGGTCCTGCTCGGCGCCGATCGTCGTCGTCTGGCCGTGCCCGGGATAGACCTTCGTTTCGCGGGGAAGGGCCAGGAGTTTCTTGAGTGAAAAGACCATCGACTCGGGAGAGGAACCGGGCAGGTCAACACGGCCGTAGGCCCCCTTGAAGAGCGTGTCGCCGGTAAAGACAACTTTTTCTTCTTTTGAATACAGGGAAATGCCGCCGGGGGAATGGCCGGGGGTTTGCAGGACCTTGAAGACCAGGCCGCCGGCCTTTATTTCGTCATCTTCCTTCAAATTCTGATCCGGCGCGGGCGAGTCGGTCATTTTGAGGCCGAAAACGTCCTCCTCGCTCATCATAATTGGCAGATTGTATTTTTCTTTCAATATTTTGTTGGCGCCGACGTGGTCCCAGTGGCCGTGCGTAATGACGATCGCCGCCGGCTTAAGCTGCTTCTTCTCGATCAGCTGGCTGATCGCTCCGGCGTCGTCGCCCGGATCGATGATCAGGCATTCTTTGGTGGTTTCGTCCTCGACAAGGTAGCAGTTGGTGTCAATGGGGCCGACTTTGAGATTGTGGATTTTCATTTTTCAAATGTAACAGTGCGGGCTACTTTTGAATTTTAACTTGCACTTTTGAATTTTTACTTTTTACTTTTGAATTAGGTTTTATGTGTAATGTCCAGGTTCATCTGCTTGAGGGAGTCTTCCTTGCCGTAAAGGACGATCACGTCGTCTTTTTCCACCACCGTCGCCCAGGCGGGGATCAGCATGTTCTCGTTGCCGCGGCGGAGCGCCAGCACCGTCACGCCGTACTTGTTGCGCAGGTCAAGGTCGGAGAGCTTCTTCCCCACCCAGCTCGGCAGGGCGGCCGTGCCGACGATCGAGAGGTCTTCGCCCAGGTCGAAGTAGTCGAGCACCCCCTGGCTGGTCAGCCGGTTGACCAGCTTGATGGCGGTGTCCTGCTCGGGGAAGGTGATCCGGTCGGCGCCGATCTTGGTCAGGATCTTGCCGTGGACGGTGTTGTGCGCCTTGCAGATCACCTGCGGCACGCCCAGGTTCTTGCAGACCTGGGTCGCGATGATGTTGCTCTCCATGTCGGTGCTCTCGGCGATGACGACGACGTCGCAGTCGGCGACCCCCGCTTCCTTGAGCGCCCCCTCGTCGGTGATGTCGCCGGTGAAGGCGTGGGTGACGTGGTCCTTGATGTTCTGGATCACCGTCTCGTCCTTGTCGATGGCGATCACCTCGATCCCTTTGTAGAACAGCTCGCGCGCCACCTTGCTGCCGAACCTGCCCAGCCCCAACACGGCATATTTTTTCCTCATGATGCTCCCCCTCTTTTAACCGATAACTTATAACCGATAACAGACAACAGACAACTGATTACTCATTCCTAACCAATAGAAACGCCCTCTTTCGGCGGCTCGATCTTCGGCTCTTTCTGCCCCATCATCAGGGTCAGGAGCAGCGTCAGCCCGCCGACCCGGCCCAGGAACATGACCGCTATTATGACGAGTTTTCCCGCCGGGCTCAACCCCGGCGTCAGTCCGAGCGTCAGCCCGACGTTGCTGAAAGCGGAGAAGGTCTCGAAAGCGAGCGCCTTTACCCCCGCCTTTTCCGTCCCGTTGAGGATGAAGAGGGCGAGCGCGACGACGAAGAGCGACAGGAAGACGATCGCCACGGCGCGCCGGACGATCTCCGCCGGCAGGCGGCGGTTGTAGATGATCGTGTTCTTGAAGCCGCGCAGCGTCGCCCAGATCGTTGAGAGGACGACGGCGAAAGTCGTCACTTTGATGCCGCCGCCGGTGCCGCCCGAACCGGCGCCGATGAACATCAGAAGCATCGTGAACAGGGCGGTGGCCGGGAAGAGGCTGGCGGGCGCGACGGTGCTGAAGCCGGCGGTGCGCGGTGCCACCGCCTGGAAGTAGGAGACCATGACCTTGTGGGGAAGCGACATTCCGGCCAGTGTCCCCGGGTTGTGGCGCTCCAGCGCGAAGAAGACGAGCGTGCCGCCGATGATCAGGCAGACCGTTGTGAAGAGCGTGACTTTGGTGTGGAGCGACAGCCGCCGCCCCTTGAGCACGTCGGCCATAAAGAGAAAACCAAGGCCGCCGATGATCGCCAGCGTGGTCACGGTCAGGTTGACGAGCACGTCGCCGGAGTAGGGGCGCAGGCCGGCGAAGTTTTCGGTCAGCGCGAAGCCGGCGTTGTTGAAGGCGGAGACCGAATGGAAGACCGCCCAGAGCAGGGCGGACCAGAGGCCGCGCTCCGGCAGCCAGCGCAGGAACAGGAGCAGCGCGCCGACCGCTTCGATCAGGACCACCAGCCCGAAGATCCGGCCGAGGACGAGCAGGACGTCGCGCGGCGAGTAGAGGTTGATGATCTCCGGGAAAGCGAGCTTTTCGGGAATGAAGAGCTTCTGCCGGAAGACCAGGACGATGAAAGTCGCAAAGGTCATGTAGCCGAGGCCGCCGAGCTGGATCAGGGCCAGGATGACGAGCAGGCCGAAGAGGGAAAAATGGCCGCCGGTGTCGAGCGTGGTCAGCCCCGTGACGCAGGCGGCCGAGCTGGCGGTGAACGCAGCGTCGAGCCAGCCGGTCGGCGCGCCGCTCGAGGCGAGCGGCAGAGCGAGCAGCGCGGCGCCCGCCGCGGTCAGCGCCAGGAAGCTGAAAATAATTAACAGGCCCGGCCGAAAACGCATGGCCTATCTTATAATGATTCGCGCTTTAAAGCAAGACGTGTTATAATCCCGCATCATGTCGGAAAACGAAGCCCGGCACGCGGCCTACAGCCGCATCGCGACGATCATTTTTGCGCTGGTCGTCCTGGCGCTCTCGTTCCTGGTCGTCCGGCCTTTCCTGGTCGCGCTTTTGTCGGCCGGCGCGCTCGCTTATATTTTCTACCCTGTTTACAAGGCGCTCGCCCAGCGCCTGCCGGCCGGGCCGCCGCGGGCGGTGATCGCCTCGGCGCTGACCTGCCTGCTGATCTGCCTGATCGTCCTCTTCCCCGTCGTTTTTGTCACCGTTACGCTGGCCGGCGAAGCGCGGGCGGGCTACGCGTTCCTTCAGCAATTCATGGCCGGGCCCGCCCTTAACCTGAATTTTCCGTTCCCCTTCGCCGAGTTGTTCGGCAACCTGACGCCGGTCAAGGAACTGGTGCTTGACCTTTCCGGCACGGCCATCGACTGGCTCCAGGGGGCGCTCAAAACGATCCCCAATATCGCGCTCAACATTTTTATCACCATCTTCTCGACTTATTATTTCCTCAAGCACGGCGGCGACCTTTACCGGCTGCTCCAGGAGTTCGTCCCCCTGCCGGCCGGACGCTACCAGCAGATCATCGCCCGTTTCGACGACTTGAGCCGCGGGGTGATCATGGGGCAGGTGGTGGTCGGGCTGGTCCAGGGAGTGCTGGCCTGGCTCGGTTTCGTGATCATCGGCCTGCCGAACCCGGTGCTCTGGGGCTTTCTGACGGCGATCATTTCCATTATTCCGCTGCTGGGCGCGGCGCTCGTCTGGTTCCCGATCTTCCTTGTTCTGCTGGCCCAGGGAATATATTTCGGGGGCGTGTGGCGCGCCGTTTTTCTCTTTTTCTACGGCGTCTTTGTCGTCAGCCTGATCGACAACCTGCTCAAGCCGAAGATCGTCGGCGGTCACGCCAAGATCCACCCGCTGATCGTCCTGATAGGAATTCTGGGAGGGCTTCAGCTTTTCGGACTGCCGGGGATACTGATCGGGCCGCTCGTCCTGACCTGTTTCGACCTGATGGTCGAAATATATAAAGAGACGCTTTAGCGCCGGCAGGCGGGGACGCCGGCTTGGCCCCAGTTCTCCTTGGGGACATCCTCTATCACGACGATCACCGCTTCGGGCGGGCACTTGATCGTCTCGCAGACCGTTTTGGTCACGTTGCGGATCAGCTTTTCCTTGGCCGCCGCGTCGCGGCCGCTCCACAGTTCAATCCTAACGATCGGCATGGCTTGAATTATATCACGGGAATGGGTAACATTTGGATTATGCCGGAATTACCGGAAGTCGAAACGATCAAAAGAGGGTTGGCCAAGAACATCGTCGGCAAGCGGATCAGCGGTTTCGCGGCCGACGTGCCGAAGATGCTCAACCGGCCGGCGGCCGCTTACCGCAAAACCGTCGCCGGCAAAAAGATCACGGGGATCGGGCGCCGGGCCAAGATGCTGATCGTTGATCTTGACGGCGGCTGGCGCCTCTGGTTCCACCTCAAGATGACCGGCCAGCTCGTCTTCAGCGGCGGGAAGAAAAAAGTCGTCGGCGGCCACCCGATCAGGGAGGGGTTCGAACAGGACCCCAACCGCTTTACCCGCGCCACTTTCGAATTCTCCGACGGCTCGCATCTTTTTTTCAACGACGTGCGCAAGTTCGGCTGGGTGCGGCTTTATCGTGACAGGGAGCTGGCGGGCAGGCTCGAGGCAATGAAACTCGGGCCGGAGCCGCTAAGCCCGGAATTCACTTTACCTTTTTTCCGGAAATCGCTGCAAAGGCGGCCGAACAACAAGATCAAGGCGTTCCTGATGGACCCGCGGAACGTCGTCGGCCTGGGGAACATTTACAGCGACGAGGTCTGCTTTTATGCCCGCGTCCGGCCGGACAGAAGGGTCAAAACTTTGAAGGACAATGAGATCAAGCTGTTATTTCAGGGGATCAGGAAGATCCTGGCCGAAGCCATTAAATATGAAGGGACATCGTTCAGCGATTACGTCAACGCGCTGGGAGAGGCCGGGGCATATACCAAAAAGCTGAAAGTTTACCAGCGCTACGGTTTAAAATGCTGCCGCTGCCGGGGGAAGGTCAGCCGGATGAAGTTCGGCGGCCGGACGTCGCACTTTTGCCCGAGCTGTCAGAGATAGCAGGTAGTGACAGGGAGGGACAGGGATTAGCAAGGAGTAGCAGGTAAGTTTTTTAATATTTCCCTGCTCATCCCTGCTACTCCTTGCCACTCCCCGAATCATTGAAATTCCCCATCGAAGATTACGAAAACCCATCGTGAGAGAATTAACCTTACCGACCGGAAAACTGACCCTGCGAAAAACCAACGGCCTTTATCAATCGCCAAGCGGCAACGTGCGCGTCATGGGCGAGGGTCAGATCGGCGGCAAAGCCGTCGGCCTGGCCACTTTGGACGGGCACCCCGTTTTGTCGAAGTTTCCCAGCACTTACGTTCCTCGCTGGCTGGTCGTCTGCCCCGACGTTTTTAATCTTGGCGAACGGTCGTTCTACGACTTGTCTCCGGTTGAAACATTGCGCGAGGAAGCGGTGTCGCAAATTATCGATACGGTCAGGAGCATAAATTTTGGGCCGCTGGCTTTGCGCTCCTCCGCGCCGGTCGAAGATCAATTTGGCTGGACAGCCGCCGGAGCGTTCCTCACGGAATTCCATGTTGGTTCGCTTGACGATGCCGGTCCGCGCGCGGCCTTCGTCGGCAAACTGAACGACGTTTTGGCTTCCGCTTATTCCCAGGAGGCGAAGGTCTATTGGCGGCGGGCGGGCTATACGCAGATGCCGCCGCTCGCGGTGGTTATTCAGGAACTCGCGGGCAAGGAATGGCCGGCGGCGCCAGGCTATTTTTTCCCCGCCATCGCCGGGATCGCAAACACGGCGAGCAGCCGCTGTGTCAAGGTCGCAACTGTTTTGGGACACGGCTACGCGGCTGTTGCAGGAGCGGGGCTTTTACATAAGTTTCCTTTAAGTAAAGAGGGAACTGACATCGATGGCGGCGGAGAAACGGATTACGATTTGAACCGCGATAGGATATTCTGCTTAGAGACCGCCTCCGGCGATCTTGTCAGGCGGGTGATGGGTGAGGGGGGAGGGAGATATTTGCCTCCGGCTATTTTTCATGAAGAAATTGCCAATTTTCCGAAACCCCAACAGGCAATGGCCCGGATTGCCTTGAACTTCCAGCAGGAGCTTTGGGGGAAACAGGGGAAAGCCGTGGATATGGAGTGGGCGAAAGTCGATGAAAGGCTGGCTTTATTGCAGATCAGGCCGATCAAGAAACTTCCTAATATCTCATGGCCGGAGGTTGAGGTTGAAAATATTATCTGTACTTTGCGTTTCGGCCGGGTTACAGGCTCTGGCGTGAAGTCTTTCCGCTCCGTTATCGGTGTTTTTTGCAAAGACAATATCATTTCTGCCGAAATAATCGCTCGATATGCTGGCAAATACCCTGACAGCCTGATCATTTACCGGACGGCAATATACAACGGGGAAGAATTCAGACAACTTGGCGCCATACAATATGCCGAGGAAAATATTTGTAAAGCGCTCCTGCCTAACGCGGGAGTGATAATAGTTGATGATATGATTAAAGATGAGGCGATAAGGAAATATCTAAGTGGAACGGGGCTGGAGCACCTTGCCCTGCAAATCGCCGACGAAGAGAAGATCGTCGCTTGCACTGAAAATCGGCTGTTGTCGAAGCTCCTGGCCTCAACTGATTTTATAAAAGCCGAGACGGCCGAACTGGAAGATGGGATCAAAATCGACGTCCTGTTTCCTAAGAGAAAACTGTGCGCCGCCGCCTGCGAAGAAGACGATCGGTTTATGCTGTACTTTGAGTGATAAGGAGGGATTTTTCCGTTTACGCATTACGGCGTTGCGTTTATTTCACAATTGCTGTTTTAGCGCCTGCTTGACCCCGGCAATGAACGTACCGCACTTTATCAGGTAATCATCGACTTCGGCCTTTGAAAATATTTTGTTGTCTTCGTAATCGCCGGCCGTTCTGATCTCAAATAAATCGTTAAGTATCCGGCCCAGGTCTTTGGGAATTATTCCTTCTTTCACAAATTCCTTATTGAAAATGGCGATTACACCGGAATGTTTGGGTGAATCAAGGCCTTTGACCGCCAGCAGGGCCCGGGCGGCGTAAAAAGCGGCGTAATAAAGCCGGTTGACGGCGCCAAAATACGAACCGGCGCCGGCAAGCAGCCCGGCATCTTTGAGCGTTTCATCGGCTTTCTTGAGCCTCATGGCGGCTAATTCTTTAAGTTCAGGACTCAATTTTCTTTCCTTCCCGGAAAACATTTTTGTAAAAAGGCGTTATCTTGGCTACCGGATTATTGATCCTATCTTCATCGCAAATTACAAAAGCCAACACCACATCGTATTTTAAATTCAGCTCATAGGCGGTCGCTAACGTAAAATCCCGCAACTCCCCGTCTTCCTTGTCAACAAGCACAAAAAGATCAAGATCGGAATGGCGCTCGCCGCCCCCCCGCGCTTTTGAGCCGTAAAGTAAAACCGAACGGATCCTTTTGCCGAATTTTTCCCTTAGTGCCCGTTCAAATTCCCCGATTGCCAGGTTTTCTTTGTTTTCTAAGACCATACCGGCAATTATATCATAACCTCTCCCTGAAATTCATCGCCTAAACAACCCCGTCAGACTCGCTTTCGCGAGCTGATGCCCCGCCATCGCTTTTTCAATCTCCGCTTTATCGGCGCCGGCTTTCAACGGCAAAACGGCATCGAGCGCATAAAGGGTGAAGATATACCGGTGGGCTTTGCCGGGCGGCGGCTGGGGCGGTATGTAATCGGTATCGCCGACCGTATTCCTGCCCGACACAGCTTGAGCGGGCAGCGGGCCGGAAGATAGTCCTTTGGTCGCCGGCGGGAGATTAAAAACCAGCCAGTGGTCGAAGGTGCCGAACGGGGCGTCGGGATCCTCCATGATGAGAGCCAGACTATTGGCGCCGGGCGGCACATTCGCAAACTTCAGGGGCGGATTGAGCTTACTGGCCGGGAGAAAGTCATTGTTTTTGAAAACCGGACTGGTTATTTCCATTTTCTTCCCTCCGTGCTTGGGCGGCGCCGCCTGGCTGGCCGTTATCAAGAGGATCAGCAGCAGCGGGAGCGCTAATTTCTTCATGGCGGCAGGATTATAGTCTCCGGGAATATTTGAGTCAAGCAATTGTGTTTGTTTTGGCGCCCCACACTGAAGTGTGGGGAATAATTTTCATTCCCCACACTTTAGTATGGGGTTTTACTGGCGTACGAAAGTGATATAATTGCCAGCGTGAAACTGAAGCCCACCAAGATCGTCGCCGTCGGCCTGAATTACCGCGACCACGCCGCGGAGCTGAAACTGCCGCTGCCGGACGAGCCGCTGCTTTTCCTCAAGCCGCCGAGCGCCGTGATCGGCGAGGGCGAGGCGATCGTCTGTCCGCCGCAGACCAAAGAACTCCACTATGAGGCCGAGCTGGCGGTGGTGATCAGGGACCGGGCCAAGAATATTTCCGAGGCGGACGCCCCGGCCCGCATCCTCGGCTACACCTGCGGCAACGACGTGACGGCCCGCGACCTGCAGCGGAAAGACGGCCAGTGGACGCGGGCGAAATCGTTCGACACTTTTTGCCCGCTCGGCCCGAAGATCGTCTCCGGCCTTTCGCCGGATAAGCTCGATATTAAATTGTATCTGAACGGAGAACTGAAACAGTCGTCCAATACCGCCAACCTGATCTTTAAGGTCCCTTATCTTGTTTCTTATATTTCTCAAGTCATGACGCTTGAGCCGGGAGACGTCATTTTGACCGGCACGCCGGCCGGGATCGGGCCGATGCGGGCCGGCGACCGGGTCAGGGTTGAGATCGCCGGGATCGGGGCGCTGAACAATGTGATCGCGGAGGCGAAGTGAAATGGTGAGATTCGCGGGTTATGCCAGGAAACGGCAACCGAAGTGGCCCTACGCGCTGATCGCGGTCACCATCTTGCTCTCCCTGATCGTCATCATTTTTATCGCTTCGGCCGTGACCGGCTGGCTGGAGAGCGAGATCAATAAGCCGGTCGTCACTACCACCACCACAACGACGACCACCACCACAGTCAGCAGTACGACCACTACCACTGCCGCGGCGGCAACGACCTCGACCACCGTCACCAGCCCGACGGCCCAGGCTGCGCCGGGCGGGGCCGGGGGGGCCAGCGTCAGCAGGATCGTGGTCGCCAGCGGATTGGGCGACGACCGCCTGCCGGTCGACGACCTGACGGAAGCTTCGGCGAGCGGGCACCCTACGCTCTATTGCTATATCCGATACCGCTGCGACTCCCCGCCGCAAACGGTCAGGCACGTTTGGCTGGCGCCGGGCGGGAAAACGGCGGCGGAGATCGAGCTGACGCTTAAAAATCAGAGCGGCGCGACCTGGAGCTACATTGATATTGCCGGGCTGCCGGTGGGGGAGTGGGCGGTCGAAGCGCGGGCCGCCGACGGCACAGTGCTGGCGCGTCGGCCGTTCAAGACCTATTAGGCCAGATTAGCGGTTCCCTCCCGGCGGTCGATCGCTACTATATCGCCGGGTTCGACCTTGAGCCCGCTGGCGATCTTAACGTTATACCTGGCCGCGATCGTCTCGAGGTTTTCATCGGGGCCGACACGGTGGAAATAGACCGGGGCGTCTTTGGGAACGTAGGCCGGCGTCGAAGCGAATGATGGCATTTATATTATCCCTTCCCTTTCTACCATTATAATCGAGGGTTCGGGCGTTAAACTTGCGCCGGAATATGTTAAAATTAACTTTACGTGCGCCCGTAGCTCAACTGGATAGAGTACTAGCCTCCGAAGCTAGGGGTTGCGAGTTCAAATCTCGCCGGGCGCAATTATGCAATAGGGGTTGCGAGTTCTCCCGCACACATAATTAATTTTGTAATGTGCGGGATCCCGATGATTCCATAATATTAGATGAATTAATGACCATCGGGAAAATCTCGCCGGGCGCAATTTTTATATGAACTTCATCAAATTCCTCGGCACCGCCGGGGCGCGGGTGGTCGTGGCCAGGCAGTTGCGGGCCTCGGGCGGCATCTGGCTGTCGCTTGGCGGAACGAATATCCTGATCGACCCCGGGCCGGGGTCGCTCGTCCACTGCTTCAAGTCGCGGCCAAAACTTGACCCCGCGACGCTCGACGGCCTCGTCCTCTCCCACAAACACCTCGACCACGCGGCCGATATCAACGTGATGATGGAGGCGATGACGGTCGGCGGCAAGGAGAGAAGGGGAGTGGTCCTGGCGCCGGGCGACGCGCTCTCCGGCGGCGACCCGGTCATTTATAAATATGTCAGGGGCTACGTCGGCCGGATCGAGCGGCTGAGGGAGAAAGGGAAGTACCGGATCGGCGGCGTGGAGATCACGGCCGCGCTCAAGCACCGCCACGGCGTGGAAACTTACGGCCTGATCTTCAAGGGCGGCGGCCAGAAGATCGCTTACATTGCCGACAGCAAATTCTTCCCGGAACTGGCCAAAAGATATAAGGCCGACATTGTGATCATCAGTGTCTTGAGCACAGTACCGACGCCCTTCGATCACCTGTCGCTCGGGGACGCCAAGACGATCATCAGGGCGCTCAAGCCGCGGACGACGCTCCTGACCCACTTCGGCCTCTGGATGATCAGGGCCAAGCCGTGGCTCGTCGCGGAAGAGTTGAGCCGCGAGCTGAAAACCAGAGTCATTGCTGCCTCGGACGGGATGACTTTTAAAGTCAAAAGTTAAAAGTCAAAAGTCAAAATTTCAAGTTAAAAATCAAAATTAACCCGCGCCCCAAACTTTTAAATTTTGAATTGCACTTTTGAATTTTGACTTTTGAATTTTTAATTTCTTTATGATATAGTAATTCAGCGATGCAAAAGAATATCAACCAGCTCCGGTTCCTGGTCTTGCTGGCCGTGCTCGGAGTTTCCGTTTACGTCATTACCCAGCTGCCGGTCAACCTCGGCCTCGACCTGCAGGGCGGCACCCGCCTGGTGCTCGAAGGTCGGGAGACCGACAAGGTCAAGATCAGCGACGACGCGATGAACGGGGTGGTGGCGGTCATCCGCAACCGGATCGACGCCCTCGGCGTCACCGAGCCGACCATCCAGCGCAAAGGGCGGGACCAGGTGATCGTCGAACTCCCCGGCATCAAGGACCCGGAGCGGGCGATCAAGGTGATCGGCGACACCGCGCTGCTCGAGTTCATCGAAGCGGAATGGTCGCCGGGCGATTCCCGGACCGTTTCGTCGGAAAAACTCAAGGAGTTCTACGGCCCGGAAGCCCGGCTCGATTTCGTGCGGGAGACGAAGAACGGCCGGGTCGAGAGCGAACGGCCGATCATCCTGAAAAAGACGGTCCTGACCGGCGCCGAACTGAAAGGGGCCTGGCCGGGGCTCGATTCCTACGGCAACCCGGTCGTCGATATCGAGTTCAACGGCCAGGGGGCGCAGGTCTTCTCCGATGTCACCTCCCGCTCGGTCGGCAAGCCGCTTGCCATCATGCTGGACAAGAAAGTCATCTCGGCGCCCAGCGTGCGCGAACCGATCCCCTCGGGCAAGGCGCAGATCTCGGGCAGCTTCAGCGCCGAAGATGTGCAGGACCTGGTCATCAAGCTCAAGGCCGGTTCCCTGCCGGTCCCGGTCAGGCTGATGGAGACCCGGATCGTCGGCCCCTCGCTCGGCCGGGACTCGGTTGACCGGAGCAAGATCGCCGGCCTGCTCGGTTTCGCCTTTATCGTCGCTTTCATGATCCTTTATTACCGGCTGCCGGGCTTGCTGGCCTGCGTCGCCCTGGCCATCTACGTGCCGCTGACCCTGGCGGTCCTCTGCCTGCTCCACACCACGCTGACGCTGCCGGGCATCGCCGGCTTCCTGCTGTCGATCGGCATCGCGGTCGACGCCAACGTCATCATCTTCGAGCGGCTGAAGGAGGAACTGCGCCTTGGCAAGACGGTCAAGGCGGCCTTTGACACTTCGTTCCAGCGGGCCTTTGCCGCGATCCTTGATTCCAACGTGACGACCGTGATCGGCGCCGCCACGCTTTTCTTCGTCGGCACCGGCACGATCAGGGGCTTCGCCGTGACCCTGACGGTCGGCATCCTGGCCTCGATGTTCACGGCGCTGACGCTGACGCACACGATGATGAACATGGTCGCCGACGGCAAGATCGTCGCAAAACCGGACTCGAAGCTATTATATAAATAATGCTGGACGTAATTAAGAACAGAAAGCTCTGGTTCACTTTTTCCGGCGCGCTGCTCGCCCTGGCGCTCGCGGCGCTCTGCTGCAACGCTTTCGTGCGCGGCCAGCCGCTGAACTACGGCATCGACTTCACCGGCGGCACGCTGATCAACCTGCGCTTCGAGCGGCCGGTGACGATCGGCGAGGTCCGCTCGGTGCTCGACGGGTTCAAGCTGGGCGAAAGCGTGATCCAGAGATCGGGCGAGAGCGACATCCTGATCCGGACCGCGCCGATCGAGGGGGAGACCCGCGCGCGGATCATGGGCGACCTCAACACCAAGATCGGGACCGCCGAGATCCTCGAGGCCGACGTGATCGGCCCGTCGATCGGCCGTGAGCTGGCCGCGCAGGCTTTCTGGGCGCTGGTCATCGCCTCGGCGCTCATCATTATTTATGTTTCTTTCCGCTTTGAGCTGAGATACGCGGTCTCGGCGCTCCTGGCCCTTTATCACGACGCTTTTATCACCGTCGGGCTGATCGCCCTCTTCTGGCGCACCATCGACGGGCCGTTCATCGCCGCGCTGCTGACGATCATGGGCTATTCGATCAACGACACGATCGTCATCTACGACCGGATCCGCGAGAACCTGAAAAAGCCGTCGCTCGCCAAAAAGAAGTTCGGCGAGGTCGTCAACATCAGCATCTGGGAGACGCTGGCCCGCTCGATCAACACCGTTTTGACCGTCATTATCATGGTCATCCTCCTTCTTTTCCTCGGCGGCGAGACCCTGCGGGTCTTTTCGCTGACCCTGCTGATCGGCTTTTGTTTCGGGGCCTATTCTTCGATCTTTATCGCGCCGCCCCTCCTGGTGCTCTGGGAGCAGCGCGACAAGAAAAAATAAGGGATGCGCCGCCTCTTCGCCTTTCTGCTGCTTTGCGGTTTCGGCCTGGCCCTGATGCAACCCGCCGAAGCGGCCGTCAAGAAAAAGAAGGCCGGGCGCTACCGGCGCATCGTCCGCGACTGGCCCAAAGGCGGCCCCCGGCCGGTTTTCCCCAAAGAGGCGAGCCGGGAAGCCGCGCCGCCCGCCGTGACTCCGCCCCCGGCCGCGCCCGCGCCGCCGAAGCGTCATGATTCCTTTTTTGCCGAAGGAGGCCTGGCCGGAGGCGGGCTGGCGGCCGAGTTTGGCTACCGGCGGGCGCTTAACGATAAAGTGAATTTGAGCGGCGCCGCCGGTTATCTGGCGGGCGGCGACGGCAGCGCGTTCATCCTCGACCTGATCAGGGTTGCTTACATTATCAGACCGGAGCAGGAGCTCTTCGCCGGGGGAGGGCTCAACTTCGCCCGCGGCATGTTCGGGCTGGAAATTTTTGGCGGCAAGCGTTTTGGCCGCTGGTCGGTGCGCGCCGCCGGCAGCGGCGTAGTGGGGTGGCGGGCGGGGCTTGGCTGCGATTTTTGAAGCAACCAGTTGACACCGCCGATTAGAATGTTATAATCTCTGGAACTCTGGAGTTCGAATAAAAATCCAGATAAAAAAACAGGAGGTAGATCGTATGTTCAAAAAGGTTTCGTTCCTTTCCCTGCTGTCGGTTTTCGTTGCTTCGTTGATGCTGTTCGCTTTGGCTGGTTGCTCGACGACCTCGAGCGGCGGCGTGGAGTATTCAGGTAGATAGTCTACAGGCTTCCCAGCATTCTCAGCATCAATGTATTTCAGGTAATAAGTTGCAATCTTGTCCAAAA
>JAFGHC010000012.1 GCA_016939335.1 Candidatus Saganbacteria bacterium
AACCAGCTGGTTGAAGGTTCTCCCGACGCACAATAAGATATATTTATAATGGAATCGTCGGGATCCCGCACTCAATAATGATCGATTGTGCAGCGGGAGAGTCCTTCATGGCGCATTTCCCCTTTTTCATGTTGACTTCGTCCCGGCAATCCATCTATAATATTACCTCTGGCCCAAACAAAAAAGGAGGCAGTTATGACATCGGCGCAGATTGCGGAGTATATGACACAGTACATGATACAGTTCGTGGCCCTGCTCGTGGTCCTGGTCATCTGGACCCTGACCTGGAAAGGGATCGCCCTGTGGAGATCGGCACGCAATAACCAGCTCCCCTGGTTCGTCGTGCTGCTTTTTATCAACATACTCGGGCTGTTAGAGATCATTTATCTCGCTTTCTTCCAGAGAGATAAGAACAAGAGCAAGTAACGCTCCGCGGTGGGTGCCGCCCGCCGGCTGACGTGTGTCTTGGCGGGTGTAGCCCCGACGACATTAAGATATTTGATAATGTAATGTCGGGATCCCGTCATTGCTATTAATTATTATGTCGGCGGGACTCAACTGGTTAAGGGCATCTTTTGGTGGGTGTAGCTCAACTGGTTAGAGCACCAGATTGTGGATCTGGGGGTTGGGAGTTCAAGTCTCCTCACTCACCCCATATTTAGTGAGCCGAAAGCCGAGAGCAGAAAGCAGAGCACAGGAAGCAATTCCCGCTATCGGCTATCGGCTATCGGCTATCGGCTTTCCGCTTTCTGCTTACTTCCCAAACAACGATAAGCAAGCCGCAAATTGTCAATAAACTGACCCCCGCCCCGAGCTTCAGGCTCAACGGCTCGTAAATGAATTTAACCTCATGTTCGCCGGCCGGAAGGCTGACCTGCTGAAAAAGTCTTTCCGCTTCCCTGATCTCGACCGCCCGGCCGTCTATTTCCGCCCGCCAGCCGGGATAGTGCGCTTCGCTCAAGAAAAGCCCCGCAGGGCGCGGCGCCGCGACCCTCATGGAGATAAAACCGGGCCGGTAATCGGTCAATGTCACCCGGCCGCGCCCGTCAAGCAGATAAGCCCGCGGCCGGACATTGGCGCTCTCGTACATATAAACATTTTGGCCGAACTGGTATTTATGCCGGAGGAGCTTCAGCCCGGGCGCGGCCAGCGGCTCGCTGGCAAGAAAATATTTGACGTTGTAGCGCGGCAGGGCCGCCAGCCCCGCTTTAAGGCGGGCCGGAGTGAAAGCCGTGCGGTAGTAAACGGCCAGCCGGAACGGCTCAATCGATTCGTAGCCGAAGAAATCAAAAAGCTGGTAGGGGATATGCCAGTTGGCGGCAAAATTGTCCTTGGCATTGAAGACCGCCTGGCCGTAACTCTTCCCGGCAATCGCCCGGTTGGCCTCGGCCAGGCCCGGCGTGTAAAAAAAGCGGTAAAGGGTCCGGTCGCGCGCCAGAAATTTATAATTCGGCGGGGCGAGAGAAAAAACCGCCGCCGGGGCGCCGACCATTATCGAAGTGCCGTTGGCCAGCAGATCGGCCGCCGCCATAAAGACCAGCAAATACGCCAGCAGGCTCCGGCGCAGACGGCCGAAGGTGGCAGCCATGAGCAAAAGAGTAAAAACGGCCAGATAAGCGGTCAGATTGAAAAAACTGCGCAGGTTGAATTTGATGATCGCCGCCAGCGTTTCAAAAAAGACCGCCGGGATATTGGCGTATTGCCGGGAGAAAAAACCGATGATCCGGTCGGAAAAGAGATAAGCGGTCAGCGTGAGCGCGCTCAGAATGAGGATCGTCGGCGCCAGCCGCCGGAGCTCGGGCCGATAACCCTCCACCCCATCGTATCGCTCGAGCAAACGCTCAAAGCCGAGCGCCGCCAGCCAGGACAGGCAGAAGGTCGTTAAAAAAAGATATTTGACCGGAAAACGGATCAGCGACACGCCAGGGACCAGCCGATAAGCCAGTTTATAGACCGGCGTGTAGTAGCCGAAAGCCAGAAGCAGAGCAAGCGCCGCCGCGCTCCAGAGAAAAACGTTCAGCCGCCGCCGCCCGGCCCACAAAGCCATCAGCAGCGGCAGAACGCCCAGATAAGGGGAGATCAGCCAGTCCTGATAGGTCTTGCCGAGCAGCCCTTCGGTGTAACCGCCCAGCTGGGCGGCGTTGCCGAAAAAGTAAGGAAAGATGAACGTCAACAGCTCGCGCGGCGGAAAAGAACGGAAACTGACGATGTCGAAGCCGGTCAGGATCAGCCGGTCGGAGAAACGCGACAGTTCGGCAAAAGGAAAAAGCTGGACGGCGATCAGCGCCAGGGCGAGCAGGGCCGCGCCGCCGAGCGCCGCCAGGCTTTTCAGCTTTGCCCCGGCGAAGACCAGCGCGTAACAGGCGAGAAACCAGAGGGTAACATAAAAGATCGTCGGCTCGCCGCCGAGGAACATGAGGGCCAGTACCAGGACTAGCCAAATGAATGACGAATGACGAATGACGAATGACGAATTAATGAGTTTATCAAAAAATAATACCGCTAAAGGGAGCCAGATGACCGACGAGAGGGACGTATTCATGTTGGAAACGGAAAGCAGATAGCCGGAGAAGGCAAAGACCAGGCCGCCGAAAAAGCCGGCGCGCCGGCCCAGGCGGAAGTGGCGCAGCAGCGCGTACATAAAGCAGGCGGCCAGGAAATAATGCAGGATAATGTAGTAATTGAACGCCAGATTGAAAGGCATAAGGTAATAGATCAGCGTCAGGGGATAAAAGAAACCGATCTGGAGCGTCGCCAGGAGCGGGAAACCGCAGAAAATATACGGGTCCCAGAGCGGCAGATGGCCCGCCTTGACCTGCGCGGCCATCAGGTACCTTAAAGGATAAAAATAGCGCGACAGGTCCTTAAAGGCGAGGATCTCGTCGCCGGTGAGGAAGCGGGCGAAAAAGCCGAGGGTCACCAGCAAAAAGAGCGCCAGCACGCCGAGGTCGCGCCGGTCGATTTGAAACTTACGGAAGAAGGACATAGCGGGCCCTTTGCGTCGTCGGGTTCTTCCTGACCGAAACCTTGAGCCGGTAGGCCTTCCAGATGTTCTCCGGCGTGACGACCTGGTCGGGCGGGCCTTCGGCGATCAGTGCGCCGTTCTTAAGCAGGACCAGCCGCGAACAGAAGCGGGAGGCCAGATTAAGGTCGTGGAAAGTCGCGACGATCGAGCGGTGGCTGCGCAGCTTGCGCAGCAGCTTGCAAAGGCTGACCTGGTAGCGGATGTCAAGGTGCGAGGTCGGCTCGTCGAGCAGCATGACGCGCGGCTCCTGCGCCAGGGCGCGCGCGATCGCCACCCGCTGGAACTCGCCGCCCGAGAGCTCGGTCGTCTGCCGCCGCGCCAGCCCTTCGATCTTCAGCTCTTCGATCGCCCAGTCGACCGCGTCGTAATCGTCCGGCTGCTCGAAGGAAAAGCGGTCAAAGTAAGGGGTGCGCCCCAGCCGCACCAGTTCCTCGACCGAAAAGCCGTCGACCGGCTCCATCAGCTGCGGCACAAAAGCGATCCGGCGGGCCAGCTCGCGCCGCTCAAGCTGCTCCAGCCGGTGACTGCCGATCGTGATCGCTCCGTTCTCGATCGGCAGCAGGCCGACGACCGCCCGCAGCAATGTCGTCTTGCCCGAGCCGTTCGGCCCCACGATCCCCACGAACTGGCCGTCATCAACGGTAAAAGTGACGCCGTTCACCACCGGTTTGCCGGGGCGGTAGCCGCAGACCAAATTCTCGATCTTGAGAGCGCTCATTTCCCCGCCACCCGCCGCCGCCGCAGCAGATAAAGGAAGAAAGGGGCGCCGAGAAGCGCCATGATGATGCCGATCGGGATCTCGGTCGGCGCCAGGAGCGTGCGGGCCAGCGCGTCGGTCACGATCAAGAGCAGCATGCCGGAGAGGGCCGCCGCCGGGATCAGCAGGCGGTGATTGGGGCCGATCAGCAGCCGGATGAAATGCGGCACGATCAGGCCGACGAAGCCGACCAGCCCGGCGACCGAAACGGCCGCCGCGGTCATCAGCGAAGCCGTGCCGATCAGCAGCAGCCGCGTCCGCTCCACATCGACGCCGAGGGTCTGGGCCATCTCCTCGCCCAGCAGCAGGGCGTTCAGCTCTTTGGAGAAGAAATAAGCGATTCCGCTGCCGGCCAGGGCGTAAGGGATGACGGTAATGACATTGAGCCAGCTGGCGGACGAGAGGCTGCCGAGCAGCCAGAAGTAGATCGCCTGCAGGTTGCCGGAAATGATGATGATCAGGGAAAGGACCGCCGCGCAGAAAGCCGAGAGCGCCACGCCGGCCAGGATCAGCGTTTCGGGCGAGGTCTTGCCGGCCACCTGCGACAATTTATAGACGACATAAACGGCCAGGAGCGAGGTCAGGAAAGCCAGCGCCGGGACCGAAATCGTTTGTAAACCGGTCGCGATCGCCAGCGCCGCGCCGATCGCCCCGCCGGCCGAAATGCCGAGCACGTAGGGATCGGCCAGGGGGTTCCGCAGGGTCCCCTGCAGGATCACCCCCGAAACCGAGAGGAGCAGGCCGAGCAGCGCGGCCAGGATGACGCGGGGGAGCCTGATCTGCCAAAGGATCTCGTTGTGCAGCAGGTCACCCGGCGAGAGGAGAACCGAACCGAAAAAGAGCGAGAGGCAAGCCGCCGCGACGACCACCGCCGTCAGGAGGAGCAGGAGCGCCGGGCCGGCCCGGCGATCAGATATTTTTGCCATAAATGAAATGAGCGATCTCGGCCACCGCCTCGACCACGCGCGGCCCCGGCCGGGAAAGCAGGTCAGCGTCGATGATCAGGACCTTATTGCCCTGCACGGCGCTGAGCCGCCGCCAGCGCGGGTCCCTGGCCAGCGCGCTGCGGCTCACGACTCCTTTCGGTATGACCAGGTATTCCGGGTTTTCCCTGACCAGATTTTCAAAACTGTACTGCGGATAAGCCGCGCCCGAGCGGCCGGCAATATTTTCCGCCCCGGCCTGCCTCATTATATCACCAATAAAGGTGCCGCCGCCAACCACGATCAGCGGCTCGTAGCCGACCACGGCCAGCACCCGCGGCCGTTTCCTCAAGATGAGTCCCAGGCCGAGGCCGGTCGGATGGACCGCCGCCAGCCGGCGCTTCATTCCCGCCACCACCTCGGCCGCCCGGCGCTCCCGCCCGGTCTCACGGCCGAGCTTGACGATCGCCTCCATTACGCCGTTAACGCTGCGCGGCTCGACGGTAAAGACCGTCAGCCCGTAACCCCTGAACTTATCGATGTCGCGCCTCTGCGCGTCGCCGGCCATGACGACCAGGTCCGGCTTGAGCGAGACGACTTTTTCCAGATTGAGGAAAAAGCCGCCGACTCTCTCCTTGCGGCGGGCGGCGGGCGGATAGTTGCAGTTGTCCGTCACGCCGACGATCCGGTCGCCCAGGCCGAGCGCGAACAGTATCTCGGTGGCCGAGGGGATGCCGGAAACGATCCGCTGGGGATAGGCCCGGGCCGGGCCAGAAAAGGCAAGAAAGATAAGAACGGCGAGCACGGCTCGGCACGCAAGATTTCGCATTATTACTCACAATTGTAACAAAAAATCGGCTGAAATTATATCGGGAATCTGGCGATAAATAACTGTCATGCCCATGCCAGTGAAATTATCGATGCCGAACCTGTACGCCGTTATCGAACAGTATCCGCCCTGGCTTAAAAAGCGGTTTTTCCCGAACGGCCCGAAAATCAAAATAATTGATTTTCAACGTGCTTTCAGGCGGAGCGATGGCACGATCTGGAAAGCTCTCGACCTGATCAAACGATACGGTTTAGGAGAAAAAGTTAAATTAGGCCGGAATTTGCTGCTGGCTGAAGGCTTGCTCTCGAAGAGATTGTACGACCGGTCCGTCCATCCGCTCTTTTTTGCCGCCGCCGTCCTGCCGCTCGGCCACCATGCCAGCGAACTCGCTAAAACCGCCGAGCAAATACAGCTAAACAACCTTAGCCGGGCCAGCCTCAAAAGGGCGTTCGCTTCGGGCCTTGTGAAAGCGGACGAGATCGGGCGGGATTTTCACGGTTTCGAAGATAAAACGGAAGGAGCAAAGCTGGATATTTTAAAAAGGCTTGGTGTCATCTATTACCGGCCGGCCCCGATCGTCCAGCCCGAACCGGTTACGGCCGAGCCCCGGCCGCCAATCATCGAAGTTGACCCTCACACCCTGACTCCCCGTCATCGTAAACATGGACGAAGCCAATTAAGTTTTTCCGGCTGGGCCCCGTTCATGAAAAGAGTAAAAAAGGGCGCTTAAGCCCCCTGCGCCTTGATCGTCTCGCGGCTGCCCAGCACGCGGCGCGTTTTGAGCTCCCCTTCCGGCTTGCTGACGATCCCCGCTTCTTCCAGTTCGTCCATCAATCTGGCCGCGCGGTTGTAGCCGATCCGGAATTTTCTTTGCACGTAAGAGGTCGAGGCCTGTCCGCTCTCCACGACCAGATTGGCCACTTCGGCAAATAAAACGTCCCGCCCGCCCCCCGTCTCCCGCTCGCCGTCACCGGCGTCTTTACCGAAATCGATCGCCTGGAGGCCGACGATCTCTTCCAGATATTCCGGCTCCGCCTGTTCTTTGACGAACTTGATCACCCTCTCGGTCTCCTTGTCGGTCACGAACGACCCCTGCGCCCGCGACGGCTTCATGGCGCCGATCGGGTTGTAGAGCATGTCGCCGCGGCCGAGCAGTTTCTCGGCCCCGGAACTGTCGAGGATGACGCGCGAATCGATCTGCGTGGCGACGGCAAAGGCGATGCGCGACGGGATATTGGCCTTGATCAGCCCGGTGATCACGTCGACCGAGGGGCGCTGGGTGGCGATGACCAGATGGATCCCCGTCGCCCGGGCCATCTGGGCGATGCGGCAGATCGTCGTCTCGACCTCGTTGGCGGCGGCCATCATCAGGTCGGCCAGCTCGTCGATGATCACCACGATGAAGGGGAGCTTTTCGTCTTCGCCCGCTCGGTGGTTATAGGCCTGGATGTTGCGCGCCTGCGCTTCGTGGAAGAGCTTGTAGCGCCGCTCCATCTCCTTGATGACCCAGACCTTGAGCGTGGCCGAAGCCAGCCGCGGATCGGTCACCACCGGCGCCAGCAGGTGGGCGATCCCGTCGAAGATCGAGAGTTCCACCATTTTGGGGTCGATCATCAGCAGCTTGACCTCGTCGGGCCGGGCGCGCAGCAAGAGGCTGATGATCAGCGAGTTGATGCAGACGCTCTTGCCCGAGCCGGTGGTGCCGGCGATCAGGAGGTGCGGCATTTTCCCCAGATCGCCGTAGATCGGCTCACCGGAGAGGTCCTTGCCAACGGCAAAAACGAGCTTCGACTGGTTCTGGCGGAACTCGTTGGTGCGGACGATCTCTTTGAGCCGGACCGGCACGACGGCGGCGTTGGGGACCTCGATCCCGACGACCGACTTGCCCGGCACCGGCGCTTCGATCCGCACCCCCTGCGACGCCAGGTTGAGCGCGATGTCGTCGGACAGGTTGGCGATCCGGCTGACCTTGACCCCCGGGTCGGGCTGGAGCTCGTAGCGGGTGACCGCCGGCCCCTGGAAGATCGAGGTGACGCGGGCGCCGACGCCGAAATTGCGCAGCGCCTCCTCCAGCAGTTTCTTGCGCAGCTCGGTCGTCTCGCGCAGCTTGTCCGCCTGCTGTTTCTCCCTGGCGGTCGGCTCTTCGAGCAGGTCGAGCGGCGGCAGTTTGTAATCGGATGACGACTTTGTTTTGGACGGCGCAGCCGCCTTTTCTTCCTCAAACTTGGGGAACGGGAATTCGGCCGCCGGTTTCGCTTTCGGTTCCGGCTCGGGTTCCGGGATAGCGGCGATCACGACGGGCGGCGGCGGGGCGGGGACCACTTCCTGCGGCGCCGGCTCTTTCACCAGAGGCGGCGCGGCCGGTCTTTTAGCCGCCGCCGCCACGGGCGCTTTCTCAAAATTGAGCGCACCAAGCAGGAAGGCCAGGAGCGAGCGGACCGTCAGGTTGAAAATGAGGAGCAGGCCGATCAGGACGAAGGCGGTCAGAACAACGTACGCGCCGGCCAGGCCGACCGTTTTCTCCAGGGAAAAACGGAGAGCGAAGCCGACCGCCCCGCCCGCCCCCTCCGCCAGCGGATAAGCGGTCAGTTCGGCGTAATAAGCGGGGGCGTAGAACTGCGCCGCGGTGATAAAAACGAGAAAAAGGGCCAGCAGGCCGGTCAGGCGGACGGCGAGTTCCTTGACCTCGTGGCGCAGCAACAGAATTACGCCGTAGACCGCCACGAACAGCGGCAGAATGTGTATGCCGATCCCGATCACGGAGCGGAGCGCTTGTTTGACCAGGTAGACGCCGAGCGCGCCGGTCGAGGCCGACGAAAGGTTGGCCAGGAAGATAAAAACGGCGACGGCGATCAGCAGGATGCCGGCGATATCTTGCTTGAACTTGGATGGGAGCCGCGGCTCGGGGCCGGCCTTCGCGTTATTGCGGTTCTTTTTGGGCGGCATCGTGATATGAGTATATCATATCTTTTCCAAGCGGGTCAAAAAAAAGCCCCCCGGAGGGACCCGGGGGGCTTTCCCGTTGCAAACGAGGAACGGCGTCAGATCGTGACGGTAAAGATCGTTGAAGCGGTGATCCCGCCCGAGTAAGTGACCGTCACCTTGACGTAATAAGTCGTGCCGGTGGTGAAAGTGACCGGCGAAGTGAAATTGATCGTCCAGGCGCTGTTCAGGGCGCTGGAGATCTTGTTGTAAAGATCGGCGATGTCCGCCGCCGTCGGCGCATAATAATAGAGCCCGCCGGTCCCGCTCGCGATCGCCTGCAGACCCGAGGCAGAAACGCTCGAGCCCAGGCCGACGCAATAGATCGGCACACTGTTCGCATTGGCGTAGTTGATGACTGCGGTGGTCGTGGTGTAATTAACGCTGCTGTTTTCGAGGCCGTCGGTCATGGCAATCACTGCCTTGCGTGAATTGCTGCCGGCCGCGGCCGTGGCGACCGCCGTTCCCATTGAATCATAAAGAGCGGTTAAACCACTGGTGGTAGATTCATTTGAGACCGCACTTATCAGCAGGTTCTTGTCGGTGGTCAAACCCTGGTCGACTTTTACAGCATCGTCAAAATTGATGACCGCTCCCTGGTCACTGGCGCCGCTGCCGCTGATGAAAGCGATGGCCGCGGCTTCCAGACTGGCATTCGAGTCGTAGCTCATACTGCCGCTCCGGTCGAGCGTCATCGCGTAGCTGATCGCCGAACCGCTGGAGCCGCCGCTATAGGTCAGTGTGCCGACGGTGGCCGACTGCGAAGAGGTGCCGCTGGTCCAGATCTCGATCTGGATGTTGTTGACATTGAGGTAATTGGTGCTGGTGATCGGCGTCTGGCTCTGGTCGACCAGAACGATCGAACAGGCGCCGGTCTGGGTGTTGGCCGTGAGGGTCGACGAGCCGCCCGAACCGACCGTGATCGAGGTCGTGCCGGAAGGCGGGCTGGCCGCGCCGCCGCTCGAGGAGGAAAGATAAGGCACATGGTCTACACCCTGTAACTCAGTTAGAATGTATTTCGACCAAGAAATTCAACCTACTGAGGAGGTGGAGA
>JAFGHC010000013.1 GCA_016939335.1 Candidatus Saganbacteria bacterium
AGTCGGACCGAGTTGTTAGTTGTAGCGAGTCCGCCAGAGGCGGACGAGCGTCTTGTTAGTCATTTCCTGAACACTTCGTAAACGTCGGCCACCTTGCGGACCGCGGCGGTGACGCGGGCGAGCTGGTCGGCATTCCTGACGTCGACCACCACTTTCAGGAAAGCCGAACTGCCGCGCTTGGTCGTCACCCGCGCCGCCGAAATGTTCGTCCCCGTCTCCGAGACCTGCGTCAGGATATCCTTGAAGACGCCGACCCGGTCGAAAGCTTCGATCTCGATCTCGACCGGGAAGAGCTGGTCGAGCGCCGGGTTCCATTCAACTTTGACCATCTTCTCGGCGGCCTGCGGCAGGCGGGCGAGCGTGGAACAGTCGGCGCGGTGGACCGCGATCCCCTTTCCCTGGCTGACGAAGCCGACGATCTCGTCGCCCGGGATCGGGTAACAGCAGCGGGAAAAACGGGTCAGCACGTTGGCCAGCCCCGCCACGATGACGGCGCTCTTGGCCGAGACTTTCGGCCGGGGGACGAGCAGCGGCTTGAGCTGCGGCTCTTCGCGCTCCGCCAGCGCCGCTTCGGCCGCCGGGGCCGCGCCGCGCTGCTCCTTGAACCATTTCTTGATCCTGATGCGCGCGCCGGCGGTCCGGGCAAAGCCGAGCCAGTCCATCTTGGGATTGTCCTTTTTGCCAGTCAGGATCTCGACGATGTCGCCGTTCTTCAGCGGCTCGTCGAGCGGCACGATCCGGCCGTTGACCTTGGCGCCGACGCAGCGGTGGCCGACCTCGGTGTGGACCCGGTAAGCGAAGTCGATCGGCGTCGCGCCGCTGGGCAGCGCAAAGACGTCGCCGCGCGGCGTGAAAACGAAAGCTTCGTCGACCACCAGGTCGATCTTAAGGCTCTCCATAAAATCGCGCGCGTCCTTGAGCTCGCTCTGCCAGTCGAGCATCTGGCGCAGCCAGGCCATTTTCTGGTCGAGGGCCTTGTCGGTCTCCCCTTCCTTGTAGCGCCAGTGGGCGGCCACGCCGTACTCGGCGGTCCGGTGCATTTCGCGCGTCCTGATCTGGACCTCGACCGGCCGGCCGCCGGGGCCGATCACGGTGGTGTGGAGCGACTGGTAGCCGTTCGATTTCGGCATCGCCAGGTAGTCGCGGAAGCGCCCCGGGACCGGTTTCCAGGCGTCGTGGACCAGGCCGAGGACGTTATAGCAGTCGCGCACCGTCCCGGTGATCACCCGCACGGCGGTCAGGTCATAGATCTCGTCGAATTCCAGCTCCTGCTCGGTCATCTTCTGGCAGATGCTGTAGAAGTGCTTGGCGCGCCCGTTGACCTCGGCGGTAATCCCGGCCGCCGTGAGCTGACCCTTGAGCTGTTCGATAAAGCTCTTGATGTATTCCTCGCGCTGGCCGCGGCTCTCGGCGACCTTCTGCTTGATCTCCTCATATTTCTCCGGCTGCAGGTAAGCGAACGCCAGGTCCTCCAGCTGCCATTTGAGCCGCCACATCCCCATCCGGTGGGCCAGCGGGGCAAAAATGTCGCGCGTCTCCTGCGCGGTCTCGATCTGCTGCCGGCGGGGGAGGAACTGCAGTGTCTGCATATTGTGGAGGCGGTCGGCCAGCTTGATGATGATGATGCGGTAGTCCTCCCCCATGGCGACGAACATCTTGCGGAAATTCTCCGCCTGCCGCTCCGCGCGCCCGGCGAACGAGAACTGGCTGAGCTTCGTGACGCCCTCGACCAGCCGGGCGACCTCGGCGCCGAACAGCTCGGTCAGCTGGCCGGGCGTCACCTCGCCGTCCTCGACCGTGTCGTGCAGCAGCGCGGCGGCGATCGTCTTCGGGTCCTGTTCGAGGTCGGCGAGGAATTCGGCGACGGCCAGCGGATGGGTGATGTAAGGATCGCCGGAGAGGCGCTTATGTTCGCGGTGGATGTTCTCCGCAAAACTGAAGGCTTTCTCAACCAGTTTCAGGTCGGCTTTCTGATTGTAAGCCCTGATCTTTTCCAGCAGCCCTTCAATCATTTTTTATTTTTGATCTTTGATTTTTTATTTATCTCTTGTACCGGCTGCGGTCCATGACGCCGATCCCCGGCGGGATCGCCGAGCGGCGCGCTTCGGGCTTGCGATAGGAGGTTTGTTCTTTGGGCGCCGGCGGGCGGGCACCGCCCGAGGCGCGCATGGCAATTAAAACCCGGCAGGAGTTTTCCAGCGCGGAGGTGTACTTATAAGCTTCTTCCAGCGTCTTGCCGAGGGCAAAACTGCCGTGGCCTTTGACCACCGCGACCACGCTGCTCCCCTGCAGGAACGACGGGACCAGCCGGGCGACCTCTTCCGACCCGATCGCCTGGTGGGCCCGGACGATCGCCGCCGATTTGAACAAGCTTAGGCCCTCGGCGTCCTGCGGGATGATCTTGTTGTCGGTCAGCGAAACGGCGATGGCGTTCGGCGAGTGGGCGTGGACGATGGCGGCGGCGCCGGTTTCGCGGTAGATGGCGCGGTGGGTCGAGATCTCGCGGGAGACGCTGGCGTCGCTGTCGCCCTTTTCCAGGCCGACCTCGATGATGTCGCCTTCTTTAAGGTCGCCCAGCATCGCGTCGCGCCGGGTGATCAGGATCTTGCCGCCCTGGCGAAGGCTCAAATCGCCGCCGTGCGAGTCGACCAGCCCTTCCTGCCACAGATACCTGCCGATCCGTTGAAATTCTTCGTACATTTCTTCCTCCTATGCCAGCAGAGTGAGATGGGCCGGCGGGATTTTTTTGAACCCGGCCAGGCCGCGCACCGTTTCGAACCGCTCGACCAGCTCCTTGCGCTTCAGGCGCTTGAGCCGCTCCAGGCTGAAATCTTCGATGTTGAACGAGGCCATGACCGAGCCGATCACCACCGCCCGGCGCAGGTTGTCGTCGGAAAGGTCGGCGGTCTTGGCCAGGTAGCCGATCAGCGCGCCGCCGAAGCTGTCGCCGGCGCCGGTCGGGTCGCGCAGCAGCTCCTGCGGGTAAGAGGGCGCGGCAAAAGTGCTGCCGGCGGTGAAGCAGATCGCCCCGTGCTCCCCTTTCTTGACGATGACGCCGCGGCAGCCGAGTTCGATCAGCCGGCGGGCGGCCAGCGGGATGTTGGGGGTCTCCATGAACTGGCGGATCTCGCCGTCGTTCATGACCATGAAATCGACCTGCTTGATCACTTCGTGAAGCTGCGCGCGCTTGCTCTCGATCCAGAAGTTCATCGTGTCGGCGATCAGCAACTTCGTACGTTTCAACTGGCTGATAACTTTTAACTGCAGGGCCGGGTCAATATTACCCAGAAAGACATAAGGCGTTGTTCGCAAATTCTCCGGCACGGCCGGGTCGAAGCGGGAAAGGACGTTCAGCCTGGTCTCCAGCGTGTGGGCCTGGTTCATGTCATATTCGTAATAGCCGCCCCAGCGGAAGGTCGGGCCGTCGAGCTTTTGCAGGGCGGACGTGCCGATCCTGCGCGCCTGGAGAAAAGCCAGGTGTGCGGCCGGGAAGTCGCTGCCGACCGGGCCGATCAGCTCGGTCGGGGCGAAAAAACTGGCCGCTACCGCCGCGTAAACGCCCGAGCCGCCCAGGATCTCCCGCTTCTCGCCAAAGGGGGTCTTGATCGAATCGAGCGCGATCGTGCCGACCACCAGGACTGTGGACATCAGACGGCCCATTGCCGCGCCAGCGCTCTTGATTTCTTCGCCGCTGCGGCGATCGCTTCGATGACGGCGCCGGAAAACCGCCGGCGCGCCAGGACGTTCAGGCCTTCGATCGTCGTTCCGCCGGGCGAGGTCACCATCGCCCGCAGTTCCGCCGGCTCGCGCCCGGTCGCTTTGACCGCGGCCGCCGCGCCGAAGACCGTCTGCACGGCGAGTTTGGCGGCCAGTTTTCTGGGCAAACCGAGCCGCGCGCCGCCGGCAGTCATTGCTTCGATCAGCTGGTAAACGTAAGCCGGCCCCGAGCCGGAAAGCCCGGTCACGGCGTCAAGCCACTTTTCGGGCACCGTCACGACCTCGCCGACCTGTTCGAAAATCTTCCTGGCGATCCGCAACTCGCGACCCGTGACCCTCCCGCCCTTCGCCAGCGCCGTCATCCCCGCGCCGACCAGGCACGGATTGTTCGGCATCGCGCGGATGACCGAATGGCCGGGCAACTTTTTCTGCAAATAACTTAATGGTATCCCGGCGGCAATCGAAATAAATAATTTCGAGATTCGAAATTCGAAATTCGAATTTAATTCATCTAAAACGCCGGTCAGCTGCTGCGGCTTGACCGCCAGGATCACGACTTCAGCCGAAGCAAAGGCCGCGCGGTTGTCCGTCAGCGCCTTAACCTTATATTTCGCGCTTAAAAATCTTAACCGCGCGCGGCTGACGTCGGCGGCAACGATGTTCTTCCTGTCCGTGAGGCGGGCGATGAGCGCTTCGGCCATCTTGCCCGCGCCGATAAAAGCGATCTTCATCTAGAGAAGAAGGATTCGCGCTTGTTCCGTTCGCCCTCCATCTCCTCGCCGAGCGAAGCGCGGTCGTCGGCCGAGGTGATGGCGATGGTCGAAGGGGTGAAGAGAAAGATCGACTCGCCGATCTTCATCATGTGCCCGTCGATGGCGTAGGCGGTGCCGCAGACAAAGTCGATCAGCCGCGTCCCCTCGGCCGGGTCCAGGTGCTTGAGGTTGACGATCACCGGCGAGCCGCCGCGCAGGTTGGTCGAGATGTTGAGCGAGTCCTCGTAGACCTTCGGTTCGTAGAACATCACTTCGGAACCGCCCCCTTCGGGCCTCGGCTCCCGCTTGCCGCGCAGCACTGTTCCCAAGTCCAACTGCTGGCCGCCCCCCGTTTCTTCCGGCAGTTCGTCCTCCAGCCCGATGAAACGCTTGGCCCGCCTGATGATGTTCTCTACCATAAATTAACCCCCTTTAGAAAAAATCGCCCGCCCGATCCGCAGCAGATCCGCGCCCTCGGCGACCGCCGCCTCAAAGTCGCCGCTCATCCCCATCGACAGGTACCTCATTTCCACGCCGGGCAAGCCCAGCGCGGCGATCCGGTCGCGCAACTCGCGCAGGCGCCGGAAAGCGGCGCGCGGCTCGCCCGCCAGCGGGCCGATGGTCATCAGACCGGAGATTTTGATTTTTTCCAAAGAAGAAACGTACCGGACGAAAGTTTCGGCTTGTTCCGGCTCGATTCCGAACTTTGAGCTCTCACCAGAAGTATTTACCTCAATTAATACGGGGACCGGCTGCAACGCGCGCCGGGAAATTGCCGCCGCCAGGCGCTCGCTGTCAAGCGATTGTATTATATCAAACATGTCAAGCGCCTGTCTAACCTTGTTGCGCTGAAGATGGCCGATCAGATGGAAGCTGACGGCCGGGTACTTGGCGCGGAGCAGGCGGTCGCGCTCCTCCGCCTCCTGGACGCGATTTTCGCCCAGATCGGTCAGGCCGGCCGCCAGGGCCGATTCCACGTCGGCCAGGGGGACGTTCTTGATCACACCGACCAGTTTGATCCCGCCCGGGTCGCGCCCGGCCGCGGCGGCCGCCGCCGCGATCTTCCGGCGGACCAGCTCAAGATTCTCCTTGATTGACACCCTGTCGGTGATTATATCATAATAGCGACATGAAACCTTACGGCTGGCTTCCCGCCCTATTGCTGGCGCTCACTGTCATCAATTATCCCAATCCTTTCAATCCGCGTGCCGGCGAGCTCGCTACTTTTGAATGCACCCCCGACGCCACGCAGGAAGCCCGGCTGATAGTTTACGACCTTGCCGCCCGGCTGGTGCTGCGGCACCCCCTCAACTTGCAGGGGGGGGTCAAAAACCGTTTCGTCTGGAACGGCTACGACAATGACAATGAACTGATCGGCAGCGGGGTCTACCTTTACCGTCTGATGGCCGGCAGCGTAACGCTCGGCAAAGGGAAGGTCTGGGTCATCAATCGATGAACTTCCAACTTCAAACTTCAAACTTCCAAACAATAAACAAATCCCAATCTCAAATTCACAAAAAGTTTCTGATTTGGAAATTCACATTTGTAATTTGTTTTGAAGTTGGATGTTTGATGTTTGGATTTCTGCCATCTGCCTCCGCCCAAGCCTTCGACCCGCTCTCCGTCGCCGGCGGCGCCCGCTCCATCGCCCTGGGCGGCGCTTTTACCGCGGTAGCCGACGACGCCAACGTCGTCTTCAACAACCCGGCCGGCCTCGGCGAGATCGAAAAAATAAAATTCACCACCCTGGGCGGCACGCTGCTCGAGGACGTCAGCTACACGGCGCTCGGCGGCACCATGTCGCTGGGCGACAAATTTTCCGTCGGGGCCGGTTTCGCCGGGGCGTTCACTTCCGGCCTGGCGTTGTACGACCACCAGGGGCAGCTGACCGGCAGCGCCAGCTACGGCAACAGCGTCATTCTCGTCGCGCTCGGCAAGAAATTCACCGACCGGCTGTCGCTCGGCCTGACGCTCAAGTACTTCGCCAGCACCGGGGCGGTTTCCGACGCGGACAACGGGCGCGGCTTCAACGCCGACCTTGGCCTGCTGCAGAGCGGCTGGAACTGGCTGAAGTTCGGGCTGGTCGGCCAGAACATCTTCGGCGGCGGGCGGATCAATTACCCGAGCGGCGCCAGCGAGCCGCTGCCGCTGACGATCAAGGCGGGGATCAAGGCCAACCTGACGGGCGGCCGCTTCGATTCGGCCTGGCTGGCGCCAGTCGAGACCAGCCTGGTCGCCGACGCCCTCTTTTCGCCCGCCGGCCCCGCCGCCGCCCGGCTGCGCGGCGGGCTCGAGTTTTCGCCCCACCCCTACCTGACGCTGCGGGCGGGGCTGGACGGGAACAACCCGACGGCCGGGCTCGGCCTAAAGGTCGCCGGGGTCGGCTTCAATTACGCTTACCACGCTTACGGCGAGCCGTTCGGCAGCGCCGTTTATTTCGCCTTGAGCTACGACGAACAGGACTTCCCGCCGCCCGAGGAAGTGCCGGACGTATATTTGGCCAATAACCAAATTACAAATAACAAATAACAAACAATTTCTAAATCGCAATGACCTAATAGCATAAATCTCGTTAGTTTTGAACATTTGAATTTCGGTGATTTGGTATTGTTTGTTATTTGATGCTTGTGATTTGTAATTTATTGCATAAAGCCCCCCTTTCGTGTTAAAATAAGTAGTTTGTTGCTCTTTTGTCGCATAAACACAAAATATAATATTTGACAGGAGGATTTTGATGCCAGTTGTCACCATGAAGGAACTGCTCGAAGCCGGTGTCCATTTCGGGCACCAGAGCAAGCGCTGGAACCCGAAGATGCAGCGCTACATCTATTCCGCCCGGAACGGGATCCACGTCATCGACCTGCACAAGACGATCCCCCTGATCGAAAAAGCCTATGAATTCGTGAAAAGCGTCTCGGGGGGCGGCGCCGTCCTCTTTGTCGGCACCAAGAAGCAGGCCCAGGAAGCGATCGAGGAAGAGGCCAAACGCTGCGGCATGTTTTACGTCAACCAGCGCTGGATGGGCGGCACGCTGACCAATTTCAAGACGCTGAAAAAGAACATCGCCCGCCTCAACGAGATCGAGAAAATGAAGGAGGACGGCACCTACGACCGCCTGCCGAAGAAAGAGGTCATCCTGCTCGAGCGCGAGCACCGCAAGCTGGTGCGCGGCCTGGGCGGCATCCGCCAGATGACCATCCTGCCGGCGGCTGTTTTCATTGTCGACACGCTCAAGGAGCAGACGGCGCTCAAGGAAGCCCGCCGGCTGAAGATCCCGGTCGTAGCGATCGTCGACACCAACACCGATCCCGACGAGGTCGATTACCCGATCACGGGCAACGACGACGCAATCCGCTCGATCAAACTGCTGACCGGCCTGATCGCCGAGGCCTGCATCGCCGGCCGCGAGGTCGCCAAGCCGGTGGAAGAGTCCGCCGAAGGCGGCGAAGAGATCGCCGCGCCGCTCGAGGTCGAGGCGGCCGAGGCGCTGACCATGGAACAGCAGCTCGAAGAGACCGTCCTCGCGCACGTGATCGTGCCGAAGGAAGAAGAAGAGGAAAAGAGGGTAGGATTCTAAGATGGCGATAACGGTCGAGATGATCAAGGAGTTGCGCGAGAAAATGGGCTGCGGCATGATGGAATGCAAGAGCGCGCTGACGGAAGCCAAGGGGAACTTTGAGGAAGCGATCGATATTTTGAGAAAGAAAGGGCTGGCGGCCATCGCCCGCCGCGCCGGCCGCGCCGCCGCCGAAGGGGTGGTCGACTCCTACATCCACATCGGCGGCAAGATCGGCGTGCTGCTCGAGGTCAACTGCGAGACCGACTTCGTCGCCCGCAGCGCCGACTTCCAGGCCTTCACCAAGGACCTCTGCCTGCAGATCGCCGCGGCCAACCCGCAGTACGTCTCCCGCGACGAGGTGCCCGACGGGATCATCGAGCACGAGAAGGAGATCATCGCCACGCAGGCGAAGGGCGAAGGCAAGCCGGAAAAAGCGCTCGCCAAGATCATCGAAGGACGGCTGGAAAAATTCTACAGCGAGGTCTGCCTGCTCGACCAGCTCTTCATCCGCGACCAGAAGAAGGTCGTCAAGGACCTGCTCGGCGAGCTCTCCGCCAAGATCGGCGAGAACGTCGTCATCCGGCGGTTCACCAGATATCAGCTCGGGGAAAAGTCCTAACGCCAAGGTCCTTCTGCCCAACGGCAACCTCCTCCCCTTTCAGCAAGAACCGCCGGATAAAATCAATAATCCCGATAATCTTTAACCCGATCAATTATCTGGTCAACGGAAAGGCCCTGTTGCTGCAGCATTATGACCTCAAGCGGCAGTTCGCGATATTTGGAAACCAATACATAACTCAGCAGGCCGACTATTTGCCCGGAGGTGAACTTGGCGAACTTTCTCAGGTTCTTTACCGTCTCGGGCAATTGCCGGACCGCCTGGTCGACTATTTCCGGCGACAGGTCAACATCGCACCGCCATGACTCGGTAAAACGATTGACCAGGCGGCAGCCGCGCCGCCGATTTTCTTCCACGGACTTGATAAGGGCGCAGATTTCTTCATCCGTAAAACCTTCCCTGACCAGTTCGGGCAGCACCTGGTAAGGGTCTCTGATATTATATTTCGCCGCACGCTGCACCGACTTCAATATGCTGCAGATCCGCTCATTGGTAAAACCCGCCTTGACCAGCCCCGGCAGCGCCGAATAAGCCGCATCGATAGAATGTCCCACCGCCTGATCAACCAACGTTAGAAGACCATAGATTCGCCTGGCATTCCACCCGAGTGCTCCTAATTCTCTCACCGCCCCCCTTAGTTTTGCGTATGACGACTCAAGCACCGCGCTGGACCGATCCAGCGTCAGCGAAGCGCGCCAGGCCTTTGTCGCTTCGGCCGCAATCTTTAAAACGTCGCAAATCTGCGCCGGCGAAAACCCCGCGCTAAACAGTTCCGACAGCACTTCATCGGGGACCGGATGCTGAACGCAATTCTCTATATATTTCTTGTTTGAATTACACCCGGCAAGAAAGCCGAATGTCGCGGCCAAATAAGTTCTTTGATCGCCGCTTACATTCATATTGCCCATGTTGCCACCTCTTTATAGTTTGCGTTGTATGGTTTTCCGGCATCCTGGACACAGGCTTGGCCGCCCCTAGCGTTTGCCCGCCGGCCTAATACAACTCTGGTTATATATCGGCACCACTCCCACGGAAATTTCAATTTATTCCTCGGGGAAATCTCGGCCAACGTCGTCATCCGGCGGTTCACCAGCTATCAGCTCGGGGAAAAGTCGTAGTCTATCAGTCGTAGTAAGGGTGATGGATATGCAGTCCGGGGAACCGCGCGTATATTTTTTCCGTCCCGGTGTGACTGACCTTCGAGCACGTCAGGTCTAATTCTGCCACATGCGAGCCGGCGATTATTTTTATGATGAATGGGACGCCGCCGTCACCAATAAAGGTGCCGCCCAGATCAAGTTTTTGCAACTGGTTTAAACTGACAAGCGGGCCCAGCCCGTTATTAGTCAGATGCATACACCCCACCAGGTCCAAATGGGTCAGCGTGGTTAAAACGGCAACATCAGGCACTCCCTGGTCGGTGATTTGGCCGCTTTCTAAAACCAGTCTTGTTATTGAGGGTAAATATTTTAAATGCGGCAGATCTTTGTCTTCCGCCCGAAACAAATGAACACTGACCACTGAGCCGGAGGAATTGGCCTTAAGGTTCACGATCCGCTGCTTAGGGATCATCCGTTTAATGAAGTTCTTTTCGCTCTCACCCGGCAGGGGGCGCGGAACATCCGAATGGATGACCGGCGGCCGCCCGATCCCTAAATATCTGCCTAGCCCGGAGATTATACCCACGATCTGCCTCTCTTTTGTCTATTCAAGCATTTACTATCATACATATATCGTCAATTTCCGGCAAATATTTCAAATTTTCCCGGCCTTGTCGCCCCCGTCCAAATTCGCTATACTCCCTTTATGGACCAGCACGGCCAGCGGATCATCCTGATCGACGGCAATTCCCTCGCTTACAGAGCTTTCTACGCCCTGCCCGACACCATGCGCTCGGCCAAAGGGCTGACGACCAACGCCATCTACGGCTTCACCACCATGCTCCTCAAGGTCCTGGACGAACAGCCCGAGTTCGTCGCCATCTCGTTCGACCGGCCGGAGCCGACGTTCCGGCACAAGGAGTATAAAGAATATAAAGCGACCCGCGAAAAAGCCCCCCCCACCCTGCACGAACAGCTCCCTTACATTAAAAAAATGGCCGAGGCTTTTGACATCCCAGTCTATGAGATCGCCGGGTTCGAAGCCGACGACGTGATCGGCACGCTGGCGCAGGCAGCGGCGGCGCAGGGCTTTGCGGTCGAGATACTGACGGGCGACCTCGATCCGCTGCAACTGGTCAACGATAAAATAAAGGTCCTGACGACCAGGAAAGGGATCACCGATACGGTGCTTTACGGCGAGAAAGAAGTTGCGGAGCGCTACGGCGGGCTCAAGCCGGGCCAGCTGATCGATTACAAGTCGCTTAAGGGCGACACCTCGGACAATATTCCCGGCGTTCCCAAGGTCGGCGAAAAGACGGCGATCGAACTCTTGAAAGAATTCGGCACGCTGGACAATATCTACAAGAATCTCGACAAGGTCAGAAAGCCGGCGCTCAAAGAGAACTTAAAAAATAATCTGGACAAGGCCGAGTTGAGCAAACGGCTGGCGACGATCGTAACGGATGTGCCGCTGACGATCGACTTTCAGCGCGCCAGAAGAGGCGCGATCGACTGGGCGGGCAAGGTTATCCCGCTCTTCCAGGAACTTGACTTTGAAAGCCTGGCCAAAAAACACAGCAAAACCCCCGGGTTGTTCGACGCCGCCGCGGCGGTCGAGAAAAAGAGGGAAGAGATCGCCAGGTTCAACTTTAAGACCGTCAAAACCGAAACGGACCTGGCCGAACTGATCGCCGCGCTGGAGAAAGCCGACCACTTTGCTTTCGACCTTGAAACGACCGGCCTCGATGTTTTTAACGACCAGATCGTCGGGATCTCATTCTCCACGGAAGTGAAGTCTGCCTTTTATTTACCACTAAGGCACAAAGGCGCTAAGGGCCTCGAAGGAGCTTTAGAGAAACTCGAGCCGTTGTTCCGGTCCAACAAGCTCAAAATCGGGCATAATCTGAAGTTCGATATCGAAATGCTGAAAAACAACGGCGTTGAGGTCGCAGGACCTTATTTCGATACGATGGTCGCCGCTTACCTGCTCGACCCAGTTTCCGGCAAATACTCGCTCAAGCACCTGGCCAAGCAGTTCCTCGGCCGCGAGATGATCAAGCTGATGGAGCTGATCGGCGGGGACGCGAAGTATGAAGACTTTTCGCAGGTCCCGGTCGACGTGGCGACCGACTACGCCGGCAGCGACGCCGACGCCACCCTCGGCCTCTACGAAATTTTCCGGCTGGCGCTTCAGGCGCAGAAAATGGACAAGCTGTTCTACGAAGTTGAAATGCCGCTGCTCGCAGTCCTGATCGGCATGGAGCGCGCGGGGATCGCGATCGATAAAAATATGCTGGCTGAAATGTCGAAAGAGCTGGCAAAAGAGATGAAGGAGCTCGAACGCCACATCTTCGCCATCGCCGGCGAGGTCTTCAATTTAAATTCGCCGAAACAGCTGGCCCACATCCTTTTCACCAAGCTGATGCTGCCGGTCAAGAAACGGACCAAGACCGGCCCGTCGACCGACGTCGAGGTGCTCGAAGAGCTGGCGGGCATGAAATTTGAGATCGCCGAGCGGCTGATGGACTACCGCCAGTACACCAAGCTGAAATCGACCTACATCGACGTTCTGCCAACCCTCATCAACCCGAAGACCGGGCGCATCCACACCTCTTTCAACCAGACGATCACCTCGACCGGGCGGCTGTCGAGCTCCGACCCCAATCTGCAAAACATCCCGGCCCGCGGCGAATGGGGCGAGCGCCTGCGTTCGGCCTTCGTGCCGGAGAAAAAAGGCTGGGTCATTCTGGCCGCCGATTATTCCCAAGTTGAATTGCGGATCCTGGCCCATCTCTCCGGCGACCCGGAGCTGGTCAGGGCGTTCCGGGAAGAGCGCGATGTCCATCAGGCGGCCGCCGACGAGCTCGGCATCTCCCGCGCGGCGGCCAAGACGGTCAACTTCGGCGTCATCTACGGCATCTCCGACTTCGGGCTGGCGAAACAGCTGAAGATAAAAAAGAGCGAAGCGGCCCAGTATATCGAGCGTTACTTCGCCCGGCACGCCGGCGTCCGGGCTTTCATTAATAAGACGATCGCCGAAGCCCGGGAGAACGAGTCCGTCATTACAATGCTGGGGCGCAAGCGGCCGATGCCCGACATCAACAGCCCGCACGGCGGCCTGCGCGCGGCGGCCGAGCGGATGGCGATCAACACGCCGGTGCAGGGGAGCGCCGCCGACATGATCAAAATAGCAATGGTAAAGATCCACGCGCGACTCGCGACCCGCGACTCGCGACTTATATTGCAGGTCCACGACGAGCTGGTGTTCGAATGCCCGAAGGAAGAACTTGAAACGGTCAAGAAGATAGTGAAAGATGAGATGGAAACCGCCCTCCCCCTCTCGGTCCCGGTCAAGGTCGACGTCGGCTACGGGCGCAGCTGGGCTGAAGCTAAGGGCTGACCCATACCTGCCCATAAACAACAAATTACAAATCACAAATAACAAACAATGCTAAATTACCGAATCATAAATGACCTAAACCGTCCAACCGGCACAACATTACACAGGGGCAAGAAGTTTTTCTTAATATTTCACGACACCACACTTAGATAAGATGGTGCTAAAGATCTTAATGAACTCCGTTGCCTCTTTAATCAAGCTTTCCTTCAAGCCGGCTTCCGAATCGTTTGGCGCAACCAGGCAGAGCCAATAACGGCTTTCCTTCGCTTCTTTGCGTGAGATTTTAATTCGCATGATAAAATCCTTCTTGCTTAACGCCTCATTAGCTTCAATGTAGTTGGCGCCAACCGAACCAGCGGCGCGAACAAGCTGACCGATATTTTCAACATTGGATATGGTCCTGGGCAAAAGTTTTGTAAGGTTATTCACCGCAGCCGCGTATTTTAATGTTCTCTCTTCAAGATCATATCGTTTGTCCATACCGCACCCCCTTCATTTTGCAGCAGCAATCTTATTGCCACGAGGGGAAGCCGGGGAAACGACGAAATCCCGTCGCAGGGAACTAAATAACAAATCACCGAAATTCTAATGTCCGAAACCGCCATGGTTTATTCTATTTGGTAATTACAATTTAGAATTTGTTTGTTATTTGATGCTTGTTATTTGTTATTTAGTCGCCAAATAACGCTGCCCGATGATCACGGCCGCGTAATCGTCGACCGGCACGGGGACGGTCAAAAGTGAGACCGGCACGAAGCGGCGCCACCCTTGCGGCGGATGCGCCCGCCAGTAAAGCTTGCGGGCCTGCCAGGTGGTGTCTTTTTCCGGAAAGAGGCTGATCGTCCGGGGCAGGTTAAGTTTTTTCAGCTCTTCGGCGATCGCCCGGCCATTGGCCGAATCCCCGATCACTATCCTCGCCGCTTCATGATAATGGGCGATCGCCCGGTGCAGTTCGCGCCGTTTGACGATCCGCTGCTCGACGACTTTGCCGTCCTTGCCGAACAGCGCCAGGCCGCATTTGTCCTTGCCGGGGTCGAGCGCCAGGATCATCTGGCGCCCGTCCGGAAAGCGATCTCGAGGGGGCCGACCGCGTAAATATCTTTGCGCGCCACGACCCTGAGGCCGGTCGGCCGGGCCGACCCTTTGAGCTTGCCGGCCAGTTCGACGATCTGCGCGTACGGCAGGCTGCCGAGCGAGCCGGAGCGGTCGGGCAGCACGCCGGCCTCGATCGCGGCGCGGCGCGCCAGCGCCAGGATCCGCGTCACTTCCTGTTCGGCCTCCGGCGCGGTCAGGCGCGCGGCGATCTCGCCCGAGGCGATCTCCTGGTCCGCGTAATAGATCAGTTTGTTCTCCAGCGTCTCGAATTGCGCCGCCACCGCTTCGCCCCAGAGCGTGTTGCGCCGGGCAAGCAGTTTGACGACGAAAGACCGGTTCTCGCCGGTCAGGTCGTGGACCGCCTGTTCAAAATCGGCCGGGTCGACCGCCACCAGCGGTTTTTTCCCCTTCAGCCCCGCGCCGCGCAGCACGGCGTCGGCCCCGGCCAGGATCTGATCGAGCCCCGCCTCGATCTTGGCCCGCTCCGGGCCGCCCTGGATGAGCGAGAGCGTGATCACCTCGCCTTTTCTCAAGACGAGCGCCCCCTGCCGCGTGACGGCGACCTCGCGGCGCGCGCGGGCGAGCTTGGCCTCGAGCGCCTGCTGTTCGTTCAGCTTGGCCCGGAGGGCGCGGTTGGCGGCGTCGAGCTCCGCCGTCTTTTCATTAATTTGCAGCTTGAGCTTTTCCAGCCCGAGGAAAGCGGTCCGGGCGTCCTGCGACACCGCGAGCAGGATCAGCATGGTGGAAAAAGCGATCAGGATCCCCGAGATCACGGTGATCGTCATGGCGGTGTGGCGCGGCCGCAGGTGAAAAACGGTCAGGCGGCGCTTGCCGATATACTTGCCGACGTAGTTGCCGATGTAGGCGATCGCCCCGCCGATGACCAAGAGGACCAGTACCAGCTGGACGGCAAAGGGGAAGCTCATTGGTCCGCCGCCCGCGAGAGTATGTACCAGCCCAGCCCCCCCGTGATGACGTTCGGCAGCCAGGCGGCCAGCCCCGGCGCGAAAAACTTCAGTTCGCCGACCGCGACGCTGACCGAAGTCACCAGATAGTAGAAAAAGATGACCAGGATCGAGATCCCCAGCCCGACCGAACCGGAGGTCCGCCGCCCCGCGAGGCCGAGCGGCGCCCCCAGCAGGGCGAAGACGAGCGAGGCGAAGGGGATCGCCATCTTCAGATTGAGCTGGATGTTGAAGTCGGTGATGTCGGCCCCCATCTTCTGCTTGAGGGCGATGAACTCGCGCAGCTGCCTCATGTTCATCTCGTCGGGATTGCGGTCGCCGACGAAGAAATCGGCGGGGGTGTACTTGATGGCGATCGACTGCTCCTTGAACTTGATCAAATGCTTATATTCGCCGGTTTCCGAAAGGATGTAGATGATCCCGTTCTTGAACAGCCACTGGCTCTTGTCCTTTTGCCAGGCCGCCTCCTCCGCGTTGATCAGCTGGGCGAGCTTCCCCTGGTCGAATTCCTGCACGATCACCCCCGACATCGTTTCCCCTTTCATGGTTCCGGCGTAGAAGATGCGCTTCAGCTCGCCCCGTTCGAGCTCCGGCAGGAAAACGTTCTTCTGCAGCTTCGGCGACTGCGTCGCGGCGGTCACGATCAAGAGGTCCTTGGCCGCCACGTTGGCCGCCGGCACGACGATCTCGGAAAAGGTCAGGTTGAGAAAGGAGACAAGCAGGCCGAGCGCCAGCACCGGCACGATCAGCCGGTAGAGGGAGATGCCGTGCGCCTTGAAGGCGATCACTTCGCTGTCGTGCGAGAGGCGCGAGAACGCCATCAGGGCGGCGAGCAGGGTCGCCATCGGGAAAATGTAGACCACGATCCCCGGCAGGCGGAAAAGGAAGATCTGGACGGCGGTCAGGACCGGCATCCCCTTGAGCACCACCGCGCGGACCAGTTCCAGCAGGCCCATCGACGAGGAGAGGATGGCGGTGAACGACCCCAACCCGAAAAGGAACGGCTCGAGCAGTTCGCGGAAGATATAACGGTCGACCGTTCTGAAGATCAAAGCTGAAACTCGTCGCCGAGATAAAATTTCTTGGCGTCGGGGCTGGCGGCGATCTCCCGGGAATTGCCGGAAACGAGTATCTCCCCCTTATGGATGATGTAAGCGCGGTCGGTGATCGCCAGGGTCTCCCTGACGTTATGATCCGTGATGAGTATGCCGATCCCCTTCTCCTTGAGGTGGCGGATGATCCCCTGCAGGTCGGTGACGGTCTTGGGATCGATGCCGGTGAACGGCTCGTCGAGCAGGAGGAACGAGGGGCCGGTCGAGAGGGCGCGGGCGATCTCGACGCGGCGCTGTTCGCCGCCGGAGAGCGAATAAGCCTTCTGCTTGCGCAGCTGGGTGACGCCGAGCTCGCCGAGCAGGGCAACCAGCCGTGTTTCATATTCTTTCCTGGGGATCTCCGGCATCAGTTCCCAGAGGATGAAAATATTTTCTTCGACCGTCAGCTTGCGGAAGATCGACGGCTCCTGCGGCAGGTAGCCGATCCCCAGGTGCGAGCGCTTGTGCATCGGGAAGCGGGTGATCTCGTGGTCGCCGAGGTAGACGCGGCCGCTGTTCGGCTTGACGAGGCCGGTCACCATATAGAAAGTGGTCGTCTTGCCGGCGCCGTTCGGCCCGAGCAGGCCGACGACCTCGCCCTGCCTGACCTCGACGGAAACGCCGTTGACCGCCAGCTTGCTGCCGTATTTTTTAACTAATTTGTCGGTTTTGATGTAAATTGTATTATTGCCTCCAGTTTTTTATAAGCTGCGCCGGAATCGATGGATTTCTCGGCTAACTTTAAACCTTCTTTCAGGTCTTTGGCCTTGCCGCCGACGTAAATGGCCGCCGCGGCGTTGAGCAGGACGATCTCGCGCTTGGCCCCCCGGCCTTCCTGCTTGAGGATGTCGATGGCGATCTCCGCGTTATTCTCGGCCGAGCCGCCCAGGACCTCTTCGCGGGACTTGCGCGTCAGGCCAAAGTCTTCCGGCTTGATGAAATATGTATCGATCTTCCCGTCGCGCAGTTCCGTGACCTGCGTTCTTTCCGTCAGGGAAATTTCGTCCAGCCCGTCGCTGCCGTGGACGACCAGGGCGTGTTTGGTGCCGAGGTTCTTGAGCACCTCGGCCATGATCCTGGTCAGTTCCTGGTCGAACACGCCGAGCACCTGCGCCGAGGCGTTGGCCGGATTGGTCAGCGGCCCGAGGATGTTAAAGACGGTGCTGATGCCGATCTCTTTTCTGGTGGGGCCGGCAAAGCGCATCGCCTTGTGAAAGATCGGGGCAAAAATAAAACCGAAGCCGGCCGCGTCGATGCAGGCTTCCACCTGTTTGGGCTCGAGATCGATCTTGACGCCGAGCGCCTCGAGCACGTCGGCCGAGCCGCAGCGGCTCGACATCGAGCGGTTGCCGTGTTTGGCGATCGGCACGCCGGCCGCCGCGGCGACGATGGCCGCCACCGTCGAGATATTGAAGGTCCCGGAGCGGTCGCCGCCGGTGCCGCAGGTGTCGACCAGGTCGCGCGCGCGGGGGAAAATGTGGACGGCGTGTTCGCGCATCTTCTCGGCAAAGCCGGTGATCTCGTCGATGCTTTCCCCTTTGGTGTGCAGGGCGACCAGGAGCGCCGCGATCTGCGCCGGGGTGGCATTCCCCTGCATGATCGTATCCATGGCGATCCCGGCTTCTTCGCGCGTAAGATTGTGCCCGGCGACGACTTTTCTGATCGCGTCTATCACGCAGCTATTATAGCGTCTGGGCTATTGGCGGGCAAGGGACTATGATATAATTCCCCCGGCGCTTGACGGCGCCAAAAGGGGGATCGCATGAAAATAGTAAAGTGGCTCCTGATCGTGCTGGTGATCATCGCCCTGCTGGCCGCCGGTTTCCTGGCCTATCTGGGATACTTTTCCTCGCCCAATGTGCGCGAAGCCAAGATGGGGCCGTACACGATCGTTTATGAAAGTTTCACCGGCCCTTACGCGCAGACCGGCCCGGTCTTCGCCCGGGTCCACAAAGCCGTTACGGCCGCGGGGATCAAGGCCGGCCAGGGGCTCGGCATTTACTATGACGATCCCTCTAAAGTTCCCGCCGGCAAACTGCGCAGCGATTGCGGCGTGGTGATCGGCGCCAAGGACCTGCGCAAAGCGCGGGCGCTCAAGCAATTTAAGGTCAAACGGCTCCCCGCCAGCAGGTGCGCGGTCGCGGAATTCCCGATCCGCAACACGCTCTCCTACATGATCGGCCCGATGAAGGCCTATCCGGCCCTGATGAAATACCTCCAGGAGAAAAACTACAAAATGGCCGCCGCTTACGAGCTTTACGACGAGGGCCACAAAAAAATATTCTTTGTTTTTGCGCTGGCCGAATAGAGGCGCAGGACAAATAACGGGGCCCGCCCCAACTTAAGGCGCCAAATTGGCGCCTTAAGATTCAGCCATCTCCCGTGCGGAATCCGATCCGTTTGGCCGGCTTGTCGGGCGGCGGCTCCATCAGCTTCTTTAATACCTTGAAAACAGTGGCGATCTCGATCTCATGTTTGTCATGTTTCTTCTCTAACGCCTCAATTTTTCGCGCCAACTCTTTATGACTGGACAAAATATGGCGCAAGCGGGTGAACGCCCGCATGATCGCGATGTTGACCCGGATAGCACGCTCACTGCGTAGAACAGACGAAAGCATCGCAACCCCGCTTTCTGTAAAAGCATTAACATGCTTCGCATATTTGATCGAGGAGGATATCACAATTTGTGATATCCTCATAATTTCCTGTCTGTCCAGGGAAAACATAAAGTCTTCCGGGAACCGCCCCAGATTTCTTTTCACTGCCTGGTTCAAAACAAATGTCTCAACCCCATACAGCTCCGCCAGGTCCCGGTCCAGCATCACTTTCTGCCCTCTGATCAGGTAAATTCTCTGTTCTATCCTTTCCACCGGTATTAGCTCATTCATTGGTTTTCCTCCTGGCAAGAGATTCAGCAATCTTGTTGCCAGGACCCGCAAAATCATTTTTGCGGTTAAAATAACAAGAAATATTTGAGCGCCGCCGAAATTTCGTCAGGCTTTGTACATACACTGGCTGGAAACCTGCGACCTGCCTGCCGGCAGGCAGGTAAAAAGACCTGTCGCCAATCGTGGACACTAAGGGCACAAAGGGAGAAATTCAGCTCTTACTTAGAGAACTTTGCGTCCTTCGCGCCTTAGTGGTGAAAATCCCCTTTCCCGTGATATAATTTGAATCGTGAAACCGCTCAATTTCCAGCAAATAGTTGCTTCTTAATCCCAACGTTGACCCACAAGACCTCGCCAGATTCAGGATAGCCTACGCCACAAACCCGATCCGTTTTACCGGCTTAGCAGGCGGCGGCTCCATCAGCTTCTTTAACACCTTGAAAACAGTGGCGATCTCGATCTCATGCTTGTCATGTTTCTTCTCTAACGCCTCGATCTTTCGCGCCAACTCTTTGTGACTGGACAAAATATGGCGCAAACGGGTGAACGCTCTCATGATGCTAATATTCACTTGAACCGCCCGTTCGCTATGTAAAACGGAAGACAACATCGCCACCCCATTTTCCGTAAAGGCGTACGGCAAATATTTGGAATGCCGCCCTCTCTTTAACATTCCAATTTGGAATCTTAAAGCCGCATATTCCTTCCTTGATAATTGAAACATGAAATCGGCCGGAAATCGCGTAGTGTTCCTTTTAACCGACTTATTCAGATTAAAAGTTGCTGCTCCATATAATTCCGCCAAATCCCGGTCCAGCATCACCTTCTGCCCCCTGATCAAATATATTTTATTCTCTATCCTTTCGATCGGTACCAGCTCATTCATTGTCTTCGCCTCCTTTATTGGGCCGAGCAGGGGACATAAGGTGCCAAATTGGCACACCAATAATTCAGTCACTGCCCGGGCGGAAACCTATGCGCTTTTGCGGCGGAGCCGGTGACGGTTCCATCAATTTCTTCAGGACCTTGAAAACTGTTGTCATTTCAATCTCATGTTTTGCGTGTTTCTGCTCCAAAGATTCTATCCTGCGGGCCAATTCCTTATGAGAAGAGATCAGGCGGCGCAGTTTGACAAAAGCACGCATGATGGCGATATTGACTCGCACTGCCCGCTTGCTTCTTAAAACGGACGAGAGCATAGCGACTCCCTGTTCGGTGAAAGCGTAAGGGCGCCAGCGTAAGCCCATCTTATCCGAATTGGAGGTCACAAATTGTGACCTCCATTCATTAAACTCATTTTTGTCCAGCTCAAACATGAAGTCGTCCGGAAATCTCTCTCTATTCCTATTTATTGCCTGTTTCAACGCCTTGGTTGCCACTCCATAAAGCTCCGCCAAATCCCGGTCCAGCATCACTTTCTGCCCTCTGATCAGATAAATTTTGTTCTCTATCCTTTCGATCGGTACCAGTTCATTCATTTGCTCCGCCCCCTTTTTTATAACGCCAGCAATTTTATTGCCAGGGGTGAAGCAAAAAAACGGCCTAATAATTTGCTATAAAATCAGGAAAATTATTCTCACGACTCTAATCTTGTATTCTCAGCAGTGACGAAATTCCATCACCGGACCCTGGTTCCAGGCCCCCATACCCCCCTTAAGTCTACTGAAATATCGGTTATTAGTTAACGATGAACTTTCATGCTCGATTCAGTAAGACCGCCAACCGCAAATAGCTCGCTGCCGTATCGCCTGCCGGCCGTCAGGAAGAGCACCGATAAGTCGATGATCATTTCTTGCTACGGATGGTATGGCCCCGAATCAAAAGTAACGGGAATACCAAGGAACGCCCCCTGCGGACAGCTTCTCGAGGTGCCGGATGAGTCGATCATCATTTCGGAAACACCTCATATTATACGGTCGGTCAGAGTAACCACCTGCCTGGCGATCGCGCTGGTCGATTGTGCCCGCCTGGTTGGCGCGGTGGTCCACACTTACTACCCGGAACAATTCGCCGAACCGCTGCAATTTGCGCTGGCTGCCATCAACGGCCGCCCCGAAAACCTGCGCATCGGGCTTTCCGGCATGGCCAATCACTTTGACATGGATACGCCTAAAAGATTAGCCGGGATCACGGCCGGCATCGGCACATTCGGCCGGGTCGTTTACAACGAACTGGGGCACAAACAGAATATCCTTATCAACTTCGAACACAGAATGATCGGATCGCCGCCCGACGATCACTGCGGCCCGGTTACACAACTGGGAATGTTTTAGAAAGTTGCAACCCGGACAACGACAAGCGTTGTCCCTACATAGTTTGGGCCAGCAAATGGCGACCTAAAGGTCGCCGCTACATTTTCCTTATGCTATAATTCTGTTCGTGAAACCGCTCAATTTCCAGCAGATCGTGGCCGAGCTGAACGGCTTCTGGGCCGACCAGGGCTGCGTCATCCGACAACCCTACGACGTGGAAAAAGGGGCGGCGACGATGTCGCCCGCGACTTTCTTCGGCGCGATGGGGCCCCAGCCGTGCAACATCGCCTACATCGACCCGGTCCGGCGGCCGACCGACGGCCGCTACGGGGAGAACCCGAACCGCCTCTTCCATTACTTCCAGTACCAGGTCATCATGAAACCGTCGCCGCTAAATATACAGGAGCTGTACCTCGACTCACTGCGCGCCATCGGCATCGAACCGGCCCGGCACGACGTCCGGTTCGTCGAGGATAACTGGGAGTCCCCCACCCTCGGCGCCTGGGGGACGGGCTGGGAGGTCTGGGCCGAAGGGATGGAGATCACCCAGTTCACCTACTTCCAGCAGTGCGGCGGGTTCGACTGCAAACCGACGCCGGTCGAGATCACCTACGGGCTCGAGCGGCTGGCGATGTTCATCCAGAACGTCAACAGCGTCTACGACATCAAGTGGAACGGCACGGTCAAATACGGCGACATCTATTTGCCGCAGGAGCGCCAGCAGTCAAAATATAATTTCGAGACCGCCGACGTCGAAGCCGTCGCGCTCCTCTTCGGCATCTACGAAAAAGAGGCCGGGCGCCTCTTAAAGAACGGCGAGGTCATCCCGGCTTACGACTATATCCTGAAGTGCTCGCACGCGTTCAATATCCTCGACGCGCGCGGCGCCGTCTCCGTCTCCGAACGGATGGCCTTCATTTTGCGGATCAGGAAGCTGGCCAGGGCTTGCGCCAAGCTTTATGTCGAAAGTATCAATGTATTACCCTCTCCCTCTGGGAGAGGGGGGCGGGCTTCCATGCCAGCGGGTGAGGGCAAAAATGCCTAACGCGCTGCTCGAGATCGGCTGCGAGGAGATCCCGGCCCGGTTCATGCCGGAGTTCCTCGCCGACCTGAAACAAAAGGCCGAAGAAAAGCTGAAACGGGAACGGCTTTCCTTTTCCGCCGTGACGACCGTCGGGACCTGCCGCCGCCTGACGCTTTTTATAGAGGGACTGCCGGCCAAGCAGACCGACCAGACCGACGAGGTCCGCGGCCCGGCCGCCGAGATCGCTTTTGACAAGGAAGGGAAACCGACCCGGGCGGCGCTCGGCTTTGCCGGGTCGCAGAAGATCAACGTTGCTTCCCTGACCGTCCGGACAACCAACAACCGCAACTACGTCTACGCCAGAGTCGTGCGCAAAGGCAAGCCGGCCGCCGACGTCCTCAAAACCCTTTTCCCCGAGATCATCGGCTCCCTCTACCAGCCGCTGGCGATGCGCTGGAGCGATCTCGACTTCAAATTCATCCGCCCGATCCATTCGCTCGTCGCTTTGCTCGACAATAAAGTGATAAAATTCGAACTTGCCGGTATTAAATCGGACAACAAAACTTTCGGCCATCGTTATAGCGTCAAACCCTCTCCCTCTGGGAGAGGGGGGCAGGTTAAAAGCCAGCGGGTGAGGGTTGCGGACCTTAAGGCTTACAAAACCCAGCTTGCCCGGCTCGGCGTCGCCGTCGACCAGGCGGAGAGAAAAGCCGCGATCAAGAAAGCGGCCGGGGCGGCGGCGCAGCAAGCCGGCGCGCAGGCGCTCGTCACGGACGACCTCCTCTCCGAAGTGACTTTTCTGGTCGAGAACCCGAAAGTCTATGCCGGCAGGTTCAAAGCGGAATTCATCGGCCTCCCGCAGGAAGTGCTGATCACTTCAATGCAAAAGAACCAGAAGTACTTCCCGCTGGTCGACGGCCAGGGCAAGCTCCTCCCCAGGTTCGCGGTGGTGACCGACAACTGCCCCAATCCTAAAGTAATCGCCGGCAACGAGAAGGTCCTCTCGGCGCGCCTCTCCGACGCGCGGTTCTTTTTCGAAGAAGACAAGAAGGTCCCGCTCAAGCTGCGCCTCCCCGACCTCGAGAAAGTCGCTTTTCTGGAGAAGCTGGGGACGATCTATAACAAGACCGAGCGGCTGGCCCGGCTGGCCGTCTGGCTGGGGGAGCGGAGCGGCACGCCGGAACAGGAGATCAAGACGGCGCGGCGGGCCGCCGAACTGTGCAAGGCCGACCTGACGACCAAAATGGTCTTTGAGTTTCCCGAACTGCAGGGGACGATGGGGAGGGAATACGCCTTGCTGTCGGGCGAAGAACCGAAAGCCGCCGCCGCGATCTACGAGCACTATCTCCCCCGCTTTGCCGATGATAAACTGCCCGCCTCGGCTGCCGGCACGCTCGTCGCCCTGGCTGACCGCCTTGATTCGCTCGTCGGCGCTTTTTCCGCCGGCTACATGCCGACCGGTTCGGAAGACCCCTACGGCCTGCGCCGCGCCGCTCACGGCATCATTCGGATCGTCCTGGAAAAGAAACTGGACTTCGACCTGGCCGCCGCGGTCGACCGGGCGCACAAACTTTACGAGCCGACCTTTCTCGGTTATCTCTTCAATAAAGGGGAGACCGGCTATCAGGACCTGCCGCGGATCAAGCAGGAGCTCCTGGCCTTCGTCGCCAACCGCCTGCGCCCGCTCCTCCTGGAGCGGGGGACCCGTTACGACGTCGCCGACGCCGCGCTGGCCGGCTTTACCGACATTCTCGACGTTGCCGAAAAAGCGTCCGCCCTCAACTCGCTGGCCAAAGAACCGTGGCTGGCCGGCGTGGTCGCTTCGGCCGACCGCTTGAGCCGGATCGTCGCGCCCGCCGGCGGACAGGCCGCCGAGCCGCCCCGCGAACAGGTGCTCGAGCACGACCTGACAGACCAAGAAGAGAAATCGCTCCACGAGCTTTATTTAAAGATCAACTGGACGGTCGCCGAGCTGGTAAAAAAAGAGCAGTGGGCCGGGGCCGCCAGAGAACTGGCCAAGCTGACCGAGCCAATCGAGCGGTTCTTCGATAAGGTCCTTGTCATGCACGAAGAGCCGCGGCTGCGGGCCAACCGGCTGGCGCTCCTCAAGTCGCTGGAAAAACTTTACCTCTCGGTCGCCGATTTCCGCAAGATCGTGATCGAAGGCCTGCCTGCCGGCAGGCAGGGAGAAAAATGAAACGGCCTCTTTTCTTCTTACTTCTCACTTCTTACTTCTTCCTTCTCACCGCTCCCGTCTTTGCCGGCTTCATCAGCCTGAAGACGACGATCACGCTCAAGCCGGCCGGGAATAAATTAAAGATCGGCCTGGCGGCGCGGAACGCCGGCAACGAACCGGCCTACAATGTCGAGGCGTCCGTGGCGGCCGCGGGCCGGGAAGTCCGCAGTCAAAAACTGGGGGAACTGCCGGTCGGCGCGACCTACCGGGCAGAGGAGTCGCTCCCCCGCTCGCTGCCGGTCCCCGGCACTTACCCGCTTACCATCATCCTGCGTTATACCGATGCCAACCAGTATCCCTTCTCGCCGATCATCGTCCGCACTTTTGACTGCGGCCAGGCCACGACCTCGCCGCTCTTCGGCCTGGCGCAGCCGCTGACTTTCACGAACGCAGGGAAACTGGCCGTCACTTTCAAAAACCCGGGCGAGCGGTGGCTGAAAGCGCGGGTGACGCTGCTTGCCCCGGGCGAGCTGACGGTGGCGGAGCCGGTGCGCACGCTCGACCTGGCGCCGCGCGGCGAACAAAAAGTTGAATTTGCCGTCAGCAATTTCTCCGCTTTGCCGGGGAGCGTCTACCAGCTCTACGCCGCCGCCGAGTTCGACGCGGCGGGGCGGCACTACACCGCGCTCGTGCCGGCCACGGTCAAGCTCGGCGCCGAACATCGCTTACTGGGCCTCGATCCGCTCTGGCTCGGCGCGGGCCTGGTGCTGCTGACCGCCCTTTTTGCCGCCGCCCAATTTATCCGGGGCAAGAAATGAAGCGGGAATCTGCGCGTGAGCCCCGCGGTTTCCAATTAATTACCGACCTGGCCGTGCTCCTGCTCATCGCTTTTTTCCTCTTAAGCTATTTCGAGCCGAAGTATCTCTTCTCGCCGACGATCACGACCGGCGGCGACACCGGCTCGCACTATTACACGGCGGTCTATCTGAAAGAGGCCCTGCTCCCCGCCGGCCGGATCATGGGCTGGCTGCCGGGCAATTACGCCGGCTTCCCGCTCTTCTATCATTATTTCCCGCTCCCCTTCATCCTCATGGCCCTGTTGAGCTTTATCCTGCCGCTCACCATCGCGTTTAAACTGGTCACCGTGCTCGGAATTTTCCTGCTGCCGCTCTGCGTCTATCTCGCTTTCCGCCTTTTGAAATATCCTTTCCCGGTCCCCGTCTGCGGCGCCGCGCTCACGCTCCCTTTCCTGTTCATGGAAGCCAACAGCATGTGGGGAGCGAACATCCCGAGCACGCTGGCCGGCGAATTCTCTTACGGCCTGGGCAGCTCCCTCCTTTTTCTATTTTTCGGCGCGCTCTACTCCGGCATTAATGAAAATAATAAAGTCCTGCTTAACGCCGGACTCGTTCTCCTGCTCGGTCTAAGCCACGGCTACGCCATCATCGCCGCCGTTTTATTCGCCGGCTATTTTCTTTTCAGCCGCGCCTGGCTGGCCAACCTGAAATATCTGGCCAAGGTCTTCGGCCTCGGCTTTCTGCTGCTCGGCTTCTGGCTGGTTCCCTTCTTCGGCACGCTCCCCTATGTCACCGAATACGTCACCGCCTGGCGGATCGCTTCCTTCCGGGAAGTTCTGCCGCGCATTCTCTTCCCCGGCCTCGTCTTAAGCCTGGCGGCGCTCTGGTTGAACCGGCGCGACCGGCGCAGCTGGTATTTTATTTACTCGGCCGGGCTCTGCCTCATTTTTTATTTTCTCGGGCCCCGTATCGGCCTGCTCGATATCCGCTTCATCCCGCTCTGCCAGATCTTCCTGGCGGTCTTCGGCGCCACGCTGCCGCTCGCCTTCCTCGGGCGGCTCAACGCCAAACCGCTGCTGGCGGCGGTCACCCTGCTCGCCATTCTGCTCTGGGTAAGCTTTAACGTCACATACATTAAAAGCTGGATCGAATGGAATTACACCGGCTTTGAAGGAAAGCGCGACTGGCCGCTCTTCCAGCAGATCAACGGTTATTTGCGGCGGACCGGCCCCGGCCGCGTCGTCTATGAACACTCGCCGTCGCATAACCGCTTCGGCACCGAGCGCGCTTTCGAGTCGCTCCCCTTTTTCGCGCAGCGCGACACGCTCGAGGGGCTCTACATGCAGTCGTCGCCGAGCGCGCCGTTCGTCTTTTACCTCCAGTCGCAGGTCTCGCAACTTTCTTCCGGCCCTTTCCCCCAGTATCAATACACTCATCTTGACCTGGCCCGGGCGCTGCCGCGCCTGAAGCTCTTTGGGGTCACGCAATACCTCGCCCGTTCGCCCGCGGCCAAAAAAGCGGCCGCCGCCACCCCCGGCCTGAAACTCGAGGCGGCTTTCGGCAATTATCAGCTCTACCGGCTGACCGGCAGCAGCGGCCGTTACGTCGCGCCGCTTGACCACCAGCCGGTCTTGCTGTTCACCAATAACTGGCGCCGCGATTTTTATGATTGGTGGAAACGCGACGACCGCCTCTCCGTGCCGCTTGTCTCTCTCCGCCGGCCCGGGCCGAACGACCTTAAGCATTTCCCCCTCTGCGGCGCTGACTGGCAAAAGCTGCCGGCCATTCCGTTGTCACACCCGGCCCCCGTAATTACCGAGCGGCTCGGCAGCGGCACGATCGATTTCGACACCAACCTGATCGGCTACCCCCATCTGATCAAGGTTTCCTACCATCCCAACTGGCGGGCCGAGGGGGCGGATAAGATTTATCTCGTGGCCCCCTCTTTCATGCTCGTCTATCCGCGGCAAACGCACGTGCGGCTGGTTTTCGGCCGGGGCTTTTACGACTATCTAGGCGCGCTGCTGACCCTCGCCGGCTTAGCAGGCGCCGCGATATCTGTTATAATTTCCAGTCATGGACGCCAGCAGCGAACTGTCGGTCGTCGTTCCCGTTTATAATGAAGCGGAAAGCCTGCCCGAATTCTACCGCCGCCTCACGCTGGTCCTGAATTCTCTCAACCTCCCCGCGGAGATCATTTTTGTCGATGATGGCAGTAGCGACGGCTCGCTCGGCCAGCTCGAGCGCTGGGCGGCGGCCGACCGGCGGGTCAAAGCTGTCAGCCTCTCCCGCAACTTCGGCCACATGATCGCCCTCTCGGCCGGGCTCGACCACGCGGCCGGCCGCGCCGTGGTGACGCTCGACGCCGACCTGCAGCACCCGCCCGAGCTGATCCCCGAGCTGGTCAAACAGTGGCGGGCCGGCAGCCAGGTCGTTAACACCTTGCGGCGCGAAACGGCCGGGGCCGGCTGGCTGAAAAGAAAGACGGCCGAGCTCTTCTACTGGCTGATCAATAAAATTTCCGGGATCAACCTGCCGGCCAATGCCGCCGACTACCGTCTGCTTGACCGGCAGGCGGTCGACGCGGTCAAACAGCTGCGCGAGCGGGCGCGTTTCCTGCGCGGGCTGACCCGCTGGGTCGGCTTCCGGCAGAGCTGCGTCGAATTTACCGCCGCGCCGCGGCTCGCCGGCCGCACCAAATATCCGTTCGGCCGGATGTTCTCGTTCGCGCTCGACGGCCTGACCTCATTCTCCGCTTTTCCCCTCCGGCTGGCCGCCTACCTCGGCCTGGCCACGGCGGGTTTCAGTTTCCTTTACATTATATACGCGCTCTACATCAGATTTTTCACCAGCCGGGCGATCGAGGGGTGGGCCTCGGTCCTGGTGGTGGTCCTTTTCATCGGCGGCGTCCAGCTTATCTTCCTTGGCGTAATCGGCGAGTACCTCGGCCGGGTCTACGAAGAGACCAAACAGCGGCCGCTTTATCTCATCGACAAAAAGCTGGGGTTCTGAAACAGATGGCCAAGGTCATCGTCATCATGCCGGCTTACAACGCCGAGAGAACGCTGGAAAAAACTTTCCGCGACATCCCCAAAGACGCCGTCTCGGAAGTGCTCCTCGGCGACGACTGCTCGAGCGACCGGACCGTCGAGATCGCGCGCCGCCTCGGCATCCGCGTGCTCAAGACGCCGCGCAATCTCGGCTACGGCGGCAACCAGAAAATGCTGTACCGGGAAGCGCTGGCCCGCGGCGCCGGGATCGTCGTCATGGTCCATCCCGACTGGCAGTACGACGCGACCAAGATCCCCGAACTGATCGCGCCGATCGCCGCGGGCGAGAAGGACCTGATGATGGGCTCGCGCCTGCTCGGCGGCGGCAAGCGGGGCGCCGTGGCCGGCGGCATGCCATTTTATAAACTGGTCTCCAACCGCTTTCTGACGCTGGCCGAGAACCTGACTTTCCGCCTGAATCTGTCGGAATACCACACCGGCTTCCGCGCTTTCAGCCGCCGCCTGCTGGAAACGGTCCCCTTCGAACGGAATTCCGACGATTTCGTTTTTGACACCGAAGTGCTGGCCGAGGCGGCCGCCGCCGGACTGCGCGCCGGCGAGATCGCCGTCCCCTGCCGTTACTTTCCCGAAGCTTCGGAGATCAACTTCCGGCGCAGCGCCGTCTATGGTTTGCAGACGCTTTTCGTCTGCTTTCAATATCTGCTTGCAAAAAAAAACTTCAAGCGCTAGAATTCCGGCATGCGTAATTCGCGGGGGTTCACCTTCATTGAACTGGTGCTGGTCATGGTCGTGGTCGCGATCTTCTCCGTTTCCGTCATCGGCTCGATCAACAACGCGATCGACCGGATCCGGCTGGAGTCCGCCGCCGACAAATTGACCTCCGACCTTCGCTACGCCCGGAACATGGCGACCGGCACCGCCGTCTGGTACGGTGTCACTTTCACGACCGGCGGCGGAGCTTCCGCTTATGAAATGGCCGGCCCCGGCTTTCACCTCCCCTTGATCGAATCGCCGGCCTACGCCGCGACGGTCGCCACCCCGACCATGAACCCGGTCGGCGACACTTACGACAGCGACCAGAGCGTGGCGATCAGCTGCTCGACGAGCAGCTCGACGATCCGCTACACGACCGACGGCAGCACGCCGACCACCTCTTCGCCGGTCTATTCGTCGCCCATTTCGGTCAGCGGCGACGGCACGAACATGACCATCAAGGCCAGGGCCTGGAGGACTTTCTGGACGACCAGCGCAACGGCCTCCGAAACATATGTTATCTCCTACGGCGGGACAACTACTACCACCACGACCACGACCACCACAACCACCGGCACCGGCACGACCACCACGACCACTCTGCCCCAGATCAGTTCTTATAATGTTTTTGCGGCATACAGCACGGGCGAAACGATCGTCAGCGACCCGGCCAACCTCACCCAGCCGCTGAACGTCAATTTAAGCAGCCGCTACCCCGGCGTGTACGTTTCCAGCGTCTCCATCCCCGGTTCCGGCGGCGGGAACTCGCTCTATTTCAGCCCGGCCGGCGCCCCTTATCTTTCCAGAGGCGGTTCGGCGCTCACCAGCGAAGCGGTCGTGACCCTCAGCAACGGCTCCGCCACCAGGACCGTGCGGATCACTCCCCGCACCGGCCGCGTTTACCAGCAGTGAACCGGGATGCCATTTCGTCCGGCCAGGGGCTTGTCAAAGGGAAGGTTAAACGATAAAATTCCTGCGTGCGAAATTCGAGGGGGTTTACCTTCATTGAACTGGTACTGGTGCTCGTTGTGGTCATGATACTTTCCCGCTCCGTCATTTCGGCGATCAGGAGCGCGATCGACCGGATCCGGCTGGAGTCCGCCGCCGACAAATTGACTTCCGACGCCCGCTACGCCCAGTACATGGCGACCGGCACCGACGTCTGGTACGGGATCAGTTTTGAGGCCGCCGCCGAACGCTACACCGTCTACACCACCACCGGCACCGCCGATACCGCGGTCAAAGATCCGGCCGACCAGCGCTCCAACTTCATCGTTAATCTCTCTTCCCTCTACGGCACGAACATCGCAACCGTCACGGTCGAAGGCGGGGCCCCGAAGATCGAGTTCAAACCGGACGGTTCGCCCTGGCGGGACAGGACATCGGCGGCGCTCACCGCGGAGAGCGTCATTACTTTGAGCAACGGCGCGGGGGCGCGCACGGTGCGCGTCACGCCGCGCACCGGAAGGATTTATTCGCAATGAGGCCGCGCGGCGCCCGCTCCGGCATGACGCTGATCGAAACGACGCTCGCCCTGGTGATCATGGCGATCGCTTTCTATTCGCTGATCGCGGTCTTCGTCACGCTGGCGCCGCGCAACGTGCGCGTCGAGGACATTAACGCCAAAGTCTATCTCGCCCAGGGGAAACTGGAAGAGTACCTGACGCGGGGGTACAGCATCACCAGCAAGGGCCCGTCCACTTTTGAGACCGCCAGCCTGAAAAATTACCGCTACCAGATCATCGTGACCAACGTGACCACCGGCTATCCCGGCGCCGGGCCGAGGGGGGCGTCGCTCGAGAGCGTCAGAGTGCGGGTCTGGGGCGGGGCGCTCGGCATGGGCGGCACCGTCGAAATCAGCAGTATGGTGACAAAATACAGTGGGTTATAAAAAAGGTTACACTTTGATCGAAGCGGTCACGGTCCTGACGCTGCTCGCCGTCCTTTCGTTCGGCATCGGCAACTTCATCGTCTCGGCCATGAACCTCTGGGTCTATGTTTCGGGACGGCAGGACGCCGTCAAGATCTCGCAAAACGCGATGAACCGGATGGTCGCCGAGATCAAGGACATCAGTACGCTCACGACCAAGGCGACCGCCGAGATCTATTTCACCGATATCGACGGCAATACGATCGATTTCCGGCAGACCGGCACCACGCTCTACCGGATCTACAACGGCACGAGCGACATCCTGGCCACCGGGCTGGGGAGCCCCGAAGGGCTGCGTTTCACTTACCTCGATACGAACGAAGCGATCGCGACGGCCCCCGGCAACGTCCGCAGCGTGCGGATCACTCTCACCATGGTCGCCGGCAGCCAGCGCGCGACGCTGGAGTCGGGCGCGAGGATCAGGGCCTATGACCTGCTCTAAACGGGGACAGATGCTGGTCGCCGCCATCTTCGTGATCGTGGTCTTCACGGTCCTGGGGGTGGAGCTCGCCTCCCTGCTTGCCAGCGAAAGCTACTCGACGATCCAGAACTACAACGGCGTCAGGGCGCTCAACGTGGCCGAGGCGGGGGTCCGCTTCACCCTCGCCACCTCGCTGGCCGCCACCGCCAACTGGTCGGGGAGCGCGCTTAAAAAGTTCGGTCCCGTCACTTTTTCCCCCGGCACTTTCTCGATCACTTACGAAAGCATCAGCGAGAGCGACGTTACGGTCAAATCGACCGGCACGGTCAACGGCGTCAGCCGGACGGTCACGGCCTCTTTTCACAAGGAGTCCTCCTCGCTCGGCGAGTTCGCCGATTACAACGTTTACGCCGGCACCCCCGGCAGCGTCGGCAACACGCTCTATATTTACGACACCGCCAAAATAATCGGCGATTTCTACTATTACGGGCCGATCGTCATCTACGGCACCCGGCCGCCCCCCGCCCAGAGCGGCGGCGTGATCAAAAGCACTTATATCAATCCCTCCTCCCCGGGCGGCATCCCCAACTATTACGCCTCGTGGGAGGCGATCGGCGGTATCGACAACGTCGTCTGGAGCAACACTTATTATAATACGATGCTGGGCAAAGTCGGCACCGGGACTTCGGGGCTTTATTCAAGTAAATCCCTGGCCAATGGGACCTGGCAATACACCGACGTCGGCCTGTGGGGGAATTACTCGATCACCGGGCCGGGAACGATCTGCTGTAACGGTCTCTTCGCGATGGGTAGCACTTCCAAGGTTACCGGCAACGTCGATGTCCTTATCAAAGGCGACCTCCAGATGCACGACACCAGCAGCATGAAAGGGACAGTCGAAGTGATCGTTCAGGGGAAGATCGCCATGGACGCAACCGCCGTCATCACCACCGACGCCTGGGTCTATTCCAAATCTTCATCAGCTCCATCCGTCGACGGCCAGTGGGCCGTCGCCCTCACCGGCAACAACCGGATCGAGGGGTCCCTCCTGGTGCCGTACGGCGGCCTGGTGGCTTACAATAATTCTTACCTGAAAGGGCTGGTCTACGCCAAGTTCTTCGAGATCTACAGCAATTCGACGCTGGAAGGGACCGGGGTCTTCTCGGACGTCGGGAACTTTTACAACAATTCGACGATCATCCAGAACGAAGGGATCCTGCCGCAAGTCGCCCCGCAGGGGCTCTCGTCCGAGTCGGTGACCGCCACGATCACCAATACCTACTGGAACGAAACATATTAATCAGGACATTCCCCAAAATTTAAGCCACAAAGTTGATTAATCCCTGTAGTTAAAGCAAAAATCGATGGCCAGGAAGTGGCAGCGGAGATTTTGTGTGATTTTGAATAGGGAACC